>DAHXNH010000182.1 GCA_027365485.1 Clostridiales bacterium
CGGCATCCTCGGCGAGCATGATCGTTACCCACGCATCCTTCCACTGTCCCACCGAAACACTCGTGTTGATTTTATACCGTGCGTACTTATAGTCCTCGGGATGCTCCGCTTGCTGGGCGTCCCACAAGGCCTGGGCTTCGGCCTCGGCCAAGGCACACAAATTGCCCAGAAGGACGGTAGCCTGATGCTCCTGATAAATCGCCGCCGGCAAAATGCCTGCAAAATTAGAGATCTCAAACCGATTTTTGAGAACATCAAAATGGACCTCGACACCCCAACGGCTGAAATACACCGCCCCAGCCCTTTCGTACGGCAACTCTTGCGCCGACACATTGGTGGCGAGAATTTCGGTCTCGCCACTGGGCAAGAGGAGCTTGATCACGCGCAGGTGCAGTACGGTGCCCACGGGCACCGGATGTCCCTGGGCGGCAAACTCCCGGGCCCGCTCCGGCGTGACCGTGATCCCCACCCACGCATCGCGCTCAACAGGGCCAAACTCTTCGGGGTAAAACGTCGAGGGAACACGCATGAGATATTTTTCTCCCGCGTTATCCAACTCCATCCAGAACGGGAAGGCCGGGTAGCCGCGGTCCTCCAACCACAAAATGCGAAAATGGGTCCCCAGGATCTTGCGCACCTCGGCAATGTTGAGTCGCGCCAGATCGCGCTCACTCGTGGTACAGGGGGCACCAATGGCACTCAGGCAGAGGCCATTGGCGACGTCAAAGGCATGCGAGATCCGCGCCCGGGCCAAATCCGACATCGCCCCGAAGGCTTCTCGCAAGGTGGGCGTATTCGGGATTTCTAAGATGCTGCCATCAATTGCCACCGGAAGAAAGCCGTGCACTTGGCGATAGTCGCCTTGGGTATAAAAGGCTTCCATCGCCGTATGATTGAGTGCGGTAAAGGCTTCGGGCTTGATCTTATACCGCGCTTTCGAAAAGGCTTGTTTGGTGAGGCGTCCGACGTCAGCGAGATGCGTCTTGCAAAAGTGCTGCACCTCCACCGCGGTCGTGCGGTCCACCCGGTTGAGAATCATGGCCATTAGAGACGAAAAACTCCATTTACGGTGACGCGAGAAATCTTCGGGGCGTTGGATGGAGCGGATGCGAAAGTTTGGATCCTTCAGTCTATCCGCGACACGCTCATAAATTTGCTGCACTTTGGTGAGCATGAAAGCCCTCCTCCTGTCATTTTAAATTCGTTAGGAGGATAGCAAAATTCGTTAAAACAGTCCAGTCTTTGTCAAGACGTAGTTGTTGGTTTACTCGGAATATTGCACCAACTAGAAGTTTCCCTTAAGTTGACACCATTGGTGTGCACCCATGAACGTGTAATAAACAGACCTTAACACGATGACCGATTTACGCAGGATATTGACGAGTTCAGGTCGAAAAAGGTGGTGGTCGAACAGATCGTAAGGCGTGGGGTATCCCGCATGAGGCCAACCAACAGAGGAGGAACCCGATGCGAGTTTTCGTGGTGGGCGGAACACACTTTATCGGCCCGTGGGTGGTGCAACAACTGGCGAGTGCGGGACAGTCGGTGGCGGTGTTCCATCGCGGAATCACGGAGCACCCGGCACTCCTCCGCGTTCCCCATTTCCATGGCGACCGCAGCGATCAGGAGACCCTCACCGCCTCGGTGCATGAGTGGAATCCCGATATCGTCATCGACATGGTGGCAGGAAGCGAACGCCATGCACAAATCTTGCTAGAGTCGGTACGCGGCGTCGCGCGACGGGTGGTGGTTGCGAGCAGTATGGATGTCTACCAGGCCTACGGTCGCATTCACGGGACCGAACCCGGGCCGATCCAGCCGACCCCTCTGACCGAGGGCAGCGCTTTGCGTTCGGTGTGGTATCCGTATCGGAATGAGAGCGAAGGAGAGAACGACCCCCTGTATCATTATGAGAAAATCCTCGTGGAGCGAACCATCATGAATGACTCCACCGTGCTCGGAACGGTGTTGCGGTTCCCGATGGTCTATGGTCCGCGAGATTACCAGCATCGGCTGTTTCCCTACCTGAAACGGATGGTGGTAGACCGTCGTCCGGTGATCGTCTTGGATCCGCCCGGATCGGCATGGAGAGCTTCCCGAGCCTATGTGGCGAACGTGGCTCACGCCGTGGTGCTGGCCGTGACCAACGAACAAGCTCGGGGGCACCTTTATCATGTCAGTGACATCGCGTATTCGGAATGGGAGTGGGTTCAACGGATCGCCCACGTGGTGGGATATGCAGGGCGAATAGTTATTGTGCCGACCGACGCGTCATCGGCGAGTCCACCCCAGGATTGGACCTTAGACCCCTCTCGCATTCGAGCGGAACTGGGCTATCACGCACGCGTGGCCGTGGACGATGGTCTAGAGGCTACCATAGCGTGGGAACTCGCAAATCCACCGACGGTGATCAATCCGGCGGACTTCAACTACCCGGCAGAAGACGCGCGTTGGGCCAGCGCCCAAGAGATTAGTGATCAAGCCGAAATTTCGTGTGCGTTAACGCGCAGACACTGTACGTAAGGGGACGGAAATCACATGGCGACGCTTCACTTGATGGTAGGACTCCCGTACAGTGGTAAGACGACACGGGATCGTGAACTGGCGAAGGCACACCATGCCCTTCGCCTCACCCCCGATGAATGGCATATCCGTTTATTTGGACATGACTTCGGGGAAGGAATGGATGACGCCGAACGAACCCAGCACGATGATCGACACGCTGTCGGGGAATCACTCATGTGGGAGGTTGCAGCAAGAGTGTTAGTTCTCGGGATGGATGTTGTGTTGGATTTGGGGTGTTGGGTGAAAAGTCAGCGAGACGAGTTTCGATCTAAAGCTCACGACCTCGGTGCGGGTTTTAAAATTCATTTCACTCACGCACTTCAAGACGTGT
>DAHXNH010000185.1 GCA_027365485.1 Clostridiales bacterium
TTGTTGGTTTAAGAAGTCTTGGCTTACAGAAGCATTGGGAGGGTATATATCCAAGGCCGAACAGCACCACAGCGACCGGAAACCTTCATGCGCTACCAAAGTAACCTATCAGTCGGCACCAATATCAGTCGATGCGCAAGAGCCGAGCTTAGGTCCGTTGTCCAGTTTAAAGCTTCGATCGGCTCAGCGATGATGTTAACGATTGAGGGAGACGCGATGATCCTCGATGATGCCGATCCCGTCGGTCCACTCAGTTGCCCCACTGAGGCTTAGCCCCATCGCCACCCCGACGCCTCGCCCCTTTGGCGATCACCCCCCATGCGATGGCGATGATTCCCATCGGCAAGCTCAATCGGGGCTCTGGTTCGGCAGACCACTTCCAAGAGTTACTCGCTTGTCGAAAATTCGTTATAGTATGGAGGAGGGTTTTCACGATGCCGAAGAAAAGGGGACGACTTAGTTGTCGACACCTAGCCATACAAAAAAACACATTGCCTTCACCTTCGATGATGGACCGGACGATATTTTTTCGGTTCGGGTTCTGGATATTCTTCAACGATACGACGCTCGAGCCA
This sequence comes from Clostridiales bacterium, assembly GCA_027365485.1. Classification (GTDB taxonomy): domain Bacteria; phylum Bacillota; class Sulfobacillia; order Sulfobacillales; family Sulfobacillaceae; genus JAMCVM01. The sequence goes on from DAHXNH010000185.1 coordinate 576, forward strand.
CCTTCTTTTGTCTGGGTCAACAGGTGCAACGATTTCCTGAAGTCCTCAAACGGATGGTCAGAGACGGACATAGCGTGGGTAGCCATAGTTGGGATCATCCCCATCTTTCGACCCTCTTCCCGGAGGCCGTCGGCCAGCAGGTGAACGCCACCTTTCAACAAATCCAAACCGTCGTCGGTCGCGGACCCGTGTTGTTCCGTCCACCGTACGGCGACGTCGACCAAAGTCTCGCCGAATATTTGCAGTCGCTCGGATACCACCTGGTCCTGTGGGATGTGGACTCCCAAGATTGGCAAGGGATCTCAGGGCCTAAAATCGCAGCCAATGTTCTCGCTTCGCTCCATCATCTTGCAGCACACCGGAGCCCACGCTCCCGGCACCATCGATGCGCTACCGTATCTCATCGAGGTCTCCCGCGCTCTGGACTACGAGTGGGTGAGCGTAGACGAGCTGCTGGCCGAGGCAGAGGATCAGCCTACTTTGCCATCGGCGGTTACTGGCGCAGCGAGAAGCATCAATCAAGATCAAACTCGGAAGGAGATCATGCCGTGAATGATGTCATTGTGGTCGGGGCGGGCCCAGCCGGTAGTACCGCCGCCCGAATATTAGCCCAATCCGGATTCGACGTGACGGTGTTTGATCGGGAGTTCTTTCCCCGGGTCAAGCCTTGTGGAGGCGGTCTTACCACCCGCGCCTTAAGTCTCTTGCCGCCCGGCTATTCGGACTATATCCACGCCCAGCCCACAGAGTGGATCTTCGAAGGCCGAGGCACCGAATCTTCGCGCTCCGTTCATACCGAGAGGCCATACAGCCATATCGTTCACCGGGCGTCGTTTGACCAATGGCTGGCCAGTCAAGCCGAGCGGGCGGGAGCCCGCATCCATACCGGCGAAGCGGTCGTCGCTATCCAAGAGCACACCGACTCTTCCGGGTATCAGGTACGCACCAGTCACGGCACCTACCATGCCCGATATCTCATTGGTGCCGACGGTGGACGAGGTATCAGCGCAAGGTTGTTGGGTCTGAGTCGGCCTAAAAACGGGGCGGCACTAGAGGCAGAAATCGCGGTTGCGCCTGAGATTTATGAACAATGGAAGAACTCGGTGACGATTAGCATCGCCCACTATCCCTGGGGATACGCGTGGGTCATCCCCCGTCGTCCGGTCCTGAATGTCGGCGTCGGCTCGTTCCGCGCCGCTCGTCTGCCCTTGCGCGCTTTACTTCAAGATTGGATCCATCAAAAATTGGGCGCTCAGGCGACGCCGATTGAGATTCTCGCGCACCCTCTGCCCTATCGACACCATTTCGCCACCCTGACCAAGCCAAGAGCTCTGTTAGTCGGCGACGCCGCTGGGCTGATGGATACGCTGTCCGCCGAAGGCATCTATTCCGCCTTGCTCAGCGCGACACTCTCTGCCAAAGCAATCCGAGACGCGGCCGAAAATGACAGTCCACTCCACTTATATGATCAAAAGCTAAAGCAAACGCTTTGGCCTGAGCTAAGCTCAGCCGCCAAGATCGGTTGGCTATTTTACCCATTTCCAGGATTTTGGAGTAAGCTGTTTTTAGAAAATCCTTCCATTATCGAACAGTACCTTAAAGTCGCCCAAGGCACCGCTCCTTACTCCGCGCTGTTGCAATCCGGCCGCAATGTTTTTTTTCGCCACGCCCACCTTCGTCCTCGGATTGATAGGGCCGATTTGTCGGATTAAGCCATGCGAATTGCGGTACCCTGAAACATCGCGATCATGTCGTCGTGTTGGTTGAACACTTTTACCGTATACACTGCGGTTCTTCGCCGAAGAACCGCTTCGTAGGCGGTTGCCGTCAACCTATCCCCCACTTTCGCCGGAGCGACAAAGGACGCACTCACATCGAGCGTGCTGGCGGCCACCCCATGGCTGTTGCTAGCTCGATCGAGTACCGTCTCCGCCATCGTAAACAATACGCCAGGATGAACGCTACCTTGGTAGTTCAGATGACGCGTCGCTACCACCAATTCAGCCGACACCGCTTCTTCCGAAATGACCGTAAAGCGAATGCCAAGATGCTCGGCATACGGATCTTTCGGTCCCAGGTCTGACAATCCGGAGGCCTCAACTGGTGCTTCACGAACCATCTTAGCCCAGGCAGGACGGAGCCGCGCATCGAGAGTCTTCAACCATTTACCTGACCGGTGTTCCTCATCCAACCGCTGCATAGTGGCCCTCCCCCTTTGTCTCTCATCTTATTTTAACAGCTAAAGCGCAAATCGGTCATCCAAACCTGCCGACAACAATCTGGAAACTCCGTCAAAACTCGCCTCCCCTCACCTATTCGAAGCCGCCCGCGCGATTACGGGGGGACGAGTGCGATCATCTTCTGTCGAATGACTACGGGAAATTTATTGGCGTTCCAGAGGACGAGGCCCACGTCACTGGATCGCTCCTCACACCCTTGACTGGCCTGCCCTTAGCATGCTCACGAGAACGGCCCTCAACAATAGCCTGGGGTGCAGCGGGTGGCGGCTGATCCAGCCCTAATCAAGCCAAGGCCGCCCCTATCGAGTCGTTGGGAAGGCCTTGACACCCTTTCTATTCTGAACGATTGCCCCAGTTGTTCGTTCTTAAACCATCCCCCGTCTTCGCCTCTCAGCCCAGAGCACCGGCGTCGGATTTCAAGGTCAAGAAAATCGCCAAAGGACGTGCTGCGAGATCTCTCAGTCACCGCCAAAGGTGGGCAACACGCTCTGAGCGATATCGCGATCCAGTGCCTCATAGCGCTCATAGCCCAAGAGGTCATACAACTGGCGCCGGGTCTGCATCCGGTCAATCCAATCCTTTTGGCTGCCCGCTTGCTTTAGCGTCTGGTACAGCTCCCCCATGGCCAACGCAGCCACCCTGAGCGCAGTTACGGGGAAAATGACCAGCCGATATCCCAGGTCAGTAAACTGGTCGACACTAAGATATGGGGTGCGACCAAACTCGGTCATATTGGCCAATAAAGGTGCTGAAATTTTCTCGGCAGCTAACGCAAACTCCTCTCGGCTTTCGAGGGCTTCCACAAAAATAGCCTCTGCTCCCGCCGACTGATACTGTCGCGCGCGCTCTATGGCGGCGTCCATCCCCTCCACGCTGCGCGCATCGGTGCGGGCTACCACCACCAAGTCTGGCGCAATCCGGCGAATCATTTCTACCTTTTGACACATCTCCGCTGCCGACACCAAGCGTTTCCCACTTAAATGCCCGCACTTTTTAGGCATTTCTTGGTCTTCGATTTGGACCGCGGCCACGCCCGCTTCCACCATTTCAGACACGGCCCGGGCGACGTTTAGCACGCCCCCATAGCCGGTATCAATGTCCACCAGCAGAGGCACCTGACTGGCCCGAATCACTTCCCTGGCTCGGCGGCTGACTTCTTCGGACTCGATGATCCCTAAATCGGGCAAACCTTGGCTGGCGCTCAATGCCGCCCCCGATAGATAGTGCCCCTGAATAAAGCCCGCTTGACGGGCCAGCAATGCGCTAAGCCCGTCATAGACTCCGGGCAACACCAGAATCGGACCGGCCGTCATCCGTTCGCGAAATGCAATTGAAAGCTCCCTTTGCGTTTTGGCGTGCTCGATGAACCAGGACATCGCTTCTCTCCTCACTTTCCTGACTACTTTGGCTATACCGTGTTCGCAGGTAGCCAGGTATCCACGAACGCTTCGACGCTCATCTCAGCCAGGCGCTTCGGCTCTTCGGCCAAGGCCAAGATTTTTCGCTGCTGATCGGTAGGCAAGTGGCCCACGCTCTTCGCTAATTTCTCGAGGAGACGCGGCCAAGCTTCCTGCCGACGCTGACGATGGCCTAAAGGATATCGAATTTCTATTCGATCACTCGAAGTGCCATCAGAAAAATGAACCTGGACCGCGTTCGCGATGGAACGGTGCGCAGGCTCCAAATATTCTCGGGAATACTCTGGCCGCTCCACCACCACCATCTTCGCCCGGAGCCTGTCAATGCGAGGATCCGCCGCCATCTCCTGGCCGTAGGAGCGATCTGTCACTTCGCCGTACACGAGTCCTACCGCCACCATGTATTGCAGGGAATGATCGCGGTCGGCGGGGTTTTTGAGCACCCCGGTCTTATTAATAATCCGCATCGCTGACTCTTGGGTTTCAATGTCGATTCGCTCTACCTGATCGAGGCGCGGGGCCACCTCGGGATACAAAGCGATGGCACATTCAACGGCCGTCTGACCATGAAACTCGGCGGGATAGGCGACCTTGAAGAGGACATTTTCCATCACGTAATCTGAAAGCGGCCGATCCAGACGGAGAGTCTCCCCGTGCAAAACCACGTCCTCGAACCCCCACGTCGGCGCGCTGAGCGCGGTGGGATAGCCCATCTCGCCCCGCATGCTAATCAGTGCCAAACGCACTGCGCGAGCCACGGCATCACCGGCAGCCCAAGATTTTCGGCTGCCGGTGTTGGGCGCATGGCGATAGGTGCGAAGACTGCCGCCATCGATGAATGCCTGCGATACCGCCTGCACTACCTGGCTCCGATCGGCGCCCAAGATCGTGGCAACCACCGCGGTCGAAGCAACCTTAGTCCACCACACATGGTCAAATCCGACCCGGTTCAGGCCGACGGAAAGCGACAACACGCCTTGAATTTCGTGTGCCTTCACCATCGCCCGAAGGACCTCTTCAATCCGCACTGGAGCCTCTCTCTGGGTGCGGCTCACCCAGTCAGCCACCGTCAAAATAGCCCCAATATTGTCACTCGGGTGCCCCCACTCCAACCCAAGCCAGGTGTCATTATAATCTAGCCATCGAATCATCGTGCCTAGATTGAACGCCGCTTCGACCGGATCGAGCACGAAGCGCGTTCCAGGCACCCGGGCTCCGTTCACCACCTCGACTCCTGGCGCCAAGCCTCCCAGCAGGTTGACGCACTGAGGATGGTTTAAAGCCAGCACCGCGCAACCTAAGGCATCCATCAAGACCCAGCCAGCCGTCTGCATGGCCAACTCGCTGAAGGTCCTTTCAGACAAAGCATAGTCGGCAATGTCTTGAATGACTTGGTCGTACTCCCAATCCATCCCCTCACCTCTTCGATTCAAATTGAGCCTGATCCTGATTCCATTCTGAGTCCTCGCGGTCCCAGATAGCGAACCCGTGGCCGATAGAGCCTGTTGTTGGCATACTGTTCGCGAATATGCGCGCAAAGCCCGGCCGTTCTCGCGGCAAAAAAGATGGGAGTAAACAACTCCGTGGGAATTCCCAACAAATGATAAACCGGGGCCGCATAATAGTCGAGGTTGGCAAAGAGCCCCTTTTCCTGACGCATCACGTCCTCACCAATCTGGCACATCGCGAGAAGGTCGCCGCCCCCTTTTTCTTCCACTAAACGCGCCAACAAAGTCTTCATCATAACTGCCCGTGGATCCGGGCGATGCATATAAACCCGGTGCCCGAATCCCATAATCCGATCTTTAGCCTGAAGACGCGCCTTTAGGTAGGCTGCCATGGCTTCAGGGCGGCCCACCTTTTCCAGCATGTGCATCACTTCTTCGTTAGCACCCCCATGCAGCGGTCCCTTCAGAGAGGCTACAGCGCCGGTCATGGCGGCATACGGATCGGCTAACGTCGAAGCAATAACCCGGGCACAAAATGTAGAATTTGGCATTTCGTGTTCGCTATAAAGCGTTAATAGCTTGTCAAATATCTCGCTGGCTAACGCTGTCGGTTCCCAGCCGGTGATCTGCCACAGAAAATTCGCGGCATAATCGAGGTCAACACGCTCCTCGAGCAACGGCAATTTCGCTTTGACGCGGTAGCTTTGGGCCACTAACGTCGACATTTTTGCCCAGAGACTCATCAATTGCCGATCGCGATCGACGTTCTCGGCCCTGGCCACATCGGGATCTGAGGCCGCCAGGGCCGAAATCCCCGTACGCAGCGCATCCATCAAGTGGACCTGTGGTCCCAACTGCCGGAAGATCTGACCTATCGCCTCGGGCACGGACTGGGCCTGCATCAAGTCAGTGGCTAACTGCCGGTGTTGTTGCGGCGTCGGCAGTTCTCGGTGCCAGAGCAGATAGCCTACGTCGAGATACGACACCCGCTCGGCTAATTCGATCAGGTCATATCCCCGAATCACAATGCTTTCTGCCTCGAGGTCTAAGTACGAGACCTCGGTTTCGGTAGCGATTACCCCGTCCAAGCCTGGGTGGTACTCCTCCATGGGCGTTCCCTCCATCTCTATTTGATCCATCTCCTCTTTTAATCGATCTGCCTTTCTTGGTCCAATCAGGGTCTGGATCTGGGATCTCGACCGATTCGCCGCGGCCGCATCCGTCTTCGCATGCGGATCAAACTCAGACTGGCTCTAAGCCAAAACACGGCCGCAACGATGCTGGCCGCCAACAACCAAGGACTGATGGCCGCATGCGAGCGCGACCAAAATAGCCATCCCGAGAAAGCCACCCCCCAAAATACGGTGTCAATCAATAGCCGCATTTCTTGACTCAGCAGGTCTACCCGTCTTAACATCGGCGTCCACGCCGGTTCCGTTTTCACTCCACCGGCTTCAATCTGATTTAACACCCGTTCCAAGCTGGCGGGAAGCCTTCCCAGCCTTCCCATTTCTTCGCCGACTCGACCCAAAACCACCCGCGTGGCGGTCTCGGCCTCCGCCCCCAACAGCGCACCGACCCACTCGCCGATCCGCGCCTGCCAACCCGATACCGCAAAACTCTTGGCGTTAATCATTGGCAATGCTTCTTTTTTGACCAGGTCCAGCCAATCCACGCTATCGTCCAACTGGCTGACCAGACTAAACAGCATGCCAATCGCACGGCCCAAAAACATGTACTCGGCGGGAAACTCGAGAGGCTCTTGATATAAAAAGTCTTGGAAATCGGCCACCGCCTGATTCAACACCGGCCCCGGTTCCAATTGGACGCCGCCCACTTGCTGCAGTAAGACGTTCATCGAACGGACGAGCAAACGGGCATCTGCCTCGGGCCGAATAAAGCCGAGTCCTGCGATGGCCTGAACCACCTGCTGCGCGTCTTTAGCCAAGACCCCTTGAATTAATTTAGCCGCATAGGGCATCTGTGTCGCTGGAATTTCTCCGCACATGCCAAAATCCAAGAGCACCAGTTGACCCTGTGCATCGGCCAAAAAGTTGCCAGGATGGGGATCGATTTGCACCAAGCCGTCGACAATGATCTGTTTAAAATATGTAGTCACCAAGGTTCGTGCCAAACGCTTGGGATCTAATCCATACGCCTTTAATCCTTCGGCGTCGGTGAGCTTCACGCCCTCGACCAACTCCATCACCAGCACCTTGGGTCGGGTGTAATCAGGATAGGCTCTAGGTACCCGGACATCGTCAATCGCAGCGAAATGCTGACTGAACGCTTCTAGATTTTGCTGCTCATGCAGATAGTCTAGTTCTTGGCCCACCAGGATTCGAAACTCTTCAAACAAGCGTTCGGCATTAATCCGTCGACCGGCTTTGGTCCACCGCGAGATCGCCCGCATGATGTAACCCAGCGCGCTCAGATCCGTCGCAGCTAGATCCAAAATACCTGGGCGTTGCACCTTCACCGCCACCCATTGTCCGGATTCCGCCAGGCGCGCACGGTGCACTTGACCCAGAGAGGCGGCAGCCAAGGGGTCCGCATCAAACTCGGAAAACACCACCCTCCAACCGCCGCCATAGGCCGCATCCAGCAACGCTTCCACCTGAGTCCAAGGCGCGGCCGGGACTTGATCCTGCAGCACAGCCAACTCGCGGGTAAAGTCCAACGGCAATACGTCGGTCCTGGCACTCAAAAATTGACCGACTTTAATAATCAGACCGCCCAACCGAAATGCCTCGCGTCGAAACCTTTCGCCGCCAGCGCGGTAAATGTCTCGCTCATAGCGAGCCGCTTGCTCTGGATGCTGACGACGTTTGGCGCGAGCGATCTTTCGAGAATCCTGGAAAAAGGACCAAGCCAAGGCAAAAACGGCCCAAGTCCTCAGGACGCGCGCCCACCGCCCCGAGCCATTGCCAGATTCGCCTAGGATTCTTCATCCGGCGCCGGATTCTCTGCCGGCTCCTTCCAGACCATGAACGCTTCCCGAATCTTTTCCCGGAACCTTGCATTCTTCTCGGCCCACTCACCGGAAGCACCACCGTCTGCGGTCGTCCAACCGCGCACTACCTGGCGCAGCCCTAACAGCGCCAGCAACCACACCCACATCGGGGTCCTCGCTCGTCTTCGAAACAACATGATCCATCCCTCCTTGATTTCATTATAATCCTTCTCATCGGGGATCAAGGGTGGGTGTCCCATCCTCATCGCCGGTTCTTACGGCTCTATCCAAATCCTCGCTCAATTTCTGCGCATTTTGACCCGATGGTGGTCGTCCACCGGAAAACCCGTGCGGACGCACCCGCGCTTTCCCCTGCCATCGGTTATAATGGCCGTAGCAACACAGTTCCTGCGTTTCTTAACGCAAAAGGCGGCGGCTTGCATGGTGATTATTGCCATTGGAATCATTTTGCTTATCGGGGCCGGCGTGTGGCGATCTGGACCCAGTGGTCCTCGACTACTCATTGCCTTTGTCGGCGGAGCCGTCGTCATCACCGGAATCATCACCGCCCTTTCGCTGCCAGAATTGGCTGGCGGTCCTCAACTAGCTGCGGACGCCCCTACGCTTCGCATTCGCATCAGCGGCACCCCCGGCCTCCATTACCAGGGGGCGTGGGCAGTCACCACGTTAGGCGGGTCTGCGGCCAGCGCAAATATCCGTGGCACCACGCCGCATCTTTACACCATGCCGCAGCAGGGCGATCTGGACGTGCGCATTCATCGCTTATCCCCGTCGGGCCATCTGATTCTCGAAATCTTAGTCAATGGCCAGGTCGTCGCCAAGCGCGAATCGAGCGGCCATTCCACCACCGTGTTGGCTTCCTATGAAACCAATGGGGTCAGCGGTTAAAGCTGATTGAACCATCTCTTTAAGTGACTTAGCGCCTGGCCCTGACTGGGAACGGTCAGATAAGTAGGCTCAGCAGATACCAAGAGGGTTTTAGCCGACTCCACATCGTCCATCCAGTTGACTTTCTGCAACCCCGCAATCGTCGGAGACGAGACCGTTACCCGACCTGTCTTATCATTCCACACCATCAGTCGGAGGTCCTTGCCATTGGTCCATACTTCGCCACTGTAGTTGCCATGACTCCAAATCAGGTCAGGATGGTAGCCGCGAATCATGCGTATCGCAGTCAACACCGCGGAGAATGCAGGTTTTGGCGTGAAGTTCAAGTGTTGGTCACCCATCCCGCTATTGAGAAAATTTTGGATGAACAAGTAGACCGGTCCGCTTCCCGCACTGAGACTCTCGAAACTGGCGCGAACCAAATATTCCGCTTGCTGGATCGGACTGACCCATTGCGTATTCCAACCGACTTCGGTCATCCACAAAATGGGCGGCAAGCCTGCTTGATGGAGAAACGACAAATTGTGAAACACCGCATTGGTAATCGGGAAGGTGGTGTTTTCTGGTGCTGGTTTGCCAGGATAATAATGGATCGCCAGGCCGTTGAAAACATCCCCCGAGGCCTGGTAGACGGTCTTATCATCATGGGCGTATTCCAACAAAAAGGCCTTGGGTTCAATGGCTCTTACCGTAGCCGCCGTGGCCTTGACCAACTCGCCATACTGGGTCATACTGCCGCCCCAGCGCGACGGAATCGACGGCTCGTTCCAGATTTCCCAATCGGTGATGCCATAGGCTCCCCATCCGTGTGCTTGGGCCAGCAGCCCTCCCGGCCGATAGCGCTCGACAATTTGCCGCACTCCTGCTTCATAGGCCTTAACGGCGGCGGCAAAGGTAATGTGATCGGCAGGATCAAAGGGATTTTTCCCCGTCGGCCACGAGTTTAAGATGCCGAGCACTTGCATGCCATGATGATGCGCTGCTGCCATCATCGGATCATAAATCGACCAATCGGGCAATAAATTGGTATCAAACTCCAGCCTCACGGAACGCACCCCTTGGTCGGCCAAGGTCGAAAACTCTAGCGCAATGTCTTGTTGCCGCACCTTGGGGCTCAAATACCAAGAGACCACACTAATATTCATGCCGATGCGAGTACTTCCCGGATTGAGCGCGGGGGGAATCAGAGCCAAGCCCATTTGCGGTAGAGATTCCAGCACCTGTCCGGTGTCCTGATTGATTAAATTGTACTGAACCCCATACCAGCCCAAATGGCTCACCGGCAACCGAGCATTAAACGATTGACTGTGCGCGCGAGCGATATGAATGGCACGACGCACGGTCCAATGCTGTCCGTCCGCGTCGACCACCTGGCCGACCAAGCTTAAGTTTAAGGGCCGGTTTTCTCCATTTTCGACATGAATTACATACGAAGGCGGGTCGCTCGCCGGATACATGCCGGCCGCTGCGGTCGGATCGGCGGTGACCACGGTTTGCAGCGGGTGAATCTGAAATTGGCGGAACTGGACATCGGCATGGGCCGCATATAGTCCCGCGTCTGGCTGGGTTCGAGCTAGACCACGAAAAAACCGTCCCGTAATCTGCCACCCGGCAGGTGGTTTTGACCCTGTCCACACTCGTCCATCGAGCACATTGTCCGAAACCAACAGTTCCATTGACACCCAACGATGCAATGGTACTTTATAAGGTATGCGGCTCACCACCTGAAAGCCGTCATTGATCAGTTCCAGTCCCTGGTTGGTCACATCCAAGGACCATTTGTATTGCCCGTTGCCATTGGCCGCTGAGTGATCGACCAGACCCACCGTGTATTTCCCTGACTGCGGCAGCGCGCCGATATTAAACTCCACCGACAACAGCGTCGGGTTAGGGTAATGATTGACTTGATACGCATATTGATTCACCAAATTGGTGGTTTGATTGAGGTCGGTGGCGTCTATGATGCCATCTGAAGCGGTCCATTGGCCCGCGCTGGGAATCAACCCAGCCACCGTACCCGGGGAGGCTTGGACTAAACTCCCGACACCTAGACTGGCCACCACGAGTAATCCTGCCGTCAACCATCGCGAAATCAACCGCATGCTTGCAACACTCCATCGAATTGGCAGACCTTGCCGTTTTCGCTAGTGTATCATGACTACCGTCTACGTGTAGCCCCTTCCTCCGGTCCGATTGTCCCTGTCGGATGAATCGGCTAGTCGGCGGGTGTAATCGAAATCTTCACGATTCCATTGGTAGCAGGGATGGTTAGCCTCGTCGCCGGCAAGTTCAACTGGGAGTTCTTAAATGTTTGGACGCTCTGGGTCACGCGGAGATTGGCAGGACTCACTGTCAGATGAAATCCATCGGGATAAGTCAGCCCGGAAAGATACACCGCCGTCGCTCCCTGGCTTTTTAGCGCTCGATATTGGAAGGTGTAGACCCGGTTGCTAAACTGAAATCGGCTTTGCATCGGCGTTCCGCCCACCGTCAAAGGATGTGGCGAGGCCATGATTTGCGCTCGTTCCGGGTCCGCGCCGAAGGTGCCATCAGCCTCAACCAATCCCCAGGGATAACTGCCGCTACGAATTTGCCAAAGCCACAACAAGCCACCGACGGCATAGAGGTTTTGCAGGCGGATCTCGTCTTTTAGCCACGCGTTGCCGCCGGCGGTCGGACTGTCTCCAAACTCACCGACCAGCCACGGTACATCCTCCCTCGATGCCAGACTCTGCGCCTGTCGATACGCGATGGTCAGCGAAGCCACGGTGCCATTCCACGGCGTCAAGTTCGCTCGAACCATGGGCGTGGCCAGATGCGCTTCCAGCGTACTTAGAAAATGTGAGAGATTCAGTCCGCGATAGGTTCCGGTATACATATGTGGCTCGAATACGATGCCTTGGCGAAACCATCCCCGCTGAGGCCATGCTTGGTAACCCACCATCATCGAGACCACATCCGGCTCCAAAAAGATCGGTTGCGACGACGACACGGAACGAATCGCAGCCACGGCCCGGTGGTAAAACGCAAAAAGGACCGTGGAGGCAAATGCAAGGGGAGGGAAAAATCCTGGATTGGGTTCGTTCATCACATCATACCCGGCAACCGCTGGATTCTGGGCGAATTTTGAGGCCAATTGCTTGAGAGCTAAGGCATAGTAATATTGCAAGCCATGGCCGTCGACGGGGCGATCCAGCCAGAAGCTGGTAAAGGCCCCTTGCACGGCCGGATCGGTGATATCGCCAAGGATCGGGGTGGTTTTGAGCCCAAGCGTTTTCACCATCCACGAGGGGAATCCATCGGCTTCACCGGGATATAAGCTGGCTGCATACCGATCTTGGTGCAAATCCAAAATCACCCAAATTCCATTGGCACTCGCCCAATCCACGATCTGACTTATGGCGGCCAGATAGGTTGGGCTAAACTGCCCAGGATGAGGTTCCAGCCGACTTAATGACAACGGCAGGCGCACCAAGTTGAAGCCTAACGCATGCATCTCAGCGAAGTCACTGGCATTGACGCCCACAGCCTCCGGGAAATGCGGGTTGTACGCTACTAGAGCGTTGACATTGACTCCCCGAAACCAGGGGACTTGGCCTTCGGGTCCTCTGAGACTTCGGCCTGAGACATGGAGCGGGAATACCGTGGATGTCGTCACCGATGAGGTCAGGGTGCCGAGCCGGGGTCCCAAGAAGAGACACGACGTCACTACCCACGGTAATTTCGCTAACCAATGCATGATTCACCTCCTCTACACCACTTCCCCGCCTTCCCCTCAATTCCCTGCCTTGCCAGGTTGGCAATGCTTGCCAGCGATGATTATCCTTGGTTGTTTTCGGCCAAAAAGCGCTGTCTCAAATGCGCTATGACTCCGTTGTAATAGTTGGTGCCGACCGATAAATACTCGATTTGATTCAGATAGTCCTCAATGGCCGAAACGGCTCCGATTTCGGCTAATTCATCGAGCGTCCTTCCCCCTGCCCATCGATGATGGGTTTGCACAATGAGAGTAATCAGCCATTCTTCGTCGACCATCACGGTTTCTTCTGGGCTCAGCCTTCGTCCCAGCTTGGGAGCCTGAACGAGATAGCCCCGGCTCTCCGCGTGGGTTTGGTAGATGGGCAAGCGCGGACCGAGCTCCTGAACCTCGGCCACGGCTTTAGGCAACACCTGGCCCTTGGGCGCCAATTTCCGCAACAGGGGTTCTAACGTTTTGAAGATTCGCGGAGAAAAAACGCGCGCCGTCATTTGCACCGCGTTTTCAAAGCGAATGTCGGCCAAAATCGGATGAGCCTCTGCCTCAACATTCAGCCGTTCGGAAAAAAATTCGATACCGTCTCCTCCATACCACCAGCCGAAGGATTCGCCTGCGCGATACAGTTGAAAGTCCGGACTTTCCGATAGGGCTTTGGCCCAGGCCCCGGGATCGGTCAGAAAATACCGGTGGATGGTCTCTACCCCTGTGGCCGCACTTTTCGCTCCGCCAAAGTGAACCCCCGGACTCGGCCATTTGAAATCGGCCGACACTTTAAACGGCCGGTCAAACAGTTCTGCCATCCTCGGTCCCAAATCGGCTCGCCCCAACGCGGGAAGATAGGTCGAAGACACGCCCTCCGGTCTCAATCCATTCAGCACCCGAATCGCTCCGCGAATGGCCGGTTCGTACCATCGCAAAAACTCCTCTTGACTCGACACTAACCCTGCCGCTCGAGCCTGAGACTCGCTGCGTGAAATGGCATCCAATAAAAAGCCACGATCTCCGGGCTGGCCCAAATAGACCACGCCCACCGGCACCAGACCCTCATCCACGGCAACCAAGTCCCCAAACAACAACCCGTGCAGCCGTCTCAGGCCTTCATCGGACGGGCCCACGAGCACCTGACCCTGACGCCCGTCCAAAAGATTGACTACACCAAGCCACGCCGGGGAAGATTCCACATCCGTCACTTGCCATAACGAAGGGAACGTCTGACGGCGATTTCGAGCTAAGATCTGAGCCGACTCGGACAGGTCGGGGCCCACTTCATCCAAGTAGCGATCCTGAACGCTTCGACCCTTCTCATCGCGCAGCATGCGAAACAGGTAATCCGTCAGTTCATAGGTCTCATGCTGGTTTAACTGGACTGAACGCGCCGCCAGCTTGGTATCCGCCTCGGCGACCACCCTTTCCGAATCAAGCAAATAATGATGAACTATCGGGTCCAAGGACTTATGGCCGCGAAGATGGGACGCACAATAGACATTTTCCGTGGAGAAATATTCTTGCTTGGCTTGATGATACCTAAATTCGCCCAGGACTTGATTGCTGTTATCAGACATAGATGGTCATCCTTCTTTACTCACTGTAATGGATTGAAGTCAAAACAACCCTTAAATCTCCCCCGATGGTAGCGAAATCTCGACAAAAATGCCACCCACGTCTGGCAAATGACTGAGATGATTCGGATCCGGTCGATGCCAACTGGGCCGGAAGAGCCGCATATAACCGTCAACAGAGGACACTCTGGTAGACAAGGGAGGGAATCTCTGGTGGCCACTGGGATAAGGCGGCGGCGTCATCATTGGGGAGAAACGTCCCTAGGCGGCAGACGCCCGTTCGCCATCATTGCGATAGCCATCAGCACACGTCTCAGCGACTGGATCTTGGGCTATGTATGCTACCGACTGTTGCCCCACGCCTATCCGCGAATCCCTCGCGGCCTTCTTTCTGCCTCCTCTTGGATTCCTGGCCTTCGCCTATGGTCGAACTGGGACGGGCTTTGGTATTTATCCATCGCCCATTTGGGATATCATGGCCGCGTCGAGGCTACGGCCTTTTTCCCGCTCTATCCCCTCTTGATCTCGGGATTGGGGGCCACCGTCTTGGCCGGCGTTATTTTGTCCTGGACCGCATTTGTGGTGGGTCTGGTCTTCCTTTGGCAGATGACCTCGGACCGTTATGGGCCGCGCACTGCATGGTACACCATAATCGTTTGCATCACCTGGCCGACGGCGTTTTTCTACGGTGCGGTCTATACCGAGTCCCTCTTTTTTGCCTTGGCCACCGCCGCCCTTTATTGTGGACAGCGCCGTGCGTATGCGGCATCGGCGGTGCTTTCAGGCGTCGCCAGCGCCGTTTCTATTTACGGCATCCTACTGGCCGTAGCCTTGGCCGGGACCATGATCCGCCATCGCCGAACGGGCCTAACGCCTCCTCAACCCTGGTCCTATCTCTTGATGACCCCCTTGGGCTTATTGAGTTACATGGGGTTTTTGTGGCTTCGCTTTGGACACCCGCTGATGTTCGAACGGGTCCAATACCTTTGGGGTCGACACCGCGGCTGGCCTTGGCTCACCCTGATTCGAGGATTTCATTCGGCTTGGCGGGCACGAGCAGTCTTTCACACTGGCAACGTGTGGCTCCCCTTCACTCATGCGGCCAACATCAGTATCAACAGCTGGAATTTTCTTTTTTATGCCACCGCGATTGGCTTGGTCCTATTCATCGGCTGGCGGCTGCCCGTGGAGTGGTTGGCTTACACCGGGCTGTCTCTGATGCTGCCCTTATTCGACCCAGCTCGGGCCGAGCCTTTGATGTCGTTTCCCCGGCTGTTTCTTTCCAGCGTTCCGCTCTTTCCCGCCTTGGGTATGATACTCGCCCGCTCCCGCTTGGCCCAGGGCCTCTACTTTCTCCTCGCCATTCCCTTAGGGCTATGGATGCTGGCTCGCTTCGTCACTTTTCGCTGGGTCGGATAAGGAGGGGCGGCACGCCTCTGCTTAGTTTACGATGGGTTACAATAATCGTAAGCTGGTTTGGGGGGCCGATAATGTCTCATAATTTATTTTGGCTGTATACCATCCGCGCTTTTCGTAGCTTCACCACGGCGTTTTTGACGGTGGCCTTTCCTCTTTATCTGGCCGTCGGAGGATACTCGGCTGCACGCATCGGCTGGACGCTCACCTTTTCGGGCGTGCTAACGGCTGGCTTGGTAGTTGGAGTGGGCTTCGGCGGAGACCTTTGGGGACGTCGCACCATCATTATCTTATTAGGCCTGTTATCCGTGGTCGGCGCCGGCCTTTTGTCGTGGACGGATGCTCTTTGGGTAGTCGTCCTCGCCAGTGGACTCGGGGGAGTGGGTCGCGGCGGCGGTGCGGGCAGTGGTGGCTCATGGGGGCCGGTGTTTCCGGCCGAGCAGCCATTACTGGCCGCGTCGGTTACCGCCGAACGGCGCACGGAGGCGTTTGGACGCATTTCCTTCATTGGCGTGATGGCCGGGGCTTTGGGATCGTTGGTGGCCGGATTGCCGGCAGTGCTCCATCGGCACGGCTGGGCCTGGCTACCGTCATACCATGTCCTCTTCGCCCTGGCCGCGGTGATTTCGTTAATCATGGTGGTCGCCAGTTTTTCTCTGCGAGAGACTCCTCCTTCCAAGAAATCGCCTGAAGATACCGCCGACGCCCCGCCGATCTCGCCCTGGCAACTGATTCGGCGATTGGCTCTGACCAACGCGCTCAACGGCCTCGGCTTCGGATTTCTCGGTCCCTTGTTGACCTATTGGTTCTATCGCCGATACCACGTAGGCCCCGGCGAGCTTGCCATTTTGTATGCGCTCATCAATCTGGTCTCGGCCATTCCCTATCTCGGCGCGGCTAAGTTAAGCGCGCGCTTTGGTTCCGTCCGCACTGTGACTGTCACCCGTTCTCTCGGCCTGCTGATGCTCTTGGGAATGGTCTGGGCACCAACATTTGCCTGGGCGGGAGTCGCCTATGCGCTGCGCATGGCCTTCAATTCACTTGGTATGCCCGCCAGGCAATCTTTTACCATGGCCGTCTCCAATGACCGCTATCGCAGCCGCATCTCGGCTTTTAGCCAACTGCCCTCGCAGGTGACCTCCATGATCTCGCCCGCCATAGGCGGATCGTTGATGGACGCCTTCTTAAATGTGCCCATTTTCGGTGCCGTCGTATTTATGGGAGCCAATGTCGTCGCCTATTGGTTTGCGTTTAGAAATGTGACCCCGCCCGAGGAACAAAAACAGGTTCGGACGTCCTAGATACCAAAGGAGGATTGGGATGTATCGTCTCACCAGTTTCTGGCATGTAAGCTCCACCCTGGCTCACAATCCGCTATCCGATCCCGCTCGCCGAAGGACTTGGGTGCTTACGCCGGACGATTATCCCGACGATGCTCCCTTGCCCAGCATTTGGATGCTCGCCAGTTTTATGAGCACCGGCTCGGCATTTCTATCGTTCCGGCCTTGGCAAGAGAATTTCATGGATCGGGTCTCGCGCCTCCGAAAGTCGGGCGCACTGCTGCCGGTACGCTTCGTATTACCCGACGTCTTTACCGCGGTCGGCGGCAGTCAATTCATCGATTCTCCAGCTATCGGCCGTTACCAGACTTATCTCTGGCACGAGCTGCTGCCTGCCGTAGAGGCGCGCTATGCCACCGGTCGGCGGGGACTCGCCGGCACTTCGTCGGGAGGCTATGGGGCCATCATCACCGCCTTGCTCGGCCCGCCGCTGTTTAACGGCATTGCCGCTCACGCGGCCGACATGGGGTTTTCTTGGTGCTACCTCAGCGAATTTCCCAAACTACTGGAAGTACTGCGTGCGTGCGGAGGGCTGGAAGCTTTTTGGCATCGGTTCCAAAACGCGGCTCAAAAACCGCCGTCTTGGCTCTCGGCTATCAATCTCATGGCGATGGCCATGGCCTACAGCCCCAATATGAACGCACCCCCGCCCCACGCCGACTTGCCGCTCGATCCCTTCACCTTAGAAATCCAACCAAGGGTCTGGCCGCGGTGGCTGGCATGGGATCCCCTCTCTTTGATAGATCGTCCCGAAATCCAAGATCGGGCGCGCCAACTCCAATATTTCTACTTTGACGTGGGCCTCAGCGACCAGTATCACTTGCAATACGGTGCAGAGCTATTTCACCGCAAACTAAGTAATTATGCGATCGGGCACGACTTCGCTCCCTTCGAAGGTGATCATTTTGGCACCCAATCGCGTTTTGATCTCAGTCTTCCGCGACTAGCCGAAGCCCTGAGCGTTTGACAACCGTCCCCAGTTCAGAGATGATATAGTAAACATGTGTTTTGAGGTGGGTTATGCGCGAGATATTAAAATGGCAAGCTCGGTCGCTGTTGAATCGGCAAAACCATTCACCCTATGGATTTGATGCGACCGTAAATCCTTATCGCGGCTGCGCCCACGCCTGCCACTATTGTTACGCACGGGATACCCATTTGTTCCTTGACCTCAACATCGGCGAAGACTTTTCTCAAAAACTGTTTGTGAAGCAACGCTCGCCCGAACAAATTCGCCAAGAAGTAAACCGTCTGCCCTTGGATCGCGTGATTGCGCTGGGCACTGCCACCGACCCCTATCAGCCGCTGGAAGGACATCATCGAATCAGCCGGCGCCTCCTTGAAATCATCGCTGATAGCGGCCATGCAGTCACCATTACTACGAAATCCCCCTTGATTCTAAGAGACATGGACCTCCTCGAAAGGTTAGCCAACCATCATCAGATCCGCGTGCATATCAGCCTCATCTCCATCAACCGAGACCTTTTGCGCGTTCTCGAACCCGGGGCGCCGCCGCCCTCGGTGCGACTCCAAACCATCGCCGAGTTAACTCAGCATACCATTCCCACCCTTTTGTTTGCCGCTCCCATCCTGCCTTATCTGACCGACCAGGAAGAGCAGTTGGCCCGGTTGTTCAAGGGTGCCAGCGAGGCCTTGGTCGACGGCGTGATGGCCTCTCGCCTGCGCCTAAGCCCTACGATGAAATCTTATTTTTTTGACTGGATCGTCACCCACTATCCGGACCTCTTGGAACCCTACCGCAACCTTTATCCTGGATCCTCGCAATATCCGCTGGCCAGCTATAGTCAGACGCTTAGCCAACGAGTAGCCAAACTGCAGCAGCACTATGGCCTTGCCCAACCATATCCCACCCCCCAAGCATGGCGTCCCATCAGCCAACTCGAGTTCCGTTTTTAAACCAATAACCGACAAGGTTTGCTAAAATTTCTGTGAATCCTTTCCAATTCGCCGAGTAAACTAGCGGTACGCGTCATAATACGCCATAATCAATATGAAACCTATCCGCCGAGAATCTCGAAAGGAGTCCGCATCATGCACATGGCTCAACAAATCATTGGTCCTCATATTTGGGTCAAACAAGCGCCCGCTTGGAATGCGGTCGTCGATACGTTGGCTCTTCCCCTGTTTAGCGATGAGCAGCGTGCCCGTTTGACTCCCTTTGTTGACTTGCCCCATCGCCAGGTCGATTGGGGTGGTATTCATGGTGTAGCCAAAGAGTTTCCTCGAGAACAACAAACGTTGTTGCGGATCGCGCACGCCTTATTTAATGGGGGAGACTGTCAACTCGCCGAACTCGGAGACTTGTCGAGTGGTGGCCGTTCTGCCGCCATCTTGCTTATCGGTCAGCGCTATCGCTAGCCGATAGATCGCATACCGCCCTATTGGCCAGATTTTTCCTGTCGAAACCATCCACGACCAGGCGTTTATCCCCCTCGGTCTGCGTTTTCTTGGCATGAGCTAATTCTGGGCTATATACCCGGCATTAAGGATCGGATACTGGCGCCGACCCCGTTTGCCTACCTTACCCTCGTTCATCAAGGAGTACGTTGCACTGCACTCAGTGCCGAATAAGCTGCGCTTGGTTGGGATTTGTTCCCTGCGATGGATTCCACGCTGAGGCACTTTTCTTACCCGCCCTAAATTTCTCCTCCTTGAGTCAGAATCGATGGTTTAGTGGGTGATGACGGTCCGTGGGGCATGGGTCATCCATTGGTCCAGACCGCGAGCCAGTAAAAGGCGATGGCGTCCGTCGCCACTGGTTTGATTGCGGTTGGTCTCTTGTGGAGTTTGCGCTTTTTCTTCAAGGCCGTGGCTCTTACGCACTTTCTGTGATTACTAATTGCCTAGACAACGATTAAACCGGGATATTATGGGCGTTTCCTGTTATTTACTGCTAGAACTATAGGAAATGCGCACAACATATCTATCGTCTCTGGACTGTCTGCCGAGTTTCCCTAATTTTCTCGGGAAAATAATCGCAAACCCGTAATACGCGGTTGCTACGTCCTTACTGCGTCGACTGTTAATAACAGAAAGTGCGTAAGAGCCAAACATTTCACAACTCCGTCCTTCCGACTCAACAGACTATACAAATGGCACTGGAGGAATAACTGGCAATCCATCTCCAGCGGGTCAAAAAACCGCTGACTCCACCTCTTGTCGAATCCATAAGTTTAGGGCAAGCCGTTCCTTTTTCGTCCTCGCTTGATCTATGGGTGCGACGGCTTGCCACCCATCTTCGTACGGGAGCGGATTCGGTCCATTTCGGCGTTGCGCTTTGCCCTTTCTGCTCGCTCCCTTGAGCCCCCCGACTTAGCGAATTGGTCGGAATTCTTGACATCTAAGGCCTTTCGCACCGTCTTTTTCGATCGACTGCATGCCGGTTTCTTTCTTAAATTTTTGGCTTCATTTAGGTATCGACGCCGACGATGCCCTGCCTTATCATCCAGATAGACGATTCGCATCATCGGCTCGGGTCCTCGTGACCATTGGTCTTTGGTCGCAAGTTTGTTACCATAGCTGTAGGCTTTTGATCGAGAGGAGAACACACTTTTGAATCGCGACATTTGGATGATCCCCAAAAATCAGGCATTTCTCCGCAAAAGATCCCCTAAAGCCCGCAATCGCAGCGAATGGCTTCCCGTCGTCCAGGACCTCAATGACACCTGGGACCACGTAGCCGCCCATGGCATCGCGGCGCCCCAAATCGGCATTTCTCGGCGGATCTTTGTCTTCCGTCCCTACGGCGACGAAACCTCCCCGCCCGAAGCCATCATCAATCCTAAAATCATTCGGGCCCAGGGAGAGCTTAAGGATTTCGATGGTTGTCTTAGTGTTCCCCGCATTTATGGGCGTACGCGCCGCGCCGCCATGGTGGAACTCACAGGCTTCGACGTAGATGGGAATCATATTCGACGCACTTATGAGGGCTTTACCGCCCGAATTATTCAACACGAGTTTGACCACCTGGACGGAATTTTGTTCATCGACCGACTCGACTCGCTCGACGATGGCTATACGTTTCGACGGATTGAAGAAGCGGACGAAAACGGAGTCATGGTCGAACGCAACGAAGAAGTGGAATTGTCCCCAGACGAACGAATGGGAATTCAACGCTTGCAGGTGAAGCTGCCCGGTCATGCCTTAACTTGGTAGCATGACCGGGCGGACAGACAAGTTGAGGTTAGATCGGCCACCATCTCCGACCTAACCTCCTCCGGCTCTAAGGTATTGGCGTACTCGTTCTATAGCCTTTTCCAATTGGTCGATGCCGGTGGCATACGAACAGCGCACGAAGCCCTCACCGGGCCGACCAAAGACACTTCCCGGGACCACAGCGACTTTCGCCCGGACCAACAAGTCTTCAGCAAACGCGTTGGACGTCATGCCGGTTGAACGAATATCTGGAAATGCGTAAAATGCCCCTTGTGGGTCACTGGTTGGCAAGCCCAGAGCATTCATGCCATGGACTATCAGCCTTCGCCTGCGATCGTATTCCGCGACCATCACCGAAACATCGGCCAGACCGGTATCTAATGCCTCCAATGCGGCCATCTGCGCCATCACGGGAGCACATAACATAGTATACTGATGCACTCGCAACATACTCTGGATGATGACATCCGGACCGCAAGCATATCCCAGCCGCCACCCGGTCATGGCAAACGCCTTTGAAAAACCGCCGACCACCACCGTGCGTTCGCGCATCCCTGAACAACTAGCTAAACTCGTGTAATCTACGCCATACAAAATTTCCGCGTAAATCTCGTCGCAGATAACCAACAAATCCAATTTCTCGATCACTTGGGCCAGGCGCTCAAGACCTAAGCGATCAATAACCGCGCCGGTAGGGTTGTTGGGATTGCATAAGATGATAGTACGCGCCCCGAGTTCTGCCGCTGCCAGCAAATCCTCGGCGGCCAAGCGAAATCCGGTTTCCGGTCGTAAGGCAATGCTTAGCGGAACGCCTCCTGCCAATTGAATCAGGGGACGATAGGCAACATAGGTAGGCTCGGGAATCAAGACCCGATCGCCGGGCCGCACCATGACCCTTAGGGCTAGGTCGATAGCTTCGCTGCCGCCTACGGTCACCAGCACGTCCGTCCCGGGCGAATAGTGCAGGCCAAAGCGTGTCCGAAGATACTCGGCAATCGCGATCCGCAAACTTAACAAACCTGCATTGGCCGTATACGACGTCATCCCGCGTTCTAATGCATACAAGCCAGCTTCTCGAATATGCCAAGGAGTGACAAAGTCAGGCTCGCCCACCCCCAACGAAATCACATCTTCCATGGTTTCGGCCAAATCAAAAAAACGACGGATGCCTGAGGGTGGCACGTTTTGCGCGAGCGGTGAGAGGCGGTTGCCCCAGTCGATCATGGAGTAATCACCAATCTCTGGTCGTCATCACCGTCTTCTAACACCACTCCGTCGACTTTATAAGTCTTTAAGATGAAGTGCGTCGTCGTAGATTGGATGAAGTCGATCGCGGCTAAACGTTCCGAGACAAACCGCGCCACTTCTTGAATGCGATGGCCCTCCACCACCACTTGCAGATCATAGCTCCCCGACAAGAGCAACACCGCCTGCACTTCAGGGAAACGATAGATTCTTCGCGCGACTTCGTCAAATCCCACCGAACGCTGAGGAATGACCGTGACCTCGATAATCGCGGTCACGCGATCTTCGTCCACCCGATCCCAATTGACGATGGCCGCGTACCCGCGAATAATTCCGTCTTGTTCCCAAGACTCCACGCGCTGACGCACCGTTTCGACCTCTTCACCCAACATCGTGGCCAAGGTCTCGTAGGACAACTTGGCATTTTCTTGTAGGAGCTTCAGTAAATCTTTTTCGTGCTCCGGGCCCACGGCACTCAACCTCCCTCCTGGAGTTCTATTTATTGGACCTTTTTCCTAGAAGATCTGTCAAGAGTTTTTACAGCCCTCGTTGCCGCCTACCGCCACCCCACCTTCACTCTGCGCACCCATGCCCCCCAAAAAGCTCTCCCGCGCGCGATCGTCCGCCGTTTGGCACCGGTCTCGATGCCAACTGAGGCAATGACCCGGATTTGTGATCGACAGGCTTGTCGTTTAACGTCATATTTCTCACTAGTTGACAACTATTTCAAACCATTGTAGAATGCATAGTGAGGGACGCACTAAAGGATTGTGGAGTGCCAAGAGAATCGGCTGAGGGATCGGATTCTCGAAAGGGCTAGCGCTATGGCGCATGGCCCTTTCTTGATTTTCCCGGCCCGCTGGGCCAGCCCCTTGACCCGGAGTCGGCCCGCCCGCGGATGGGCTGGCGTTCAATCCCATCGACGAGCTTGCTCTCGCAGCAATCCGGCGAAACGCTAAGCCAACGCAGCCAAGATCGGCCGAGCCGCATCCACCCTCAACCAGCCCGCCGGGCAGAAGCCAGTCGCCGCCTGCGGCCATACTCGCGCTATCTTGGGAACCGTTCACGCACTGGGATCGGAACCCGGGCCCGGCGCGACCACCGCATCCGAAGGCTCGGGCGGCGGCATGCCGGCCGGCAGCACCACCTTTTCTCTCCACACCCGTCCAGCCGCGACCCAAGCAGCGACAATAATGCCGGCGGCAGGCACAGCGAATAGGGCACCCCACACTCCCCACAGATCGGCGCCTATCATCAGGGCCACCACGGAAAGCACCGGATGCAATCCCACCTGAGCGCGAATGATCCTGGGTCCCAGCAACTGCGATTCAATCAAGTGGACGAGTCCTAGCAGGGCTAGCACTTCTGGTACCATAATCCAGGGTCTGCTGCTCAAAAGCGCCAGCAATACCGGTAAAATGGCTCCTAAGATGGGCCCTAACAAAGGAATCAGTTCCATCACCGCAGATACAATGCCGATGACTAAGGGATAGGGCAGGCCGATGGTCCAACTGCCTAGGCCAAAGGCCACTCCAACAATCGAGGATAAAAGAAGCTGGCCTCTCACGTAGCCTCCGACCACACGGCCGAGAGTGTGCTCCACCGCCAACAGACCCTCGCGTTGAGGCGCTGGCACCAAACGCACGATCCCAATATGGATACGTTCACCGTCGATCAGTAGGTAGATGGTAATAAAAAGGGTGATCGCAGCTTCCACCACGCTGCCCACCAAGTGCGTCACCAATCCAACGACGCGGGTGAGAACAAAACTCGAAGCGACTCCGGCGTTGCTCAAAATCTTGCTCTCGACGTTAGCGGCACTCACCTTAAGCCCTAGACGATTGACCCATTGCAAGAGGCCCGGAGCTTTAGCCGATACTGCAGTAAGATCTCGAGGCAACTTGGCTACCAACCCCACCATCTGATGGGTTAAGAGAGCGACCGTGGTCCCGCCCCCGCCGACCACAATCAGCACGGAGCCCAACACCACCACGAACACAGCCCAACCGCGCGGCCACACTCGAGATAAGCGTTCAACCAAAGGGCTCAGCAGCATTTGAAAGACCAAACCTAAACAGACGACCAAGACCACATTAGTGATGCGGGAGATGAAGGTTGCCACCATCCAGACCACTAGGCCTAGTCCAATCAGCACCATGACGCCGTCACGGGCCATTTGCAGGCGCGCGGGCCAATCGGGGCGGGTGGGCTTTTCCACCAGTAGACCTCCTGTTCACTATCTCGGGCTTCGAAACGCCGATGTTCTCTTCATTGTAGCCACCAATGGCCACAAATGCCAAGTCGTCCGAGCGGTGTCGGTGGCAGGTCGATTCGCCATGTATTACAATAATCATAGGCCCTTAGGGCTAAGAGGAGGACCGCCGCTGAATCCGCCCCGATCAAGCCGCACTTTTCTTCATCGGAAGCATGCAAGCAGTATTGGGATCAGCGCCAGCCTGATATTTGGCGCCACCCTGATTAGTCGCGTCGCCGGTTTTGTCCGAGAGATTGCGATGGCTGTGATGTTTGGGACGAGTCTAAACACCGACGCTTGGCTGATTGCCTCGGTCATTCCTAACTTATTGTTCAGTACGATCAATGGCGCGATTTCGACCACGATTGTCCCAGTCCTGACCGAAGGCGAACGCACCCAGTCGCCGCGCTCAATGGCGCATTTTATTCAAGAATTGTTTACCGTGATTATCCTGCTTTCATTAACTCTGGTGCTCTTGGGCGAACTCTTTGCCCCGTTGTTGATTCACTTGATTGCACCCGGATTTACGGATGTCCCTAAAGAATACCACCTCGCCCTGGTGATGACCCGTTGGATGATCCCCACGATTTTATTTTGGGGATTGGCCGGTCTATCCATTGGGGTTTTGCAGAGCCGTGAAGATTATGTGCCCGCCGCGATGTCGCCGGTGGTAATTAATATCGTTCGCATCACCTCCATTTTCGTGCTGGGCAGTATCTGGGGCATCGTGGGCGTATCTATCGGATTTTCTTTAGCGGTACTCGCTCAACTCGCGCTATTGCTGCCTGCACTGGCCGACACCGGCTATCATTTGAAGTTTCGATGGCGTTTTGGCCATCCGCTTCTTCGCCGGATCGGACGGATCGCTGCACCTTTTTTTCTCTCGAGTTCGGTCGGGACCGTCGGCCAAATTGTGGACCGAATTTTAGCCAGTTACTTGGTGATCGGCAGTATTGCGGCTTTAAATTATTCCTTCGTCCTAGTGCAAGTGCCGATTAGCTTGTTGATTTCCTCGCTGGCCACCCCCATCTACACCCGCTTGGCCCAACATCATAGCCGCCACGATAATGAGACGTTCACTGCATTGGCGATGCGCGGATTCCGTCTGGTTCTGCTCATTATCGTGCCGATGACGGCATGGTTCTTGTTGCTTCGCATCCCCATCTTGCGCCTTATTTATCAGCACGGCGCGTTTTCTGGGAGCTCCACCGCGCTCACCCAAGGAACTCTTTTGTATTTCGCCATCGGGCTTCCAGGTTTTGCCCTATCTTTTTATATGCAGCGCCTCTTTTTTGCGACTCAGGACACCCGCCATCCAGCACGCTTTAGCATCATCACTATTCTGATTAATATCGCTGGCGACCTTATCCTGGTGCATCCGATGAAGGCCGAAGGGTTGGCCTTAGCCACCGGAGGCGCGCAATGGGTCAATGCCTTTATGTTGACTCGACAGGCCCTAGGACCCAAACAACGGGAATCCGTGAAATTTAAGAGAACGATGCTCCAACTGGGCCTGGCCGGATGTTGTCTCACCGCTGCGACTTGGGCCATGCGGACGTTTCTCAATTTATCTGCCTGGTCTGGAATCATCCCTCTGCTCTTTGGTATGGCACTGGTGGTCGGCGTTTCCGGGCTGGTTTACGCCGTCATCTTAGCCGTAACACATTTTCCTGAAATGGATCAACTGCGTCTGCGCATCGGCCGCATGTCTCGGTAATTACAGAGTTTCCATTTTCTTCCATTTCTGCTATAGTGGGTGGGGGGGAATGATTCGTGTCATCAGCTGCTCACTCCGAAGGATCGGGCGAAAGCCCGCCGCGAAGACGCGGGCGTCGATTATGGACTCGACTAGTCATCGCCTTCATCGCCATCGCGCTTATCATGTGGCAGCTTAATGCGGTCATTTGGGGGGTTCACGGCCTCAGTGGACTGTTAGAGGCCGGAAAGGGCCCGCGGGCGTTTCTGGCCCTGCTCCTCACCCATCTCTACCAAGCCGTCGTCGCCACGCTCAGGGCGCACATAAAATAAGCGGGACCCGGACGTCGAGGATTCTGCTTCGCGTCCGGATCCTCAGAACCAACCGTCGTGCCAGCGACCGTGCCCTCAGACGTTAACGCCGTCCCAAGCGCAACAAGAACAAAAGGAGGTTGACGATGTCGATGACAATATACGTTGCCAAAACAATCGCCGTACCGCGTCCGCCAATCGCCAATCGCCAAGCGACGGTAGCGCATCAAAGAAAAATCCACGATGAGATATCCGGTGAAAATTAACACCCCAACTAAATTATAGGTGGTAGACATCTGAATTCCGATGGCGCCTGGGATGATGAAGGACAGAAGCCCCGTGACCAGGAGCAGGATCAGGCCGACCATCAGTAAGGGTGCCAACCGCGAGAAATCCCAAGGAATCCACGATACCAAAGCTGCCGAAAATGCCACAGCCAACACCAGGGTACCGAGCGTGGAAAGCAACAGGGCACTGTCGGTCGCTGCCACCGACCAGACGATGGGGCCGACTAAGATGCCCATGCCGACGGCGGTCGTGGCCGCCCATAACAAGGCGGCCCGACCCCTTCGGGCCGCGCGATTCACCATCAAGGTCCCACCCAACATCATCACCAAGCCAATCCACATGCCGACGTTGCCTAAAAAGACTCCGCCTATCGTAGCCAACGACAAGATGAGCAGCAACAGCCCCACATAGGCCAAGGTTGGGCCCATTAACGACCCCTGAATTCCCTGGTCGGGCCAGCTCGATAGATTGGAAGCACGATCATACATGGCCAACACCACCCCTTTGATAAAGTGTCATACACCGCCATGATTCGATGAATCCCTACCTTTAGTATACTCAGGCAGGCTCTCGCTGAAAACGAGCTGCTGCCATTGTAGTCCCCCTTCGAATGCGAGATACTAGGCGTAGTCAAGACTCAACCTGGGACGACCCCAAGGCTTTTCGGTGGTCGTCCATTGAAGCCTATAAGGAGCGAACAACATCTCATGAGCAGGTCAGAAGACCGTTGGCAGTTGGCCACACAATTAATTCACGGAGGTCAACCGCAAGATCCCGCATACGGTGCCCTAGTGCCTCCCATCTATCGAGCCACCACCTACCATCAACCCGATCCCTGGGCTCCCCCAGACTATGATTATGCCCGCTCAGGCAATCCCACTCGACAAGTTTTTGAAACCGCGATGGCGCTAGTCGAGCAGGGTTCACGAGGGTTGGCCTTTGCTTCAGGCATGGCTGCGCTGACCGCCTTTTTCCTCCTGTTTCAAAGCGGCGACCACCTCTTGGTCACTCGCGATTGCCAAGGAGGCACCCAACGTGTCCTACGTGGGGTATTCCAGCGCTTCGGACTGAGTGCCACCTACGTCGATACCGATATCGTGGCCAGTCTAGAGACGGCACGGCGCAAGGAAACCGTCGCCGTCTTGGTAGAGAATTTTTCCAATCCTTTTCTTCGCGTCAGCGACATTGCCGCAATCAGTCAGTGGGCTCATCAACACCACCTCTTGGTCGCCGTCGACAACACCTTCATCACTCCCTACCTGCAAAATCCTTTGGCTTTGGGGGCGGATATCGTCATCCATTCGGCCACCAAGATGATTGGAGGCCATTCCGACCTCACCGCCGGCGTGGTGGTGACTCAAAGCCAGGACTTGGGAGAACGTCTTTACTTTATTCAAAACGCATGTGGGGCAATCTTATCGCCTGATGACGCTTACCTAGCCCATCGTGGGCTAAGCACTTTGCCCGTCCGCATGCGCCAAGCCAGTGACAACGCGATGACCCTAGCCCACTGGCTCGCCTCTCGTCTTTCTCCTCACGCCGTGTACTATCCGGGTCTCCCGACCCACCCCGGCCATGATCTTTGCTTAGCCCAAATGCGGGGATTCGGACAAATGCTAACCTTTCGCCTGCGCAGCAAAGACGCGGTGCAAACATTCGCCCGTCGCCTGCATCTCGCTGCGATCGGTGCCGGGTTCGGCGGCACCGAAACCATTGTGTCCCTTCCAGAGTTGCATTGCCACGCTGCGTTGACTCCCAAAGAACGCCAAGATCGCTCTATTGGTGGCGATGTCGTCCGGGTGTCTTTAGGACTGGAAGCCGATCAAGACCTGGTTCAGGACTTCAATCAAGCGCTCCGCGGCCTGACTTAGTCCGCTCCAAATAATCCGCCTTGGCTAGCCGTCGGACCACTTTCCCTACCGGACCGACCGGAAGTTCGGCCACCACCTCGATCACCATCGGACGCTTGTAATCGGCCAGGCGTTGACGACACAGCTCTTCCAGTCGACCGATGTCGACTGCGAAGTCAGGATGGGCGACCACCAGGGCCACTGGTCGTTCTCCCCGGCGCGGATCGGGGATGCCGATGGCGGTAGCCAAGACCACCGCGGGATCGCTCAACAGCACGTCCTCAATTTCTTTGGGGTAGACATTTTCACCGGCGACAATAATCATGTCTTGCTTGCGATCGACCAGATACAAAAGCCCCTCTTCAGTCAGATAGCCCATGTCGCCGACGGTAAGAAAGCCGTCGGCAGTAAAGGCCGACCGGTTCGCATCAGGACGATGAAAGTATTGGTCGATCAATGTCGGCCCCTTGACGTAGACCTCTCCAATTTGATTCGCGGCCACACTTCGTTGTTCCTCGTCTAAGATTCGAATCTCTTGGCCCATCGCCGGATACCCCACCGACCCGACAGGGCCGCCATTTTGGTGGCGAATCGTGGCAGCTGCCCCATATTCGGTTGACCCGTAAATATCGTACAAACGAACGTGAGGAAATCCATTCAGCAGTCGATCCCGGAGCGTGCTGTCAAGCGGTGCCGAGGAGGTTAATAGCACCCGCAGCGTCTCAGGGTTTAGTTGGCCCCGTTCCACGCCATCGGCGAGAAAGGTTAATAAACTGGGTACAAACATCCCGTAGGTCGCCTGGTCCCGGTTCATCTCCTCGACCACGTGTTGCGGATGAAAATTGCGGTGGGAATAGATGATGCAGGTCGTGCCGATGACCATGGACAAGGTCACAAACCACATGGAGTTGACATGAAACATCGGCAGCAGGGCAAAGCCGACATCGTCAGGAGTAATTCCAAACTCCGAGGCCATGGTGAGCGCAATCATCATATTAGAATAATGGGAGCGCACCGCGCCTTTAGGTTTGCCGGTGGTCCCAGACGTATAAACGATGACGAACGGGTCTTGGTCTTGCACTTCGGGCAGAGTCGCCTTCGGATCCGCGCGATCGACCTCCGCCTGCCACTTAGGAAATCCTTCGCCCGCCCCGACCAAGAAGGTGGGCACCCCGGTGGGTAAAGAAATTTGCTGGATCACGGGTGCAATTTCCGAACCCGCCAACACCAGGCTGACTTCCGCGTCCGCCAAGGCAAACGCCAATTCTGATCCACTCCAGCGCAGATTCAAAGGCACCCCAACCACTCCCGCCTTGGCTAAGGCGAAATAGGCTTCAGCCATGTCGAGGCCGTTAGGCAATAACAGACCGACTCGGTCCCCTGGCTTCAGTCCCCGATTCAGCAAGGCTTGCGCAAACCGATCGGTGTACGCATCTAACTCCTGATAGGTCATCTGTTCCTTACCAAAGATTAATGCCGTTTTGTCCCGGTGTTTTTGTCGCGATTGGCGTAAAGCTGAACCTACTGTGAGCATTGGAATCTTCCTCTCCTATCCGTCGCCGCGACCTTTCGCCGCGGATAACATGGCCTTTTCACGGCGATTACGGCCACCTCGCCACGCTAACATGGTTTGCATCCCCATCGCCGCCGCGGCGGTGGCCCCCATAATGACTACAGTGGCATTGACGAACCCGGCAAATGTATTTTGGAGGCTAAGACACCCCACCCAGACCATGATGCCAAGCCCTACCAACGCCATCGGGGTCCAGCGTTTGCTGGCCACAGCATACATCAAGGTGATATTTAAAAAACCCACTGCCATCATACCCCATCCGTATCGACCCAGGTAGGGAACCACGGCAACGAAATGCTGGCCTAAAATAAGTTCCACCACTTCCCCCGCCCGCTGACAAAACACCCATTGTGCGCTGGCACTGAGGACGCCATAGACCGCCAGCGTCAGCCCCGCAAATTTTAAATGGGCTTTGGGCTCTGCCAAAATCGAGGTCAGCATGACCGTCCCCAAACTTCCCGATATGTATTGTATGGCATGGCCGATCGTGGCCAACCCATTGTATTCGCCGGCCCAAAACGGAGATAAGTTATGCTTGCTGATCATTCCATCCGCCACCGCCATGACCACGTTGGCCACCCCCACTAGAGCGGTCTCAGTCACCGCGCCTGGGGAAGAGTCGTTGGTTTTGGCCAGGGTGGCAGCCGACAGCCAACGGCTGACGGCAAAGGTCATAACCGCAGCCGCCGCTTCGAACAATCCTAAGGCCAGCAAACGATACATGGTGAGCATTGTGGCCAGCGCAGCCAACACCCGAACCCCATTTGACAAAGCGATCAGCAGCCCCACAGCCCAGTAGCGTCTAACGTGCTGCAATATTCCCATGTTGGCCCCAATAGCCAAGCTCGGGATGAGCTCTAAGGTAAAAATGACAACGAGGAGCGAGCCTACCCGCAGGATCTGGGCGAGGTCGTTTCGAAAGCCGACCATCAAAATCCATAACACGACCCCAAACGACCACAAAAGCCACGATTCCCGCGCGGCCTGCTGCTCTCGCCGCCCGAACCGGGTATAAATCAAAGTCACCACCGATGCCGGGATGACCATAACGGTGGTCAGATTGAGCAAGGTCGCCAAGCTCCCATATTCAGACGGGCCTAAGAGATGAGCCAAGACCACGTGATAGCAGTAATTCATCAGGCCGGCGGCGACGGATGCGCCGCCCAAGATCCCGTTATCTTTCCAAAACTCTCGCGCCTTCGACCGACTCGCCTCCTCTCCCGGTGCTAGGCTTCCCTGGGGTTGGCGAAACAAGCCGAAAACGCCATAAAATTAGGTCCGAGCGTTAGCCCGGACCTTTTCTTAATGATCGGTAGTTCATTCCCTTTACGCCAGATACGTCCCATCTGGTCTTGAATAAGATGATTCGCCATCGAAAGCCAATTTCCTACCATCAACGGCGTTCTTAAGAAAATTCGTCAGACGTCTGAGGACTAAAGCCGCTTGCTCGTCAAATTTTTCCAGGCTTAGCGCCGATATGACAGCGTCCACTAGCGTTGGGGACCGATATGCTTCATCAAAATCTGCATCACGCGGTCGTTCTGATAGCCAAGCCGCCACAACGCCACCCCCTCCAACTTATCCTTCTGAGCCAACTGAATTTTGTCTTTCATACCGGCTAAGGTTTCCCACCAGGCAATATAAGGCGTTCCATTCACGCTATAAGAGGCTCGCGACTCCATGTCGCTGCGATTGGTCACGGCGTGGCTGTTCATGGCCGCTGTCACGGCCGAAACCGGAATCGTGGCAGCATTGGTACTCCCTACCGGCCAGGCATAGCCATAGAGAGGAATGCCCAAAATGATCTTTTTAGCGGGCACGAAGCGTTCGGTGCGAGCCAGGATATTTTCGACCCACGGCAAAGCGGCGACGGGACCGGGGGCCGTGCCTTGCGAGTGTTCATCGTAGCTCATCAGCACGAATTGGGTCACTTCAGGATTCAAGGTCTTAAAATCATAACCTCCGCCAGAATTTGGCACCACCGCCATCGTAATCACGTCTTGGCGGGGCAAACGATCGCGCAAATCGATCATAAAGTCGGTCAATTCCGGAGCTAGCGCATTGTTGGGCGGTTCAAAGTCAATATCCACACCCTGGTATCCTCCCCCCTTGACCATATCGGCGATATTTCGGGCGGCGTTAACCCGAGTGGGATAGGTTTTCAAGAACGCTTGCACTCCAGTCGCGTCATTCACTAACGGTTCGACTGCGATCTGATGCCGACGCACGGCAGCCAACACCGAGGGCACCACTTGACTCTTCAAGCCACCAATGCTGTTGACCGAATACCAGAACGGACTGAACACTGATATCGCCTTAGGATATTTCCACAAGGCGCTCAAACTCGTGTGCACCCCGGTAGCATAATAAGCCAAGACTTGGAGCTGCCCGGTTTTCACTCGAACGGCCGAGTTGGCGGCAAGCCGCCGAGTATTTCTTTTACCCGACTTTGCTGCAGACGTCGGATGCTTTCCCACCACCGCGGACTTCTTGGCATGAGCAGAAAAACCACAACCGCCAACCGCACTCAGTGCGAGGATCCCAACGCCTACTCGGATCAAGCGTTTCAATTAAATTCCCCCCGCACCAGTATGCGCGGGGGGAATTTAATTGATACCCGAAGATTTAGTCCAAGTCGGCAGCCCTAATGCTCCCCAACGGTCAGCGTCCGCCGTCATCTCGGACGCTACTCCAGGCCCACCCACGTCGGTTGGGACACCTCCTGCCAGCGCTGGCGAAAATCTTTAAAAAGATCCTCCGACAAGTTCGCCGATTCGGCGGTGCGAATGTTTTGCATCAATCTCTCCGCACTACTCGTGCCGACAATGGCGGTACCCACCCCGGCTACGCTCCAAGTAAACTTCAAGGCTAGCGCTACGGACGCGTCGACCTCGTCCGTCGCCAAGGCGGGATAGTTCAGCACTTTCAACCGCTGCCAATACGGGAGCACATACTCGTCAAGGGGACGCTCTCGATACCGCCAGGCCACATTGGCGATCGGTCGCTTGGCAACAACGCCCACGCTCTCGACGACGGCTTTGGGTAGAGTCATCGTCAAGGCTTGCTGATCGGCGATATTGACGGAGGTTTCCAGACTATCGAACACCCCCAGTTCCAGAGCGTATCGAGCATCTTCACTGTCCCCGCTGTAGCCAATATAGCGAGCCTTACCCGCTGCTTTAGCCTGAGTCAATACGTCCACCACCTCGCCTCGGGCCAGCACCTCTCGCGAACAGCTGTGCAGATGGATCACATCCACATAGTCGGTTCTTAATCGGACCAGGCTGCGATCAATCGATGCTTGCAATGTCTCTTTCTCCCAATCGGGCGACGTGAGCCCTGACGCGTGTCCACATTTCGTAAACAAGTACACGTCAGCCCGGCGCCCCTGAAGGGCTTGGCCAAGACGTTCCTCACTCTGCAAATAACATTCGGCGGTGTCAAGCACATTGATTCCATGATCTAACGCTAATCCCATCAGGCGATCCACCTCAGCCTCGGTGCTCTTCCGAAACCCTATTTCAGAGGCACCAAACCCCAAAATGCTCACCATCAAATCGGTCTTCCCGTAAGCTCTCCGTTGCAAACAAATTCCCCCTCGGCTACTTGACCAAATGCTGTCGAGCTCTCTCACACTGAATATGGACCGTACGCGGGTTCAGACCACCGCGCGATGTTCCCTCACACTCGTTGGCTTATCAACCTCCAGGCTCATCGAGCAAACGGTGGACCCAAATTAGCTGAAGCTCGTCGCCATCTCGAGTCATCCCGCCCGTCCCCTGTCGCTTCTCGCCGATGCGCTTGCCCGGCGACCTTTAGGTCGGCCAACGTATCCAACCACTGCTGGCTCTCACTGGTAGAAATGCGTCGACCGTTTCGGCCTTGCCCCCGGGCATCGGGCAACGACTCTGAGCTTCTGGCCCCGACCACCGCAATTGCACCGGCATCCGACGGACGATACGATAGGGCTTTCCGATACCGGTGGGACTTTCGATCCCAGGGGTCGCCGTACTCGTCCCAGGGCTTTTGGGCTTCTTGCTTGACCCCGGCGCTCACATTCGAGCCCACGAGGACCGCATCGTCATCGGGCTCTAGCACTCGCGGTGTCGCAGCGGAGAAATGTTCGATTTCTCCCGGATATTTTTCGGGTCATCGTGGACTTCGCTTCCCACCGCGCGCCGTGTCCCTCGCCAAAATTCTCTTCAGGCAGTTCTACTTCGGTTAACGCGCTGACCAGGGTATCGATCGGAGCGCTGGGCCACTCAAGAATCCCCCGGGTTTCACCGCGGGGAGTGTCAAATCGGCTTCATGACCTCGAATGGATTTCGACAACTGCGGCAGTAGTACAATGCTCGACAGGCCGCAGATCCAAACAGATTTTGAACTTCGGTGTCAAGCGATTGACATAAAGGACACGCCACCGCAATCGATCCCTCGACAAACTGCGCCACCGTAGCCATCGGCGGAGGTGCCATGCCCCAGGCACGAAGTCGTTCCCGGCCAGCTGCGCTAACCCGATCACTGCTCCAGGGACGACTCAGGCCAAATTTCACCAAACAATCGCTTTGGTCGAGCTCAAATGCCTCCACCAGCGCGTGCAACGCACGCCCGCGAATGACCTCCAGCGCCGGGCAGCCGAGGAAGGTCGGAATCAATTCCACCGTCAGCCTGGGCGCCGATTCACTCACTTCCACCCTCTCCACCATGCCCAAGTCGACCACGCTAATCGTCGGAATCTCCGGATCTTTCACCGCAGCCAAGACTGCCAAGACGTGCTCTTGGTCTAATGGCACAGGCATCACTGATTCGCCTCTCCTTCTCTCTACCAAGCCGCCCCTGGCTCCGTACGATATACTTCCGAAAGCGTAGCCAGCAGTTCAGACAAATAGGGGCTGTGCTCGCCCAGCCGACCGTTGGCCCGCATCCCAAGGCTCGGCAGACTAACGCCCAGCGAATCCAAGAACCGACCCACTTGCTGGCGCCACAATTCTGGCAACGCATCCGCCTCGGGAAGAATTCCCGTACGCATCCAAATGTCTTGCCACGGCTCCACATAGACTAAGTCTTGGCTGAGAGCAGCCGCGTGGTTTAACGCGTCGTTCAACCGAACGCGGGTGTCATCATTAAACTCCGCCATTTTCCGCAGCCACAATTCCTGATGGGCGAGATGGTAAACCTCTTCCCGGATGGCCTTTTGGGCGACTTCCACGAGCGGCAGATAGCTGCTCTCGATCATGTGCCTAAGTCTCAAACTCTCCCAGACATCGTAAAAATAATGCCTGACCACCGTAAATGCCCAGTCGAAGTGAGGTTCTCGGAGATACGAGCCCTGACCATTGGGTTCTTCTAACAAAACCGCGTTGCGCCGTGCCGCCACCGAGCGAAGGTGAGACAGATCGTCTCGATTTCCTTCCCCCATCTGTTCCAACAGTTCAAAGTACATGGCCGCATGACCCATTTCATCTTGCGCAATCGACGAAAAAGCCACATCCTCTTCGACATGAGGCGCGAGCCCCAGCCATTCGCTTGCTCGATAGGCTACGATCAAATCATCATCCGCCAGTTGCCAGAGCAACTCACGAAGGGCCTGATAGTACTCGGAATCTGCATGCCTAAGATCTTCTACGTTCATCCATTTACGCGAGAACCCTCGGGCTTTAGATCCGGACCCGGGCGGGATAGCGCTTAAGCCTATCTTTTTCTCGCTACTCCTTTCTCTCAGGCTCTGGTGCCGTTAGGATCTTTAACAAAACCACTTTTCATCGCGCTTCGAATCCTCAGTCAAGGCACCTTCTGAGCGATGAGCGCTGCCTGAAGACGTCGCATCCCGTTTGTTGCCCCCTGGTTTCAAGTTCAACCCGCTTCCCTTTAGCCCCAGCCTCCCCCGGTCGCGAGTCCGGCCAATCCCGGGTCCACGTCTGGCCCCTGAACGATGACGATGCTTTCGCCCGCCCTTCGGCCATCCTCCTTCCAGCGCACAAGCTATCACCGGGCAGATTCTTGCTATGAACGCTTTCGGTCGGCTCGACACGAACCCCACGACACCTACTGACCTGATTGGGCTATTACGGTCCAAACCTGCCCTTACGGCCGGGGCAATGAACCACTGACTTCGTCCGGCGATTGCGAAGGACTTACCGTTGGCAACGGATTTTCCTTATACCGCCGCCATTTGTCGGCCAATCCGCGGTAACTCTGCTTCATCCGATATGCCTTCTCAAGCCGGTCGAATTGTTTCCTCTGCTGAGGCGTTGATTTCGCAATCTGGTCCCGGCGGACGACCCAAATACTCACGATCTCCGCGCGGCGCAAAAAGTTCTGTTGAGCCAGGGACAAAGCCATATCCGCACTGGAGGCGAGCAAGCTAAATTCGTGGACATGATGTCCCATCACCTCGGTCTGCGCAAACACCTCATAGACGTCAAACTCCAACTTTTGCTCTGACACCTGAACCTGCCTCCTGCCTACGCTCCGACCCGATCATGTTTTGCCAAGACCTCTCGGACCCAGCGCCCTTCTTCATAAGTCATGCGACGTAAACCTAGACGCTCTTGTGACATCGGCCCATGATTGTTGACAATACTCCTAAAGAGTTCCCAATCCGGTTGCTGATAACGCCATATTCCTTCTTCCTGGTCATAGCTCAAGGTAGGATCGGGAATCGACAGTCCCAGCGATCGGATGCGCGCCACATACTTGGTCAAAAATCTTTGCCTCAGTTCCTCGTTGGTTTTGGTTCGAATCTTCCAGCGCATATTTTGCACTTGATGCGAGGACATTTGACTGCCTTCGGGAGGTCCAAAGAACATCATCAACGCCGGCCACCAACGCGTCACCGCATCTTGCAGCATCATCCGCTGACTGGGGGTGCCTTCAGCTAAGCTCAGGCAGATACTCTCCCCGTGGTGAATATGGAATCCTTCTTCCTCCACAATCCGCACCAGGGCGCGCGCATAGGGAGCGTAGGAACAAGAAAGAGACATCCCTTGGGTGACAATCGCCGCACCATCCACCAGCCAGCCAATCACTCCGGCATCCGCCCAGGTTGGGGCCGGCATATGAAAAACGTTGTGGTATTTTAGCCGACCGGAAAATAAGTCCGAAAAAATATCCTCCCGATTTTTTCCTAAGGGTTCCATCAAATCCTCGGCTACCCGCATCAATAATTGACCATGTCCTTCTTCATCCTGCACTTTGGCCATGATCGCCAGCTTTCTAAACAGAGTGGGTGCCTTAGGCACCCACTCCTTTTCGGGCAGTGCCCCCATCACTTCACTAATCGCGTGCATCGAGATCAGCCGAATCAGTTGGTTGCGATAATCATCAGGCATCCAGTCTTCCGCTTCGATTTTTTCTCCGCGGTCAATACGCTCCTGAAATTCCACAAAGCGAACATCGGTTGCTTCCATCTCCATGTGTCTAACCCCTCATTTCGCGAGCCTTTCCGACCTAACGAATCGAGTGCAAAATATACTTCTGAGTATACGCCAAATTCTGGGATAAATGCCGATCCCCATACTAAAGCGCCCAGGTTCTCGACCCTACCTACTCCTCGCGGCCGAGCCGTTGGATCACGGTCACTCCAAGATTCAATCAGCAATGCGCTGCTCTGGCGTGAAACCATCGAGCCGTGCAGTCACGACTCCGTCTCATGTCCACCCGGATAGACTACGGACCCCATCCAAGCGGACATCCCACCTTCGACGTTAGCTACATTAAATCCATGATCCGCCAACCAATTCGCGGCTAACCGACTGCGATGACCACGAGCACAAACCACCGCATACCTTGATGACCGGTCTAATTCGTCTGAGCGTTCAGGCACGGCCCCGAGGGTAATCAAAATCGCTCCCGGGATGACTCCGCTTTCCCACTCATGAGGCTCGCGCACATCGACTACCCGCCACTCATCGAGACTCTCGGCCAGCTGCTGCGCTTCCAAGCTATGGATACGCGCCACATCGTATCCGTTAGCCTGCCACAAGGATAGCGCATCTTCCAGGACTTCCAGAATTCTGACTCCTTGCGCTTCCAGGCGTTGACTTAGGCGGTTCAGCACTGCCCGTTCACTGCCGGTGAGGACCAAAGGACGACGATGCCCCCGTTGCCAAGAGGCCACCGTCTCCAGCCAAAACTCCTCCTCTTCCGGGCTGTAGGTCGCTAAGGAACTGCCTGGAATATGCTCAGCCCGAAATTCCTGGTCCGGCCGAAGATCCACCATCAAACATTCTCCCAAATACAGGGCCTGTTGTAGTTCGCCTGCATCCACGCTATTCACGCTCCTTGCCCACCGTGTGCCGGCTTGTCTAGGCACCGGTTCGAAAAACGCGCACCCGATAGCCTACGGGTGCGCGCATGTTCGCGATCTGACTATTTGCGCTGCTTGTTCAACTCATCTAGCAACCGCTCATTAAGAACCCGAATGTGCGTTCCTTTCATCCCCAACGACCGCGATTCAATCACCCCGGCCGATTCAAACTTGCGCAAGGCATTGACAATGACCGAACGAGTAATTCCTACCCGATCAGCCACCTTGGACGCCACCAGCAAACCTTCTCCTCCACCCAACTCGTCGAAAATGTGTTGGACGGCTTCCAGTTCTGAATAGGAAAGCGTGTCGATAGCCACTTGCACCGCAGCCTTTTTTCTGGCCTCATCTTCAAGCTCATCGGATTTCGATCGAAGAATTTCCATCGCCACCACGGTGGCTCCATATTCGGCCAACACCAAATCCTCATCACTAAACTGGGTGCCAAATCGCGACAGCACCAACGTCCCCAAGCGGTCACCCGCCCCGTTAACCGGAACGACCGTAGTAATCTTATCCTCGAACAAACATGCCTTGTCGTGAAAAAACACGCAACGGCGCGCCTCTTGAGAAACGTTGGGATACGTCTCATCCACTCGCAATAATCCGCGATTATAATTATGCGGGAACATTTCCACATCCAATACTTCGCGCACCATCACATCACACTCGAAGGAGTCCAACAAAGAATATCCCAAAACTTTTCCGCGACGGCTTACCACATAGACATTGGCAGAAATCAGTTCGCTTAAAATCTGGGCCATTTCTTCAAAGTTTACCGGATTGCCCGCGGTACGCTGCAGCAACCGGTTGACTTTCCGCGTCTTTTCCAGCAATTCCAGCAACTCAGTTCCCTCCAGACCTTAACCAGCTTCAATGCCTGGTTTTACAACGACATTATACCATACTGGTCGGATCATCAGGGCAAATGAAACTCAAATTTCAGAGTATATACCGATTGATGTCAATACTTTCCGCGATCTTAGATAGGCGTTGATCGACGTATTGTTTGGTAATCGGTATCGTCTGCCCAGAAAGTTCTGGAGCATTGAAGCTCACTTCTTCCAACACGCGTTCCAAGATGGTGTGCAACCGGCGAGCTCCAATGTTCTCCGTGTCCCGGTTGACCTGATCCGCATAGTGCGCCATGGCTAGGATCGAATCGTCATCGAATTCCAAGGTCACCTCTTCCGCGCGCATTAAGGCACGGTATTGATGGATTAATGAATGGCGGGGCTCGGTTAAAATTCGATAAAAGTCCTGCTCGGTCAATGCATCGAATTCGACCCGAATCGGAAACCGGCCTTGCAATTCCGGTATCAAGTCGCTCGGCTTAGAAACATGGAAGGCCCCCGCGGCGATGAATAAAATATGGTCGGTGCGAACCGGTCCGTATTTGGTATTGACGGTCGACCCTTCGACGATGGGCAAAATGTCGCGCTGCACGCCTTCCCGGGATACGTCCGGTCCATGGCTGGAATCGCCGCCGGCTATTTTGTCAAATTCATCAATAAAGACGATGCCTTGCTGCTCGGCACGCCATACCGCTTCAGCGTTGACTTCGTCGCCATCAATCAGTTTCTGAGCTTCTTCCTGGGTCAATACTTTCCGGGCTTCGGCCACCGTCATTTTCCTTCGCTTGGTGCGCCGAGGAATCAGTCCCTGGAACATTTCCCCAAGATTCATCTGCATTTCATCGTTGCCTGGCATCCCACCCATCATCGGCAGTGCCGGCGCCTGATCTTCCACATCCACTTCAATCAGTTCTTGCTCCATCGTGCGGTCGCGCAGTTGATCACGAATGCGCCGGCGCTCTTCTTCGATGCGACGGCGCTCTTCCTGGTCTACCTGGCTACTTTGAGAATCACGACTCGCGCCGCCAAATAGCACCTCAAACGGATTCTTGCTCGCGCTTTGATCATCTCGGGTCAACGGCGCCATGGCGTCCACAATACGGTCCTCAGCCAATCTAGCCGCACGATCCTCGACCGACACGGTACGTTCCTCTTTCACCATGCGCACCGCCGTCTCTACCAGGTCCCGAATCATGGCGTCGACATCCCGGCCGACATAACCCACTTCGGTGAACTTGGTCGCCTCAATCTTGATAAACGGCACCTTGAGGAGTTTCGATAGTCGTCGAGCGACTTCGGTCTTTCCTACTCCGGTCGGTCCGATCATCAGAATGTTTTTTGGCGTAATATCCTCTTGCCACTCCGGATCCAACTGGCTCCTTTGCCATCGATGCCTCAGGGCGATGGCGACGGCGCGCTTAGCATCCCCCTGACCAACGATATAGCGGTCCAATTCTTCCACAATGCGCTTTGGCGTCCAGGTCAACTCATCCATGGATTACGCCTCCCTCTTGGGTATACTTTCGATAGTCAAGTGATTATTGGTGTACACACAAATTTCGGATGCGATTAAAAGCGAGCGCTCCGCAATTTCTCGTACCGGCAATCTCGGCTCCAAGGACGAAAACGCTCGCGCCGCAGCCAAGGCATAACTGCCTCCCGAACCGATGGCGGCAATGCCGTCATCGGGCTCAATCACTTCCCCGGCTCCTGATAACATCAGTAAATGGTCGCCGTCAGCGACCAGAAGCAAGGCTTCCAATTTGCCCAACATACGATCGGTCCGCCACTCCCGACTCAAGGCCACCGCCGATCGGGTCAGGTTGCCCCGATATTCCTCAAGTTTGCCCTCGAATCGTTCGAACAGCGTCAGGGCATCGGCCACCGCGCCGGCAAAACCTGCGAGGACGGCGTCGTGATATAACCGCCGAACCTTTACTGCCGTATGCTTCATCACCGTATTTTGTCCAAACGTGACTTGCCCGTCGCCGCCAATCACGGCTTCACCCTCTCGAACCAGGCCTAATATGGTAGTCCCATGAAAACTCGTCTCGTTCTCCATCGTGTCCTCCTTTGACCCGAGATCGGCTCGTGCCGGTAAAATCCCTCCAACCACCGCTTGGGTCCGCTACGCCCGAGGATGCGCACTTTGATATACTCGAGCCAAGTGGTCTTGGGAAACGTGAGTATATATCTGCGTGGTACGTAGGCTGGCATGGCCCAACAATTCCTGAACCACCCGCAAATCCGCCCCATTCATTAACAGATGGGTGGCGAAACTGTGCCTCAGCCAGTGGGGACTGATGTCTCGCCCAATCGCACTCTCTTCTAGGACTGCCTTCACCACTCGACCTACGCTTCGGGTGCTGAGCCGGGTCCCCAAGTGATTCACGAACAGTGCGGCTTCGCCAGGAAACGCCAACTTAGGTCGTGCGTCATTCAGGTATCGCGATAATGCCAACCGGGCCTTTTCGCCAAACGGCACCCATCGCTCTTTTTTTCCCTTCCCCAAAACCTTAAAGAATCGTTCCGACCAGTCAATGTCATCGAGACTCAATCCAACCAGTTCACTGGCCCGAAGTCCTCCCCCATAAAGGCTCTCTAGCATCGCCCAGTTTCGCAGTCCCAAAGGCCCCGCTTTATGCATCGCCGCCTCAATCAAGGCCGAGGTCTCATCCAGGGTGAGCACCCGAGGCAAACCGCGACGAAAACGGGGGGCCAGAAGACGTCGGGCTGGATTTTCCGTGAGCCCTTGCTCGCGCACAACGTAAGAAAAAAAGGATCGTACGGCGGCCACCTTGCGCGCCACGGTCCGGGCTTGACATCCCGACTCGGCCATCGAGACCACGTAGCCACGCAGTTCCCGATGGCTCCATGCCGCTAAGTCCCAGCGATCGTTCAAGCACCCGGTCAAGTCCGTCCGGTACGCCTTGATGGTATGCTCTGACGCCCCTCGGGCCACTAAATAACGAAGGTAGCGCTCAAGCCAAACCTTCCCGTCGACCATCTTTTCACCCGCTTTCGGTGACTAGCCCAAAGCCTGCTCTTGTTCATGTCCACACCCCTCGCGCAGACAAACCAGCCCTTCTTTGCCGCCGCGACGACGGATGCCCAAACTGGCTCCGCATTTCGGACAGACGGCATCACTGGGGCGATTCCAGGTGACGAAGTCGCACTGCGGATAGCCGCTGCACCCGTAAAACGTTCGGCCTTTTCGGCTGCGTCGAACGACAATCGGCAATCCACACTTCGGACAAATCCCAGGCGTTTTTTCCAACAACGGCTTCGTGGATTGGCATTCCGGATACCCAGAACAGGCCAGGAATTTGCCAAATCGCCCGCGCTTAACCACCATCGGCCGACCGCAAATTTCACAAACCTCATCGGTGGTCTCTTCAGGCAGTTCGATGCGGCCAATATCTGCTTCGGCGACCTCAAGCTCCTTTTCAAACGGTCCGTAAAATTTCTTCAGCACGTCGCGCCAGTCCAAACCGTTGTCTTCGACTTCATCGAGTTGAGATTCTACCGCCGCAGTAAACTTTGTATCTACAATTTCTGGAAAATACTGTCGCAGTAAGTCTACCACGACTCGACCCAATTCGGTGGCACTGAGACGACGCTGCTCGCGGGTCACATAGTCGCGGGTCACCAGGGTCTCAATCGTTGGCACATAGGTTGACGGTCGCCCGATGCCTAATTCTTCCAAAGTTTTCACCAAACTGGCTTCCGTGAACCGGGCTGGAGGTTCGGTATAGTGTTGCTCGGATTGAATTTCTAGCACCGTCAACGTCTGGCCCTTTTGCAAGAGAGCCAAAGTGGTCGGCAAACCGTCCAGAGCAAAGTCGCCTGACTCTTGATCGTTCGATTCCTGATAGACTTCCTGGTACCCTCGAAACGTCACCGTGGAATGACTCACCCGAAACTGGTGTCCACTGCCTTCCAACTCCACCGAGGTAATGCGATAAACGGCGGGCGCCATTTGACTCGCCACAAACCGTTCCCAGATCAAACGATACAAGCGATTCTGGTCGCGATTCAAGCGCGCCTTCACCCGCTCGGGCGTACGCAGCACCGAGGTCGGTCGAATGGCCTCGTGCGCATCTTGAACGCCGGGGCGTTCCTTCTTGGCTCGCTTTCCCGGCACCCCCAACAACTGCTCTCCATACGTATCCAAGATATACTGCTTGGCCTCGGATTCTGCACTATCTGCAACTCGGGTGGAGTCGGTACGAATGTAGGTCACCAATCCGACCTGACCCTCCCCGACGTCCAACCCTTCATAGAGTTGTTGCGCTAAACTCATCGTTCTGCGCACCGTAAATCCCAGTTTTCGGGCAGCCTCCTGCTGTAGAGTCGATGTGGTAAAAGGCGGTGCCGGATTTCTTCGACGGTCCCTCTCCTTCACCGAGGTGACTTGGACTGCCTGCCCGCTTAGCTTGGAGACCACCAGAGCCGCCTCTTCCGCGGACACCCGTCCCTTTTCGCCAAGCGGTCCCGCATACGAAGCTAAAATCGCTTCGCCTACCCCATCGCCAGCGGTCAGTCCGAGGGTATAGTATTCTTCCGGAACGAAGGATTCAATTTCCATCTCCCGATCGACCAAGATTCTAAGCGCCGTGGACTGAACCCGGCCCGCCGACAACCCCGGCCGCACCTTGCGCCATAACAAAGGAGAAAGTTTGTAACCGACTACTCGATCCAAGACGCGACGGGCTTGCTGGGCATTGACGAGTTCCATGTTAATCGGCCGGGCATGATGAATCGCCGCGGTCACGGCTTCTTTCGTGATTTCGTGAAACTCGATACGCTGCGGATTGGCAATGTCGAGACCCAACATTTCCGCTAGATGCCACGAAATCGCCTCACCTTCGCGATCCGGGTCGGTGGCAAGATATACCTTA
Source organism: Clostridiales bacterium (assembly GCA_027365485.1). Lineage (GTDB taxonomy): Bacteria > Bacillota > Sulfobacillia > Sulfobacillales > Sulfobacillaceae > JAMCVM01. The sequence goes on from DAHXNH010000185.1 coordinate 45,072, forward strand.
TCCGTTTTTTTTGCCGCGTCCCTGAGTTCCTTCAACAACGGCCCCTTGCCCCGAATGGTAATGTAGCGAGGCTCAAAATTGTGGTCGACGTCCACCCCAAATTGACTTTTGGGCAGGTCTCGTACGTGCCCCAACGATGCCTTGACTTGATACCGAGAACCCAGAAAACGGCTAATCGTCTTTGCCTTTGCAGGTGACTCGACAATGATCAGCGGTTTCGGCTTGGCCACACGACCACCTCCCCTATTAGCAGTTTCCTATTATATCAAACTACGGACCCATAACAGTGTGCCCCAAGCTTAGGATCAAACCGACCCATATCCCCGGCGGCAACCATCTGCTGCCGGCTGGCCTCTCACAGAGTGCGCTAGGCTTAGCCGGATTCAGCCCCGAGCGCTTTGCACGCTTGAGTGACCGATATCACTCGCTGTCTCCCCTATTTAGCGGACGAGCGACTGAGCCAATGGCGGACAAAGCTCAGTCGGTGAGCGGGACAAGCCCCAAATTCCAACACGGCGGCACGGTGCAACGGGGTAGCGTAGCCCTTGTGGCTGCCAAATCCATACTCGGGATATTGCTCGGACAACTCCTCCATGTACCGATCGCGCGCAATTTTTGCCACCACCGACGCGGCCGCGATACTAGCGCATCGGCCATCTCCGTGCAACAAACACCATTCTTGCCACGGGCCTGACACCTCCATGGCATCGGTCAACACCACGTCGGGAACCTCGGGCAAACGCTCTAAGGCCAAACCCATCGCCCGGCGACTCGCTTCTAAGATGTTCATTCGCTCAATCTGTTCGGGTCCGACAAAACCGATACTGATAGCGGCGGCTTGATCTATGATGATGGGCAACAAGTTCAGCCGCTGACTTTCCGATAGACGCTTCGAATCGTCGAGGCCTTCAATTCGGCAGCCAGGCACCAACACCACTGCAGCCGCGACCACCGGACCGGCCACCGGACCGCGGCCGACTTCATCGACCCCGGCCACGCGCATCTTTCCCAGTTGCCATATGCTCCGTTCCCATTCGATCAATTGATCCCAGGAGGGATGCGCTTTGCGGCTCGTCATTATTCAGGAAGTTCCAGACTGAGACGCCCAAATTTTCCCTGTCTAAAGTCACTTAACACCGCTTGCGCAGTTCGAAGACTATCCACTTTGCCTCCAACCGAAAGATAGCCGCGAGATCGTCCCCAGGCTTCCAATGAGCCCAAACGCGCCTCCGGAACCACGGTGGTTAACCGTGCGGCGACCTCTTCAATGTCGTCTGGACTTAAAGCCACTACCCCCAGCGCTTGAAGCTTCCAATCCCGTGATTTGGCCGGCGTTACCACCCCCGGCAAATCCAGCCACTCCCAGCCATCTCCCGGCCGTATCCATTGCGGACCCCGGGTCAAGCCCGGCTTAGCACCAGTGGCCACCCGATGCCGACCCACCATGCGATTGAGCAGCGTGGATTTGCCGACATTGGGCAACCCCACCACGGATAAGCGGCGCGGCGGAGGCAGTTTGTCGACGAGAATACGGCTTAAGAGTTGATGTGCGCGGGGATCGGTGGCCGTTAGACCAACCACCGCGAGGACTCGTGGATCAGATCCCAGCTGCCGTTGCCATTTTTGCGTGGGTCCAGGCGCGGCTAACTCGACCTTGTTCAGGACTAAGACTAACGGGGTCTTGCCGATCCAGGTCAACAACGGTCGATGGCGAGTAGCCAAGGGCGCGCGCGCGTCCACCACTTCCACAAAAGCACTGACCCACGGTGCCAGTTCACGAATGGTCTTTTGGGTAGCGACCATATGGCCCGGATACCAATTCCCCATTATTTCAGCCAGTGGAAGTCGTGAGGCGGCCACCAAATTAAGAAGGCTTGTCCGCGAACATTCTTCATCGGCAACAATCCGAACAATCGACTATCGTAGCTTTTGGGCCGGTTGTCGCCTTCTACCCACAGATATCCCTTGGGGACATAGGTCGGAGGCACATTGACCGACTGCCGATATTTCAAAAACGGTTCCGGATATTTCTTGCCGTTAATGTAGACGACGTTGTTCTTTACAGAAACCGTGTCTCCGGGAATGCCGATGACGCGTTTAATCCAATCTTGACTAGGAATGACCGGGGATTTGAACACGATAATTTGCCCGGTGTGGGGCTCCTCAAAGTCGTACAAAAACTTATTAACGAGTACCCGGTCACCATTATGGAGGGTGGGCAACATCGAGGTGCCGTTGACCTCAAACGACTCGATGACAAAGGTTCGAATTAAAAACGCCAAAATCAACGCCAAGACAATGGTCTCAACGACTTCCAACCACGGCGAACGTTCCTTGGCCGACTTCTTCTCCACTTCTTGCTTCTGATCCATAATAACCCCCTTTGAACCCGATAGAGACATAAATGTGAAGACACCGTTTCCGGTGTCTTCGGTCTAGCGGCGTTCCCTGATCCGCGCAGCTTTGCCGCGGAGGTTTCGAAGGTAATAAAGCTTAGCCCTGCGCACCTTGCCCCGCCGCGTGACTTCGATGTGGGCCAGCCGCGGCGAATGCAGGAGAAATGTTCGCTCGACGCCGACCCCATAGCTCACCCGCCGAACCGTAAACGTCTTCGACAAGCCCACCCCGCGCTTAGAAATCACCACGCCTTCAAACTGCTGTTCTCGTTCGCGATTGCCTTCGCGAACAATCACGCCCACCCGCACGGTATCCCCTGCACGGAACTTCGGCAAGTCGGTTCGCATCTGTTCTTCCTCAATTAAGCCGATGTAATCCACTCCGGTTTCCCCCTTTGAAATCGTCCAAATTATAGCATGCTCAATCCGCATCGTCGATTCGCTTGGCGTCGAGCAAGTCCGGGCGACGCTTTGTTGTCCGCTCTGCACTCATCGCTCGCTGCCAGGCCTGAATCGATTGGTGATTGCCCGACAGTAATACGGGTGGCACCCGCCATTGCCGGTACTGCTCGGGCCGGGTGTACTGCGGACCTTCCAGTCCCCCGCTGCCATCCTCAAACGTATCGGTTAACGCACCGTCTTGGGCGCCCAGCACGCCCATCTGCAAGCGTGTAATGGCATCCACTAAGACCAAAGCAGGCAGTTCGCCCCCGGTCAATACATAATCCCCAATCGACACTTCGCTGCCTCCGAGGATCTCCAAGGCACGTTCGTCAATCCCCTCGTAATGCCCCGCGATGATAATGAGATGATCTTCCTGAGCGAGCGTTCGACACAGCGCTTGGTCTAAGGGCTTACCCTGCGGAGAGGTCCAAATCACCGTAGCCACGGCCTTGTGGTGCATCATCGCCCATTCTACTGCCGGTACCACGACATCCGCACGAAGCAGCATTCCCGGACCGCCACCAAACGGATAATCGTCCGTCTGATGGTGAATGCCTATCCCGAACGGCCGCAACGGCACCAGCCGAATCTCCACCCCGGCCACGGTTTGTGCCCGCCGCAACATACTGGTGGTTAGCATTGGCGCCAAGATTTCGGGAAACAAGGTGACCACCTGAATCACCATTTAATGAAGATCCTCCAAGCCCTCAGGCAATGATACCCAAATGGTTTGCTCCTCGAGGTCGATTCGATTCACCATGGCCCGAACGATTGGGATCCAAAACGACGCCTGATTCGGTCGCGACACTTCCAGAAAATCATGAGCGCCTCCCTGGCGATGGACATGAACAACCTGGCCCAATTCGCGACCATCCGAATCGCGCACCGCCATCCCGAGCAGTTGATACCAATAAAAAGAGTCAATCGGCAAATCCGGCAGGCTCTGGCGCAAAACCAGGATGCGAGCTCCGCGAAGCGCTGCCGCCTGCTCCCGAGACGTGACCGCAGCTAGGTGCAAGATGGTTATCCGCCCACTCGCCGTCCACTGCCGTACCGCCCAGCCATCCCCTTCGATTTTATCCAACCAAATCCGCTCAAGCGCCCTCAACCGCTCAGGAAAATCCGTCGTAGGAAGCACACGCAACGCTCCCATCGTGCCGTGGGGCGACCCGACTTCCCCCACTTGCACACCGTCGCTCCCTAAGCTCTCAGACGCCATCGACCGGCACGGATCGCTTGCCTTCCTGAATGGTCTTCAGGACGCCGACCTGTCGTAACAACGAGCGCGCCGTATCCGTCGGTTGAGCCCCATTGAGCAGCCACTGGGTCGCTTTTTCGGTATCGATTTTAACCACCGCCGGATCCTTCGTGGGATCGTAATAGCCAATTTCCTCAATGAAGCGTCCATCTCTGGGCGAGCGCGAATCTGCCACCACCACGCGATAAAACGGGCGTTTCTTAGCCCCCATTCGACGCAAACGAATCTTTACCATATCTTTAATATCCTCCTCATATCGTGATTGGTTATGGCGTTCACTGCGGCTCCCTCGACATCCTCAACGACGAACGCTCAGCCTTCGGGCATCGGTGGAAACGGCAATTTGGGCATGCCGCGCTTGCCTTTGCGCATGCCTTTTACCTGACGCATCACCTTTTGCATCTCCTGAAACTGCTTCAACAAGCGGTTGACCTCTTGAACGGTAGTCCCACTGCCGCGAGCAATCCTCAGCCGTCGGCTGCCATCTAAGACTTTGGGCCGCCGACGCTCTAACGGAGTCATCGAACTCAAGATCGCTTCGACTCGCGCCAAGCTTTTGTCATCGACTTGATTCTTGAGCTTGCCCATCGCCCCCATCCCCGGAATCATTTCCATGACCTTGGACAGAGGGCCCAGCCGCTTCACTTGTTGGAGCATCGCGCGAAACTCTTCGAGACTAAAGTCACCGCTTTCCACCCGTTTGGCTAAATCTTCCGTTTCCGCGCGGTCCAGTGACAATTCGGCCTTTTCGATCAGCGAGAGTACGTCGCCCATGCCCAAAATTCGTGAAGCCATGCGCTCGGGCTGAAACGCCTCAAGCGCATCCAGCTTCTCCCCGGTCGTAATCAGCTTAATCGGAAGACCGGTGACGGCGCGAATCGACAGGGCCGCCCCCCCTCGCGCATCTCCATCAAGTTTGGTCAACACCACGCCGGTCAAAGGCAAGCGTTGGCGAAAACTTTCGGTCACCCGAACCGCATCTTGACCGGTCATAGCATCGACAACCAAAAGCGTTTCGTGCGCGGGAACTTTTTTCTCCATGGCTTCCAATTCCGCCATCAAGCCTTCGTCAATGTGCAAACGACCTGCCGTATCAATGATGAGCACGTCACGGGCCAGTTTTCGACTCTGGGCTACGCCTTGAACGGCCAATTCCACTGGATTGGCCCCTTCAGAATAATACACCGGCACATCCAATTGCGACGCCAGAGTGCGCAATTGGTCGACAGCCGCAGGTCGATAGATGTCAGCGGCTACCAAGAGCGGCAGCCTGCCTTGATCTTTCAACATCCGAGCGAGTTTGGCCGCGGTAGTGGTTTTACCCGATCCTTGCAGTCCGACCAAGTAGATCACCGTGGGAGGGTTGGATGCCATCGTCACTCGAGCGGGTTGGCGCCCCATTAATTCGCTCAGTTCGTCGCGCACGACCCGGACCACCTCTTGGTCCGGAGTCAAGCTGGCTAGGATTTCCTGACCCACGGCACGAGCTTCCACTTTGGCCAAAAACTCTTTGACCACCTTGAAGTTGACGTCCGCTTCTAATAGCGCAAGACGCACCTCGCGCACCGCTTCGCGAACATCGGCCTCCGAAAGTACACCCTTCCTGCGCAGGCGTCGAAACGCCGCCTCAAGTTTTTCAGAAAGACTGTCAAACATCGCCGAGCCCTTCTTCCTGTGCCACTCTGTCATAAGCCGCCCAAACGCGAGCGCGCCACGACTCCTCCAGGGGTAAATCTAAAAGCACCTGGCGCAAATCATCCAACGCTTTTTGTTTGGCTCGCCAGGACCGCAGTAAACCCAACTTGGCTTCATAGTCGAAAAGCGAGTGACGACTGCGCTCTAAAATATCATGCACCGCCGCTCGACTGGTCGCTTGGGCTTCACCAATTTCGGACAACGACCAATCTTCCGACCAGTACAGTTGCCACACCTTGCGCTGATGTTCGGTCAATAATTCTCCATAAAGGTCAAAGAGCAAGGCCGCTTCCAAACGATTGGTCTTCAGCATAAGCCTCCCGACTGTCAAGGCAATTAGCTTTACAGCAGGATTCAGATTAGCAATTCGCGGGCCCGGTGTCAAGGCGGCGGCTAATCGCAAGCCAGGACTAGAGAGAATGCCATCGTCTTGACCCGAACCAAGGACGGCCCAGGCAAGTTCTTTGCCGCTTGGGTGCAGAGTCAATGCCAGAGCATCCCCAAGACCTGAGCCAAATCGATTACAATGGCGGTATGAGGGCAGAGAAAATATTCGTACCCTCATCGATAGGAGATGACTTTTTTGATAGAAATGTACTACGACGACGCGGCCAACTTAGAGGTTTTGCGCGGCAAAACCGTCGCTGTGCTGGGTTACGGAAGCCAAGGCCATGCTCAAGCGCAAAATCTCCGCGACAGCGGAGTCAAAACCATCATTGGCCTGAGACCGGGGGCTTCCTGGCAACAGGCAGAAGAAGACGGATTTGCCGTCATGACCGTGGATAAAGCCGTTCAGCAGGCCGACATCATCCAAATTCTTTTGCCCGACGAACGGCAGGCCAAGGTCTATGAAGAACAAATTGCTCCCCACCTCAAAGCCGGGCAGGCATTGCTATTTTCTCACGGATTCAACATTCATTTCGGGCAGATTATTCCTCGCCACGATATTGACGTAATCATGGTCGCTCCCAAGGGGCCGGGCCATCTGGTGCGCCGCGTCTATACCGAAGGCGGCGGGGTGCCAGCGTTAATCGCCATTCATCAAGACGCCACCGGCCAAGCCAAGATGATTGCCCTAGCGCACGCCAAGGGCATCGGTGCCACCCGTGCCGGAGTTTTGGAAACGAGCTTTAGAGAAGAAACTGAAACCGACTTGTTTGGCGAACAGGCGGTTTTGTGTGGAGGCATCACATCGTTAGTAAAAGCCGGATTCGACACGCTGGTAGCCGCTGGCTATCAGCCCGAAATCGCCTATTTTGAGTGCTTTCACGAGTTAAAGCTCATCGTCGATCTCATGTACGAAGGCGGGCTGGCGCGCATGCTGTATTCCATCAGCGACACTGCAGAATTTGGCGCCTATCGATCTGGCCCCAAAGTGATTACTGAAGAGACCAAAAAGGCGATGGCGCAGATCTTACACGCTATCCAGGACGGAGAATTCGCCAAGGATTGGATTTTGGAAAATCAGGCCAATCGTCCTGGATTTAATGCGCTCCGTGACCAGACCCGACAACATCCGATTGAAGAAGTCGGCGCCAGGCTTCGAGAGATGATGTCATGGATCAAACCCTAGGTTAAGCCCCATATTCGAGCCCCCGAATCAGCCACCATGGGGGCTCGAAGCCTAAGGCTCACGCAGAGGGAATCTTTTATCCGTAAAATCTGAGAACGTCCGATTCCCTATCTTTCCCCTTTCGGTCGTCGTACCATCGGCTGAGGCCATCGACCACACCTAGGGCACCCGGTTGATCGCTCAGCCAGATAGACGCATCTTGCAACCCCCTAAGCGTGGCCACCGCGTTTGCCACCACCACGCCCGGAAATTTTCCTTCTAATAAGTCGCGGTCGTTCTCCCCATCCCCAGCCACAAAACAATGGCGAGGCCTGATGGCCATTCGAGTTAAAATATGGTTTAATGCCCGGCATTTTTGCGCTCGAGCCGGCAAAATATCGAGTCGTCCATCGTGGGCGTCCCATAGCACTCGGGCGGCTACCTGTTCGCGACCCAGCCGGCGGCGCACTTCCTCAACCAGATCGACATGATCGACATTAAAGGCTAAACGCCAGTGTGAACTTCGGCTTCGGTAATGGACTCCGGGCAATGCTTCCAGTGACTTTTTAATTTTGCGCGGAGACCAGTCTTGCCGCAATTGAAAAGCCCAGATATCGTCCAAGGCCATGTGCCTTCCCCAATAAATTTCGGATCCGACTTCGGTGGCGATGGCGATAGGGGGCGGAAACCCATAGCGATGAATGACGGCTTCTGCGTTGTGCCGGGTGCGGCCGGTCAAATAGACCACGGTCAGCCCCGGGTGATCCTGAACAAATTGACTAAATCGTTCCTCGCCTCCATGGCCCACTAATGTGCCATCAATATCCGTGGCCAAAACCCGTTTCAACCCGTTCACCTTCCATCACCTCCTCATACACTCGGACTAACTGCTCACTCATGTAATCCAAGGAGTGATGGCGATGAACTTTGTCATATCCCGCCTTGCCCAGCATGCGCGCCTTAGCCCCATCTTGCCACAGCGACAACGCCCCATTCAACATGCCTTCAATGTCGTCGGGCTCGTATAATAATCCGTCGACCCCGGGTGTGATCCAATCGCTCACGCCCGTCACCCGACTGCCCACCACGGGCTTCCCACAAGCCAAGGCTTCGACCACAGCCATGCCTAAGGTCGGTCCTTGATTCGGAGCCAGCACCACCCCGGCCGCCGAAAGATATTGAGCGACTGCTCCATGCGGCATAGGGCCCAAGAATTTCACCCGCTCGCCTAGGCTCTGCTTCAACTGCGCCAAAACCGGATCGGCCGGCCGCCCATGCACCACCTCCCCTCGATCTCCTCCCAGCACCAAAAGGCAAAATTCCGGCGGCAGGTCCCGCTCGCTCATCACCTTCAGCAGACCCAGAATTCCTCGCCCATGAGACAGTCTTCCCACATAAATTGCTGGTCGCCGCTTGAGGTTTAGGCCCTTCAGCACCGGGCCGCAGTCTCGCTCAAAAAACGTGGTCGATTCGATAGCCGGGGGAATCACGTAAAGCGGGGTTCTCGGCGAATCCGCGTGAATCAATTCTCCTTCGTCAAGATAATTGACGACAACCGCCGCCACTTCATTGATCAAACTCCGTTCGATTTCAACCCGCCGGGCGGGCAGCGGCTGCCCCGCCCGGTGGATCCACTTTGCCATCTTATACGGCGAATGGATCCAAGGGATTTTTAGTCGTTCGGAAAGTTCCTGGGCAACCATCCCCGACACCCAAAAGTGGCTATGGATTAGGCCGTATTCACTACCTTCAGCTTGAATTTTGGCATAGATCCGGTCGGCGATTTCATCAGCCATAGCCACCCAATCAATATCTTCTTGGGGAAAGTCTCGTTCACTGCCGATCCGCACCACCCGGCTCATGTGGGCCAACTGCGAGCCCACGGGCGCAAACCTTCGGCTTTGACGATAGGTAAACACATCGGTGCCCACCCCCTGGCGCGCCAAACCTCGAACCGCTTCTCGGACCAAGATTTGCTGCCCGCCAACCGCTCCGCCGTCCATCGGATTGAGAGGATCGGCGGTGAGCGATAATTCTAGTACCCGTCCAATCATGCTATACCTCCTAAACGCAACAAAAAACGCTCCGACCACATGGGGAGCGTAAAGGGTTTACCGCTATGACACCTTTGCCCCCGACGCCTGCGAAGTTAGCTGACGGATTAGGACGGAAATGGCTCGCCCTTCGCAATTTCTTGCGATTCACCCCATAGACTACTTGGTTCCTCCGCTCTTGCTCTTGGCAAGATTAGGCGTATTTAGTGTACGCAACAGTTGTTACCAAACCGTTACCGCTTCATCAGTATAAGAATTTACGGCGTGATCGTCAATCGGTAAGGGCTCGCACCTGGGCCGAGAGAAAGTCAAACCCTATCGGCCGCCCAAAGCGACGGCAAAACGAACGTCCAACCGAACCGTCGCCAGGTCTGTGAAGAACCGGTTCGGCTCTGACTTCACTCGGAATTCCCTTGGGTTTCCCCCAAGATCGCGGACACGTAAGCTTTGGCATCAAAAACCATTAAATCATCGAGACTCTCGCCCACGCCCACCCAACGAATCGGAAGATGCAAGGTTCTCGCGATGGTCAAAGCCACCCCGCCTTTAGCCGTACCATCTAATTTCGTCAGCACAATTCCGCTGACCGCGACGGTCTTCACAAACGTTTCCGCCTGAGACAATCCATTTTGACCTGTTGTCGCGTCTAACACCAACCACACTTCATGAGGAGCACCGTTCAAGGCGCGCCCTATGACGCGATGCACTTTGGCTAATTCTTGCATCAACTGGGCTTTATTGTGCAAGCGCCCGGCGGTGTCGATGATGGCTAAATCCATGCCTCGAGCCACCGCGGCGGTGACGGTGTCATAGGCCACTGCGGCCGAATCGGCTCCGATCGCCTGACTTACCACCGGAACCTCCGCGCGTTTGGCCCAGACCGCCAATTGTTCGATGGCAGCGGCTCGAAAGGTATCCGCCGCCCCTAAAATCACCTGATGGCCCCTAGCTTTCATCATCGCGGCCAACTTCCCCGCGGTCGTCGTCTTTCCGGTCCCGTTCACCCCCACCAACATCCATACCACTGGCCGTTCAGGGGGTAGGTACCAAGGGTCTCGATCGTCGCCGGCCAAGTCAACAATCATGGCTCGGCGCAGCATTTCAACGACCTCATCGGCAAGTTTCGGCCGCTTTTGCCGGACCAAGGCGCGCGTCTCTTCCAACAAATGGCTGACCGTATCCACACCCAGGTCAGCCTCATACAAGATTTCTTCCAGCGAGTCCCACAACTCATCACTCCACTGACGGCCAGCAAACACCGCCCGAATCCGGTCTCCCAGCCCCTGGCGCGTTCGCGAAAGCCCCCCTCGGAGCCGTTCCCACAATCCCGGCATAATTCTTACCTCCGTCTATCCAAAAGTGGCATGCGGTGGTTCCAAAAGCACCGAAACCACTCGGCTTTGCCCACGTCCATTGCCACTAACCCCCCACAAGGCGGCAGCAGCTTCCATGGTGGCCTTGTGGTGGGTAATCACAATGAACTGGCTTTCCGCTCCGCGATCCGCCAAATAACGGCCAAAGCGCTCCGCATTCATTTCATCGAGCGATGCCTCCACCTCATCTAATACGACAAAGGGAGCCCGGCGAATACTTAACAGACTAAACAGCCAAGCCAACCCGCCCAGCGCCTTTTCACCACCGGAGAGCAAGTTTAACCGAGCAGGCCGTTTACCCGGTGGCGCCACAAAAAGGTCGACTCCCGGTTCGTCATCGTTGGTCCAGCGAAAGGTTGCACTGCCGCCGCCAAATAAGGTTTCGCATGCCTGCCGAAAGGCCGCCTCCACGCGATCCGCGGTCTCTCGAACCCGGGAGTTCACCAATTCGTCGAGCTCCGCTAAAGTCGATTCAAGTTCTACCTTGGCCGCTTTCACATCCTCCTCCTCGGCGCCTAAATCCTCTTGGCGTTTGTTCAAATCGCGCCAACGGCTAAGACTCCCCCGATCCACCGGACCAATCTCGGCAATTTCGACCCGAAGGCGCTTAAGTTCGCGTTCCGCCTGGGCCAACTGCTTTGCATTCATCGGTTCTAGAGCTTTTTCAAAGTCTTCTAAGGGCGACGATTCCCATCGTAGGGTAATCATATCCAACTGCCGTCTCCTTTGGGTTAGCCGGCCCTCGCCGTTAGCCAACTGCTGCTCCAACGAACGCGTTTGCTCCGCCAGTCCGCGCCGGTCGGCTCCTAATCCTTCCTGCCGCGACGATATCATCTCAAAGTCATGGGCAATGGCTGCTCTCCGTTCCCGCCTGGTCTCGGCCTCCATCCGCCACGTCTGAGCCTCTGCCTTGTGGCTGTCACGCAGGTGCGAAAGCTTCTGTACCCGCTCCTCAATCCCTTCCAGTTCCACTTGCCATCGTTCTCGTTCCGCTGCATCGCGAGCCTGCATAGCCTGTTGGAGCGCGGCTTTTCCTTGATGCTCGGCCTGACGCGTCGTCACCTGGGCGATTTCCTGCTCCTTGGCATTGATCGCCGACTGCAGGGTCTCGGAGGACCGATCATGCTCCACAATAGCCGCCTTTAAGGCGGTTCGTTCTGCCACCAAAAGGCGCTCTCGTTCCGCCAAGGTGCCAGGGTCATCTTGTTGCGACAGAGTGGCAATCAAGGCTTCATCGTGCTGCCATGCCGTCTTACGCTGGACCAATCTCTGACTGGTCTGCTCCAAATCGGCGCTCACTTGTTTCAGTTGGGCTTGAACCGTCTCCAATTCCCGCTGACACTCATCTTTTTCAGCCTGTATGCGATCTAGCGCGGATTTCAGCCGGCCGATTTCTTTGCCGCTGCCGTCGCCAATGGACGGTCTTTGACCTCCGGTAATCGCCCCCCCCACCAAGACCACTTGGCCATCGAGAGTGACGGTGCGGAAACGGAAGCGATGAATTCGACCAATTCTGGTCGCGTCTTCCAACCTCTCCACCACGAGGACCCGACCTAACACATGGTACACTGCAGGCTTTAGGTCTTGCTCAAACCTCACCAAATTCGCCGCCCAGCCAACCGCTCCCGGCATCTCAGCGTACCCTAAGTCCGCGCTTGACAGTTCTCGAACACTGAGAATGTCCAAGGGTAAAAACGTGGCTCGACCCCGCTGTCCGGTCTTTAACCACTCCACCCATCGGCGCGCATCTTCCTCGCGATCCACGACTAAGTCTTGATGCCCTCCGCCTAAAGCTACCGCCAAAGCGTCCCGAAATTCTGGCTCGGTTTCGATGAGCGAACCGAGAATCCCTCTGGGGGCCAAAATCCCACCTTGGTTGGCCTGCGCCAGCACTGCCCGCACACCGGGAGACAGTCCAGGACCGGTTTGACTCGTTCGAGCCCGAGCTTGCCATTCGGTGGAAGCCAGGGCCCAATTCTGTTCCAACTTCCTGAATTGGGTTTGCAAAACGCGCTGACGACTTTCTATGTCGGCGCGAACAGCGAGAAATCGGTCGCGGTCACGACCAAGCGAAAGCATCTCCTCGGCCTGCCGTTGATGATCTATTACGCGCTGTCGCCAACGCTCATTTAAACGGTCGCTATCATCGACCCCCAACCAAGCTTGAAACCGACTTTTGGCTTGACCCAACTCTAACAACGCTTGATCGAGGGCCGCGAGTTGGGCCGCTAGAGGTTCGCGTTGGTCAAGGTGTTCGCGAAGACGGCGTTGGATTTCCTCTAATTCAGACTTAAAGTGCCGAGCACGGGCAAAAAAACTCTCTTCTTCAACGGGCCCCATCGGTTCAACCACACTAGTGTTTGAGTCAGCGATCCACTGCGACAATTGATCTGCGCGAGTCAGCAGACTTTCCAATTCGCGCTCATATCCGGCAATAATCGCTTCTGCCTTGACCAGTCCGGTCTCAGCTTCACTTACGGATTGAGTGGCAGCCTCCAGCGCTTCCCGAAGGCTAGACCACTGGCCCCTTAGCTGCCTATCTTCTTCGTCCAGTTCTCGCTGTTTTTGCTCGCGCTTAAAAATCTCGCCTCGAATTCGACCCGCTTCTTGCTCCTCGGCCGCACACTCTGCCGTCAAACGGATGACCTCCGCCTCGTCAATGGCAAACCGGGTCCGTCTCACCTCAGCACTCAGTTCGTTGGCACGAGCGGACAACTGATCCAGCCGCTCCTCGACCTGGGCTCGTCGCTTCACCCCGTCGGCCTCTAAAGCCACCTCCGCAATGAGGTCCCGAAGTCGAGTTAACTTCACCTCGACTTCGGCTAAATGTTGGACCGTTTCGCGTCGGCGAAGCCTGTAACGCGACACCCCCGACGATTCCTCCAACTGTTCCAGACGCTCTTTAGGCTTTAACAGAAGTGCGGATTCCACCCCTCCTTGACTGATGATGGCGTAGTTGGAACGGCCGAGCCCGCTATCCAAAAACAGATCGGTGACATCTTTCAAGCGAACCACTCGTCCGTTTAGCAAATATTCGGACTCGCCGTTGCGGTAATAACGTCGCGTAACCGTCAGCGTGTCTGGCCAATCTGGATCATGGGAATTTGCTTCGTCAAAGGTTAGTACCACTTCTGCTAACCGCGCAGGTAAAAGGCCTCCCTCACCGGAAAATAAAATGTCAGGCCAACGCTCGGCGCGCAATTCTCTAGGTCGCTGTTCGCCCAAAGCCCAGCGCAGCGCATCGACCACATTGCTTTTACCACCGCCATTAGGTCCGACCAAAGCGGTAATCCCACGAGGAAACTCGATCACCGTTTCTGTCGCAAAAGACTTGAAACCATACATGGTCATTCGTTTCAGGTACACGCACACCCATCCTTACTCTGAACCTGTCCCCCGCCATTCACCTTTGTCCAAGCCTTGGCGAACCTCTTGCATGATGTTCTCATGGTACCATTGGAGGCTCGCCCCTTCCAATATCCGACGGGTCTAACCTGAGCTCGATGCCCCCGGAGGCCAGGAAAAAATCCGCCGCCCCCAAGAGCAGCGCTTGCCCGTTTTAGACGTCGCCTGGATTTCACTCGCTCTGCGCTCTTAGCCTAACATCCTCCGCGATTTCTACAAGCGCCTGAGCCACTAACCCCCTCGTCGATTCTTCGGTCCTATTTGGTCTTCTAGAATTGTCTTGGAATTCCTGTATCTGCGAAAATAGTAGGGAGCAGTCGAAGCATCGGGAAATCTTTACAGGATTTCTGTAAAGGCTAAACCCGCCTTCGTATGTAATAAGAATTTCCAGGAGGCAATGGCATGGACGTGTTAGAAAAAATTGTAAGTCTAATTCTGCAAGATCCGTTTCTCACGGCCGCAGAAATAGCCCGGCGGTTGGGTTATTCCGAGGAAAAGACCGTGTATTACTGGATTGACAAAGCGCACTATTCTAGCTTGGTAGCTTTCAAACGGGCGGTGCTCAGCGGCCAATATCAGCCCCAGAGCGCCCAAGAACAATCACCGCATTATGGCTTGCTCCCTATCATTCGCGGTTTTTCGCGCGATGGTTCCCCGCTTTTGACCGAAAACCGGTATCACGGCATGGCAGCCTTTGGCGATATTCGCTACGCCTGGCAGTACGACGGTCCCACTCAATGGGTCATTATGGCCGGCGATTGGTTGCTGTTGGCGCCTGTGCGCGACGGTCAGAAAGACCTTAGGGGATGGTGCGTGGCCTTCGATCAAGACGGATCAACGCTCATCCGGGTGGCCCTTGCCGCCAGCGAAGGTTCTCAACATCTGGTCATCCCAGAGACCTACCACGCTGACGCTTCGGCGGCCCCTCGCTATCTGATTCGCTATCTATTTCGCAGTCTCGAATAGTTGCCGCAAGCCTTTCGACGCATTAGTTCCTGGCGGTCACAGCGGCCACGGGTCGCGGCCGAGAGGCTCGGCCATGAAACGCCCGAGAGACCGGGCCATTTCATCCATCGGAGGCTCCGATCCGCTGAGTGATCGGCGCAAATGTCAGCACCAGCGTCAAGGATTTTGCTGTCTCGTCGTGATTGTTGTAAAATGACATGGACCTACGTCGAGTGGCAGTCTTTTCTTGTCACCAACCGTCAGCAAAGCAAGTCACTTGGCAGCACTAGGACTCCCCTGGCGACAAGGCATTCGACCGGAATGAGCTTCTTTAAGGCGAGGCTTCCGAGGTCCCTTCGATGGGTACGCCGCTATCTAGATCAAACACTATTTAGGACGAACTATTAAAGAAGCCCAGCGCGGTCAGCGATGAGGGTGCTAGCGAAAATTGGGAGGGTGGTATCTATCGACGTCTTTGGCAAATTCTGCTGCCTTAGGATCTGCTGAGGGCGCTTTAATCCTCCGCCTGCCTTGTTTGCCACGGTCCGGCCAGCTTTTCGCCCACTGGCTTTACCCGAACTGAGGCTCACGTTACAATGACGCTACCGTTTTCGTCGTGGTCGGCGATATCTGGGTGATTTGATTGTCGAAAAGAGGTGTCGTCGGTGCGCTGTCCCAGTTGTGGTCAAATCAACGCGAAAACTTCCGCCTATTGCCGTTATTGCGGAAAATCGTTGGCGAGCGTTCGTCCTTCCAAATCCCAGTCTAGCGGGAGTGTCAAGGGGCCAGCGAAGCCTTCGCGCTCTGTATCAAGCGCGGTTAAGCAAAAAGCCACCAAGGCCAAACCTACGGCCCCCCCGCCCAAGGGCGGGAAGAGGCGCGTTAGCTGGCTTCGGGTCGTAGGCGCTGTCGGCGGAGTGGTCGTGCTCTTCGTGGTGGGATATGTCGGGGTCCTGACCTATCGCGCCTGGAGGACGTTGCCCACGCTCAGCCGCATGATTAATCTCAATACTCAAGGCCAGGATTCGGTGGTGTATGACCGCTATGGGAATAAAGTGGCTACGCTCCATGGCTCGGTGAACCGTGTCAATACCCCGTTAAATCAAATTGCCCCGTCGATGCAAAAAGCCCTCATTGACACGGAGGACCACAACTTCTACACCAACCCGGGCTTCGACGTGCGCTCGATTGTCCGTGCCGCCTTGGTCGACATCATTCACCATTCGGCAGAACAGGGGGCCAGTACGATTACCGAGCAATTGGCCAAGGATCTATATTTGAGCGACAACAAGAACCTCACCCGAAAGCTGCAGGAGTTTATCATCGGATTAGAACTGGCGCGCATCTACTCGAAACAGCAGATTCTTGACATGTATCTGAACGACGTCTATCTCGGAGATGGTGCTACGGGGATTTATGCAGCCGCTCGCGCCTATTTTAACGAGTCTCCCAGCCAATTGACCTTGGCCCAATCCAGTCTGATAGCCGGTCTCCCACAAGCCCCCTCCTTGTATGATCCTTTAGTGAATTTGCGCTTGGCCAAGGCTCGCCAGCGCATCGTCCTCCAATCGATGGTGAAATATGGAGGGTTGAGCCAATCGGCGGCAAATGCCGCTTACAATGCCCCCTTGCACTTGACCAATGGGCAGTCGTTAACCGCTACCGCCGCCAACGGGCAAATGTATCCTTACCCGTGGTATATCGATCAAGTGGTGACCGTCTTGCGTCAACAAGGCTTTTCCATGAACCAAATTTTTGATGGCGGTCTCAAGATTTATACCGGCCTCGATCCCACCATTTATACCATCGCTCAAAATGCGGTCGATACTTGGATGAATCAGTTGTTTGGCCCTTCGAGCCTGGCCGTTCCAAACCATCAGGCCGCAGTCGTGGTCGAAGACCCGCAAAACGGAGAGATTTTAGCCGATATCGGCGGCCGCACCCATGTTGGCGCTTTCCCACTCAATTACGCGACGTCGCCTGAAGTTCAACGTTCTACGGGATCATCGATCAAACCCTTGATCGATTACACGCCTGCGCTCGCCAAAGGCTACACCATGCTTTCGGTGATTCAAGACGTTCCCATCTTTCAAAACGTCAACGGGGAAGCCTGGTGGCCCCAAAACGACAACCATTTATACCGGGGCTATATGGACCTCAGAAATGCTTTGGCGATTTCCGACAATGACGTGGCAGTCAAGCTGCTTCATGATATCGGCCTTAACTACGGCTTCAACTTTGCTAAGAACCGATTCGCCCTGCCACTCACTCCCGATGATGAACAACTTGGTGCGGCCATTGGCGGTCTTGACCACGGCGTCAATGCCCTGGATATGACCCAAGCGTATGCCACATTTCCCAACGGCGGGGTGCGCATGAAACCGATTTGGGTGACCAAAGTGATTAATCAATACGGCGCAACGATCTACCAAGATGTGCCTCAAGGCACGGTCGTCACCACCCCTCAAGTCGCCTTCATTATGACCAAAATGATGCAATGGGTCCTCGACCCTAAAGAAATTCCGGGTATCGGTCCGGGTGCCTATGCTACCGGCTACCAACTGGGGATTGGTCGGCCCGCAGCGGGAAAGACTGGCACCAACAACGGCGAAGAGGATGCATGGTTTATGGGATTCGAACCGCAATTGGTGGTTGGAGTCTGGGAAGGCGACAAACTCGGAGAAATTCCCCAAAATACAACAAACGGCCCAGCCTATGGCGCCACTGCCGCCGGCCCCATTTGGCGGCAAATTATGGAGCAAACCAACGCCGCCCTCAAAATCCCGTCCACGCCTTTCCCCACGCCGAGCGGGGTCACCTTTGTTTCTCACATCAGCACCACCTCTGGGGAATTAGCCAGCGCCTATACCCCTAAGGTCGATGTTCAAGGAGGTTGGTTTATTGACGGCACCCAGCCGACCACGGTCGGCGACACCCATTATCTGGCGAAAGTCTCCGCAGCGGACCCGGGCGAACTGTGGCAGCCAGGATGCGGCCCTTATGTCTCTTCGGTGTTCCTCCGCCGCGAATCGGACTGGCATCCCGGAGTGCCCTTGCCCTGGGATTCTATGTATTGGGCTCCGACCAAGTATTGCTCACCGCTAACCCCGCCGACCAATCCCTCTCCACCAGCAGCAGGCAACGCGCAGAAACACGGAGGCGGCTCCGGCAAGACGTCCCCAGGCCTGCCCCCGACGGCAACGACACCGCCGGGGCTCGAGCCCAAGCCGGGAGTTGGTCATCGCCCGCTTTAAATCTTCCCCAGCACTCACCTCAACCATCCATTTTTTCTCGGCCGCCGAGGTCCCCGCTCAGGCGTAAGGGTCGACTGAGCGGTCACGCCTCCGCATATAGCCTTCCTTCCGTGGCCCACAATCAGCACCAGACCCGCCCTCCCCTTCCCCCGGTGATTAAGGGCTCGTCTCGAGCACCTAGCCCTCCTTAGAGGTACCCCTGCGTCGATGCCACCGGGCTCTCACGAGCCCGGTCGTCGTGAATGACCTTAACGTTATCCATTGTCGAATATTGAGAGGGTTCCGCTCGCTAAGACAAGATGCCCGACTGTAGGGGGACGCTTTTTTCATGACCGACCCAAACGGGCGCACAAAAAAAAACCAGAAGAAAACCGGCGGATGAAAGATTAGGACGCCCGCGTTCTTCCGGTTTGATGCTATTTTTGCAAAGTCTCAAGGTAAAAAATTGAACCCGCCCGCCGAGGAATTTCTTGATGAATGATTGCTAAGATGACCTGGCTTACCCTTCTGTCCGCCATCTGCCTTCTCCCATCTA
The DNA here is from genome assembly GCA_027365485.1 of Clostridiales bacterium. GTDB lineage: Bacteria > Bacillota > Sulfobacillia > Sulfobacillales > Sulfobacillaceae > JAMCVM01. The sequence continues at coordinate 63,983 of DAHXNH010000185.1, forward strand.
GGGATCGTCAGAAGTCACAATGGATGGGAATGCAATCCGGTAGAATCCGGGGAGTCGCCACGATAGTTGGCGGGCAAAGCCCCTCCTTCTTCCAGCAACTTCTTCAATCCGAGATTGGCGCATTTTTGTTCGGCTTCCTTTTTGCTCCGACCCACGGCACGAACCATCGCTTGTCCGTTAACCATCAGTTCAATTTCAAATGTCTTGTCGTGATCCGGACCGTACGCCTGAACCAACACGTATTGCACTTCGCCGCCACGCTTACGAATATACTCTCCTAGCGCGGTTTTATGGTCTCGTCCGGTTTCCCGAGCTTCGACAGTCGTCAACGCAAAATCGAGATAGTCGGCAATAAAAGCCTTGGCTCGCTCCAATCCTCCATCCAAATAGATCGCCCCGATAAGGGCTTCCACCGCGTCCGCCAATAACGATGCCTTGTGCCGTCCGCCGCTTCGTTCTTCGCCGCGACCCAAATACAGGTGTGCCCCCATCTGCAATCGTTCGGCCGCTTCGGCCAACGTCGGTTCACAGACGATGGCCGCCCGGGCTTGGCTTAGTCGACCCTCGGGCCATGAAGGATTGGCTTGATACAACCATTCCGTCACCACCAGTTGCAATACCGAGTCTCCCAAAAATTCCAAGCGTTCGTTGTGCGTCTCTCGACGCTGCCCCTCATTGGCGTACGATGAGTGCGTCAACGCTTGACGGAGCAAAACCGGATTGTCCACCCAACTCGATAAGGGTCTCGGCTCACTGGGCATCTTGCTTAAACTCCTCCGCAATCAAAGTTGCGTTCTGACCACCAAATCCGAAAGCGTTTGACATAATCCGCCGAATTCGGGCGGGTCGAGCCTGATTCGGCACATAATCTAAATCACACTCCGCCGAGGGCTCGTCTAGATTGACCGTCGGGGGCAGAGTTTGATGGCGGATGGCTAAAATTGAGGCGATGAGTTCCACCGCCCCGGCGGCTCCCAAAAGATGGCCTGTCGACGACTTCGTCGACGACACCGCAACCCGGTAGGCTCGATCTTGGAAGACGTCTTTAATCGCCAGCGTTTCCGCCAAATCACCTTTGGACGTCGAAGTCCCGTGGGCATTGACGTAATCGATGTCCTCGGCGGCTAAGTGGGCATCGCGCAGAGCTTGGCGCATCGAAAAGGCTGCACCGATGCCCTCAGGATGGGGTTCCACGATATGGTAGGCGTCGGCGGAGCGTCCATATCCCGTCAATTCCGCATACACTGGGGCATTTCGGGCCTGAGCATGGGTTAAGCTTTCCAACACCAAAAACCCTGCCCCTTCGCCCATGACGAATCCGTCGCGCTCGCGGTCGAACGGGCGCGACGCCTTTTCCGGTTCTTCGTTGCGCGTGGACATGGCCTTCATCGCACAAAATCCGGCAAAGGCAATGGACAAGATCACCGCCTCGGTGCCGCCAGTCAACATCAGATCGGCTTCTCCCCATTGAATCGTGCGCATAGCGTCGCCTATTGCATTGCCCGACGATGCACATGCAGTGACCACGGTCGCATTAGGACCTAATAAGCCATAACGCATCGCCAACTGTCCACCGGCTATGTTCGCGATCATCATGGGAATAAAAAACGGACTTACGCGCTCCGGTCCTCGCTCGCGCAAAATGTCATATTGTTGAATCAGGGTGCCCATCCCCCCGATTCCGGTTCCGACCAAGACTCCAGAGCGCTCGGGGTTGATCTCAGACAAATTAGCGTCCTTCCAAGCTTCCTGCGACGCAGCCACGGCCAATTGAGCAAACCGATCGGCACGCCTCACGTCCTTGCGGTCCATATAATTGGCGGGATCGAAATCGTGGATTTCAGCAGCAATCCGTGTAGGAAACGCACTGGCATCGAATTGGGTCACGGGTCCGACCGCGCTCTTGCCGCTAGTGATACCTTGCCAAAAAGATTCGACGCCGGTCCCAACGGGGGTAACCACCCCCATTCCGGTCACTACAACACGCTGTGCTTGCACCCTTACTCCCGCCTTTCTCTGATACCGGCAGTTCTTGCTGGTGGGAATTAGGAATTCTCTCCGATATATTCCACCGCATCATTGACCGTCGCAATCTTCTCAGCCTCGTCATCAGGAATTTCTAAACCAAACTCTTCTTCCAACGCCATAATCAACTCCACAATGTCTAAAGAATCGGCGCCTAAGTCTTCAATGAACGAGGCCTCTAGGGTGACCTCTTCTTCTTCCACCCCTAATTGATCCACGATGATCCCTTTAACTTTTTCGAAAACCTTTTCCTTTTCTGCCACTATCTTCCACCTCCATGGTTATTCCATCACCAAACCGCCGTCGACAACGAGAGTCTGCCCCGTGATGTAATCCGAACTGGCCAAGAAACGCACCGCTTCACCGATCTCCTCCGGTCTCCCAGCGCGTCCCAAAGGCACCGACTGAATCAATGTATCATATGCGGCCCGCCCCATTTTACTGGTCATATCGGTGTCGACCAAGCCTGGTGCCACCGCATTCACCGTAATGTTGCGTGACGCCAGTTCTCTGGCCACCGCTTTAGTAAATCCGATCAATCCCGCTTTGGCGGCCGAATAGTTGGCTTGACCGGCGTTGCCAGCCACTCCAGCTATGGATGCAATGTTCACGATGCGACCGAAACGCGCCTTCATCATCGCCTTGGTTGCCGCCCGCGTACAGTAAAAGGCACCGTTTAAGTTGGTTTCCATCACCTGCAACCACTGTTCATCAGACATGCGCAACAGCAACGTGTCCCTGGTGATACCTGCATTATTCACTAAAACGTCAATGCGTCCAAATCGCTTCAGAACATCGTCCACCAGCGCTTTGGCTTGATCGCTTTGGCTAACATCCGCCTGAAACAACGCACCGTCCGCGCCCTTGGCCACGATGTGCTCCAATGTAACCCGGGCTTGCATCTCATCGGAACGATAGTTCAGGGCAATAGCGACGTCTCGGTCCGCCATGCACTCGGCAATCGCCCGACCAATTCCACGCGATGCCCCAGTGATGAGTACCACTCGCCCCTTCCACTCCACCTTATCCCATCCTATCTTGTAATGCCATGGACTATCATCGTCTTGCCTATCGAGTTCAGCGCGGCCAGACGAACCCTGAGTCAACCCATTTTAACGACCCCGAATTCCAAGCTATTATAGCTTCGCCGCCTCAAGGAGTTCAAGTGCTTTCAGCATTCCTTGAACATTCTCAATGCTGCTCACGGGAATTTTTCGGTCAATCTTCTTCACTAAAGCCGCCAGACTGTGCCCGGGGCCAAACTCGAAGAAACGCTCTACACCCATAGCCAACGCTGCTCGCACCCCCGCCTCAAAACGGACCGGATGTGACACTTGCTCAACCAATCGGGGAACCACGTCCTCGGGAAGCAGGCAAATCGCGGCATCGACGTTGGCCACCACGGCAAATTTGGCAGGTTTCAACTCAGTCTGGGCCAAGGCTTCGGCTAGAACCGCTCCTGCCGGAGCGAGAAGACTCGAGTGAAAGGGCGCACTTACCGAAAGACGGATGGTCTTGCCTTGGGCCAGCGCCACCAACTGGGCAAGGGTTTCTAAACCCTGGTTAAGTCCGGAGGCTACCACTTGACCCGGAGCGTTGAAGTTTGCGGGCTCGACGATGCCCGGCCCTCCCGCCAGCATACAGAGTTCTTCGACCTTTTCCGTCGCGAGCCCCATCACCGCCATCATGCCTCCTACCGAGGCCGGCACAGCGTTCTGCATGGCATGACCACGAAGCCTGGTCAGACGCACCGCGTCGTGAAACTCCAATACCCCACTGGCTACGTAGGCCGAATACTCCCCCAGAGAAAGGCCCAAAGCCAGCGACGGCGAAAACATGGGCAGGCGCTCACAAAACACACGCCAGGCGGCGATGCTGACGGTTAAAATCGCTGGCTGCTGCCATTCAGTTTCCTCCAATTGCGCGGCTGGCCCGTCAAAAATCAAGGTTGACAATGGAAAGTCGAGGGCGTTGTCCGCCTCTTCAAATGAGTCTCGGGCCACCTTATATTGATCATATAAGTCCCTTCCCATGCCCACATACTGAGATCCCTGGCCGGGAAATAAGACGCCTGCATTCATCTCGATGGGCCCTCCTTGGATGAATTGGTCCAACGCCGCCAGCGCAGGGTTTCATCCGAATTTAGTGGCACTACCACGCCGCCAAAGGCGCCGGGCCCGCCGTGGGTCGCCAACACTGGCCCACATACGCTACTGAGCATGCCTTCGATCACCCAAATACTACGCATTGCTTCTTCCAGACGGTGGGCTTCGTCCGCATTGTTCGCATGCATCACGCCGGCCAACACGGAAGACCCTGGAGGAACCTTAGCTCGCAGCAATTGCATGATCGCCGGCACCACCTGGCGGCCACCTCGCACCTTTTTGTAGGTCTGAATCGAGCCATGCTCACACTTCAACACCGGCTTCATATCCAACAGAGTACCCACCCACCGAGCCCCACCGCCGATGCGGCCCCCGCGGGCCAGATATTCCAAGGTCAACGGACTAAATCCCAATTCGACGCGTTCCAATAAACTGCGCACTTCGGCGGCGACCTCTTCGCCACTGGCCCCGGATCGGGCACTTAAAGCCGCCCACCAAACCAACAACCCAATCCCCAAGCTGGCACTGGCACTGTCGATGACCTCCACGGCCTCTCCAACCAACGCCTGGGCGGTGATGGCTGCACGCACGGTGGCGCTTAACTGGGCCGAGAGATGAATTGCCACCACTTCCGACGCCCCATCCGCTAAGGCCTGTCGGTAGGAAGAGGCCAGCACTCCCGGTGATGGGGCCGCGGTTTTAGGCATACTCCGAGTGTTGGCTAACATTTCTAGATAGCGTTCGGAAGTGATATCCAGCTGATCGCGATAAGTCGCTCCCTCAATGGTCACCATCAACGGCACCATGTAGATTCCCAATTGACGAAGAAACGCCGGGGTCAGGTCACAGGTAGAATCAGTCACGACTGCCACCGCCACCTACGATTCCTCCTCGCCGTACGAGAATGATTCTGCCGCCAGTCGATCCCGAATGCGGGTCTGCGACCCGCGGGCCAGGTATGCATGAGCCATCGACAACGCCGACTGAAAAGCACGGTCTTCGCTGGCACCGTGGCACTTGTAGACAATGCCATCTAGGCCCAGCAAAGGTGCCCCCCCCACCGCTTGATAATCCATCGTCCGCACCAGTGCGCGAAGTTTTGGTCGCACCGCCAGCCCAGCCAGTCGTGTGACCCAGGAAGCATTAAAGGCTTCTCGCAGTTCATGGAATAGATCGCGAGCCACGCCCTCCGTCAACTTTAAGGCGATATTGCCGACAAAGCCTCCACAGACGACCACATCGGCTTTTCCCTGCAACAGTTCCCGGGCCTCGACGTTGCCGACGAAGTCAATAGATTCCAGTTGTGCCAGTCGGACGTGTGCTTCCCTGAGCTCTTTCGGCCCTTTCTGCACCTCGGTGCCCACGTTTAAGAGCCCCACTTTCGGCCGTTGAATGTCCAGGGCCTCCTGACAGTAGAGGGCTCCTATCAGCCCGTACTGTACGAGGTGTATTGGCTTAGGGTCAAGATTAGCGCCCACATCCAACAGCAAAACCCCCCAGGTTTTGACGCTGGGAAACAAAGCCGGGAGTGCCGGCCGATCGACGCCGCGCATTCGCCCTAAATACAAGAGACCGGATGCCATCAGCGCTCCGGTATTGCCAGCCGAGATTACAGCATCCACGGCACCAGCTTTGAGAGCCTTCATCGCTTCGACCATCGATGAATGCGGCTTTTTTCGAACCGAAGCCACCGGCTCATCATCCATGGTGATGACTTCACTGGCGGGATGCACCACAATTTGAGGATGATCGCGGTGGGCACCAAGATACCCATGAATCTTGGCTTCGTCTCCGACCAAGGTCACGTAGAGGTCAGGATTTTTCTCAATCGCCATGATCGCACCACGCACCGGAGCTTCCGGTGCATGATCGCCGCCCATTGCATCCAAACCGATTCGCAAACACATCACGTCCTTACTGGGAGCCCGCAAGATCTTGGTCGATGACGTTGACCGCATATTTGGCGCGAAACACCCGGGTCTGACTGGACGTCATTTCCACCAACACCACCACCCGACCGTGCTGATGGCGAATCACTCGAGCATAAGACGCCAAAATTTCTCCCGATCGCACCGGCCGATAACATTTGGCGTTCACCACAGCGGTCAAAACGACCTCCCCACCGACCACACTGTAGACCAAACGTTCCGCGTGAGCCAACAGGAAGTATGACGGCACCGATCCGCCAACCCCCACGGCCATTTGAGGCTTGATGGCAATCTTGGCCTGAACGGAAAGCCCCCGCTCTAACGCGGTCAACTCCCCGAATGCGTTTAGATCATCGCTCAACGGCGACGCCTTGAGCACCTGTTTGGCCAACTCTTGTGACCGCCTACGCAACGCAGGCACGCCCAGCGTCATGCGATCGAGCCGAACGGTAGGCACACTCACTCCCAGCCGCTCGGCTAAACGCTCGTCGGTCTGCAAAGGATCTTCGGTCAAAAATCGCAACAACTGCTGATGTCGTTCTTCGCGAAGCAAAGCGTTCCCCCTAAGTGATGTGAGCTCATCATATCACTACCTGATAAATGAACTCACAAAAAATTCCATGGGTGACCATGGAATTTCGAGCGACTTAAGCTTCTTTGTGAACCACCACAATCCGCCCATCGTAGTATCCGCAATGCGGGCACACGTGATGCGGCAGTCGGTCTTGGTGGCAACGCACGCAATTCACCCATTGTGGGGCAACTAATTTCCAAGTCGACCGTCGTTTATGGGTGCGAGACCTCGGCAATCGCCGTTTCGGAACCGCCATTTCACTCAACCTCCTCAAACATAAAATCTCAACGTTGTTCAGACTCCACCGTATGGTTGTCGCGAGTGTCTGGGCTCGCCCTCCAAGTCTTCAGCAAATCCCAGCGCGATTCGGTCAACACCTGACACGAACACTCGTCACGATTGCGGTTCACCCCGCACTGTGGACAAAGCCCTCGGCATTCAGCCCTGCACACCGGCACTAACGGCAGTTCGAGCGCGACCGCATCAGCCACCATGGCGTCTAAAATTATGTGATCTCCGATAAAACGCTCATAGTCCAAGGTTGGATCCTGCGGTCCGGATTCCTCTCGAAACTCCTGACTGTCCGAAAAGGCGAGCGTTAGCCGGGCATCTTCGAGACACCGAGAACAAGGGACATGAACATACCCCTCGCCCGAGACTTCTACCAACAGCCCACTGGTCACGTTGCGAACCACCACATGCACCCTTGCCGGCTGTTCCATCTCAGCTTCCAAGCGCTCTTTGATTATCTCGGGCCACGGTTCCGATAGGCTGATGCGCTCTTCTCGGCCTGCCCATTTTTTAACATCGCTGACTCGTACTTTCAAGCAACTCCACCTCGCCAAGCGTTGGTAGTATAAAGCGACCGATCCCTCCTTGTCAATCCGTTTCCATCGGTCGAGCTCTTCGCCATGATTATACCCCGATCCTTAATCGGACCGATCATCGCGCAACTGGGCCGACGGCCATCAACGAGGGGGTTGGAAATCGATCATAAACGGGCCGATTCCCAAAACAAGCTGAGTGGGGCCCCCACCCTCCTTCTCCAGGACTTCGTTCCACTTAATTTTTTGTGAGTCCTAAGTAATCAGTAATGGCATCAGCGAAGCTTTAAGGGCTGAGGAGACCCGACATACTCACGCGCCCTAAAAAATAAATAGCCCCAGGGTCTCCCCCAGCCTCGCCGCTGAAAGCCTCAGCCTCGGGCCTGGCTCTCCTGTCTCCTGGAGCTTCTGCAGATCGCCTAAAGATACCCCGGTCAACTCGGCCACTTTTTCGACGGACTCGCCCAGAGTGAGTAATTTCCTCGCAATGGCCAAGGCTTGGCCCCTTTGCCTTCGTCCCGGCATTCTTTACGGCCTTCTGGATACAGCTCTTCGGCCAGCTTTGACACCTGTCGCAGCTCCTTTCATATCCAGGTACGTTGGGTAGCTGTCAACCCGGTCTCACCGAGGACCAAGATGGCACTCACCACCAGATCTCGTCCCCGGGGCCCAAGATCGCTGCTACTCATGCGCCCCCCGTTCCAGCGCCGTCGACGGTTCATCCACGTGCATGTTCAACGCCAGAGCGAGGCGCAATCGGTCTTGCGCATTCCACGCACCTGCGGGTCAATGGTTTGCCACCGTGTAACGCATCGTCGCCGTGGAGTTCGGACAAATACACATTTTCCCCCGAATAGGTCGCCGTCCCGATATGCAGACGACTGGGAGCCCAGCGTGTGTCTCCATGATACAGCACGACGGTCCGAATCTCGGTGCAATAGGGATGCGCTAGCCGTGCATCATCCTCTAGAAATCGATAGAGTGACGTTTCTTGGGAGCTCTGATACTCTAAATGAAAAATCGTGTCATCGGTCATCCGCCACGCCAGGCCATATCCAACCGCAGCGTATTGGCAGGCCACTCGCTGAGCAAAGCGGCCTGCAATTCTACAGAGGAGATCCGGGCGGCCTCCAGGGCTCCATGAGACAACGCCGGAGTCAGAGCGTTCATCATCGTCTCTTTGGCAGCCATCGAACCACCTCAATGTCTATTATTAGGAAGCCAGGGAAAGTTCCTCAAAGCGAACGAGAACTTAAGCTTTTTGCACTGTGCGATTGGGAATGGTCAGCGAGCAGCCCCGGGGAATTGCACCCCGAGGCCCTCCCAGAACCGGACGTGAGCCTCTCGACTCATCCGGCTCCCCTACCTCGCCCTAGGTCGTCTCGTCTGCCAGTAGATAAACCGGTGGGGCTCACGTTGCGCTCGTTGCTTCAGCCAATGCTCGGCGCGTTGCCGATGGCGTCTCAGCTTCTGGTACTTGCGCTGCACCCAGCGGACCAACACCCGATTCAGATGTTGCCAGAAGGGATGCAACGCCGACGGATAGAACTGGCCGTAATAC
>DAHXNH010000198.1 GCA_027365485.1 Clostridiales bacterium
CCTGGAGAATTCAGACCGAAGTCTATCGATTCTCCCGTGATGCTAGTGGTGAGATCGATCCAGTCCCCGAACGGCATACATTCCCTATTTCAGTCTGCAAAAATAACTCTACCCCAAACCGGGTCCACCGAATATATACAAAATGCGGCTACGGGCGACTGGGCGAAAACTCGAAGCCGCCAAAGTGCAAAGTGGATTGCCCCTGAACGCACCGATCCCCAAGGGAACCCACCCGCCGGTGAGCCACAATCGCGCGAAGGCTACTTTGCTGGTCGCGAATCTTGAAGAATCATCATTTGGCAAAAGCCATTGCCGATCAAGGCTTCGGGCAGTTCTTCACGATGCTGCAATACCAGTCAGACCGTTACGGCACGCAAATCATCACCGCAGACCGCGGGTTTCCCAGCAGCCAACTTTGCTCTACCCCTGGTTGTGGCTATCTGAACCAAGACCTCACCTTAAGGGATCGCGCGTGGATGTGTTCATCGTGTGGGATGCTCCATGACCGGGACATCAATGCTGCACGGAATTTGCATCGGCTGGCAACCGAAACGACCCTACCTGTGGCGATGCGTTCGGCAACGGACGTGAAGGGGTTCGGAGTTCTTGCGCTGGATCGGGAGTCGGGCTTCGACGGGACAGTCACGCCTGTCAGAGACGAAGCGACACCCGCTGGCTATAGGCTGGCGGCTTCGGGGCAGGAAGAATCTTGTGATCACCAACGATCACAAGATCTATAGCAGTCCAGTTGGTTCGGTAGGATTATCGGCCGTCCAAATTACCAACGAATCATTCGAAGTAAGGGCGGCTATTGCGGGCCAAAAGGCGGTCCAGTTTTCCCGCAGCGCTTCCGTCAGAAAGGCACGTGCGGGACGAAAGGCGAGGGTGGGCCACCAGGCAGGGCGAAGAGCCAGTGTTTCGCCGTGGCTGGGCTCGCCCAATGCTCCAGACATCAGATCGTCATCAAGACTCAGCACTTGGCTTGGTGTGTCTTCGAAGGCTGAACTCCATCGGGATTTGGTTGTGGCTCCAAACACGATATGCATCGTCATACACCGTCCCCCTCAAGAGAAGTTTAGCAGAAGCGGTCATTGAAGGACGGCAGTCGGGGAAATTCCGAGGTAAACGATAAGGGGGAAGGCGGTCTGATCTGAGAAAGGCGAAGAATGCGGGGTTTAACGATTAGGTTGAAAATAGCTAGCTACAGTTATATAATTGTCTAGAAGACAAATAATCGCTGGTGCGACGTTGCTTGATGGATCATGTGATTTGCATAGGTTCTGTCAGGACGGTTAGCGCGACTCGATGATTTACGTTGGCTAATCTTCGATAGGCATCGAATAGTTCTTCGGCATTCGCCTGAACGGAATAGTATGGAGAGCAGCGGAGATTCGGACGGACGCGTGACTGACACATAGACGGTTTCGTCTCAGAACCATGAAAGGAGTCAATAGTATTCGATGGCTACTTCAATTCCTCAACGTGCCGCGCTCCATCATGGCATCGACTATAAATGGATTGCCCTTTCCAATACCACGCTAGGAATTTTGATCGCCGCAATTAACGGAACCAGTCTGATAATTGCGCTACCCGCGGTGTTTCGGGGCATCCATGTCAATCCGTTGGCTCCCGGGGCTACTGGACTACTTTTGTGGGTGCTGTTGGGGTTTAACGTGGCAACCACCATTCTCTTGGTCGCTTTTGGCCGGATATCCGATAGTTATGGACGGGTGAAACTCTATAACCTCGGGTTTGCTGTTTTCACGGTGGGGTCCATCTTACTGTCTCTAACCTGGGGGCTTGGAACCGCCGGTGAGTGGCAACTGATCATTTTCCGCTTTGTGCAGGGTATTGGCGGAGCCTTTCTATTCGCCAATTCTTCGGCTATTTTGACGGACGCTTTTCCATCCAACGAACGTGGATTTGCGCTCGGCCTGAACCAAATTGCTGGTATCGGCGGCGCCGTGATCGGAATTGTCGTGGGCGGCTTATTGGCGACGGTGAGTTGGCGCGCTGTATTTCTTATTAATGTGCCTTTCGGAATTCTGGGCACCATTTGGGCGTTCATTGCCCTTCGGGAAAGTGCGCGCGAGCGGCCGTCTTTGCGCATGGATTGGCCTGGCAATATCACTTTCGCGCTGGGGCTGCTCGGTGTGCTCTTAGGCTTGACCTACAGCATCGAGCCGTACAAGACATATAGCACCGGGTGGCATAGCCCGTTTGTGCTTACTTCGTTGATTGGCGGATTGGTGTTGTTAATTGCTTTTGTCATTATCGAGAATTATTCTAGCGATCCGATGTTCAATCTGAGCCTCTTTAAAAGTCGCGCATTTAGTGCAGGCAACGTGGCCGGGTTGTTAGGAGCGGTAGCCCGGGGTGGCCTAATGTTTATGATTATCATTTGGCTGCAGGGCATTTGGCTACCGATTCATGGGGTCTCTTTTGCCCATACTCCACTGCAGGCAGGGATCGATACCTTGCCCCAAATGGTCGGCTTTTTACTGGCCGGGCCCCTCAGTGGACGTCTTTCCGACCGTTTTGGCGCACGCTGGTTCGGAATGGCGGGAATGGTGCTGTCCGCTTTGGGATTTTTCTTGCTGAATACCTTGCCGGTGATTTTCCCATATTGGTCGTTTGCTTTCTACCTGTTCTTGATCGGTGCCGGGATGGGGCTTTTTGCCTCACCAAACTCGGCCGGTATCATGAACAGTGTCGCTGCCCGCTATCGGGGAGTGGCCTCGGGCATGCTTTCGACCTTCATGAATGCAGGACAGATGCTGTCGATGGGCGTCTTTTTCACGATCGTGATCACCGTGTTAACCACACGCCTGCCGCATGCGCTGTTCAAGGGCTTAGTTCGTGTCCATCTTCCTGTGGTGGTGGCCGCCAAGATCTCGCATCTGCCACCTATATCCGCGTTGTTCTCAGCGCTGCTTGGCTATAATCCGATGAAGGTTATCTTGGGACCTGCCGGGTTGGCGTTGCTCTCACCATCGAGTCGGGCACAGCTGGTCAGTCGCTTCTTTTTTCCTGACCTGATAGCTAAACCCTTCATGCATGCCCTCTCTGTCGTCTTTGTCTTTGCCATGGTCATGTCCTTGATTGCGGCGCTCGCTTCGTTGTTGCGCGGGGAACACTTTGTGTTTGTCGATGAAGAGGCGGCGAAGCCAGCGGGGGTAGATCGTCGGCATGTGCAAATGCTGGCTTTGGCAGGGATTTGGAAGGCGCGCCACGGGGCCAGAGAGGGTGCCAGCGCCGAAGAACGCAGTCGCTTAATGCGCGCTCTCACCTTGCTTAAGATGGTTGATGAAAAGCTGCAGGAAGCTGTCAACGACGCCGAAGCGCGTTAACAGGAGATTCAGTTTGCTTCAATAGCCTTAGACAAAAGGCGAGGAAATGGTGCGCAGGCATTTGCAACCAGGGTTTTCATGCTAAGAGCATGAATGGTAATGTTCGGCCAAGCGCTCAGTCCTGCTCCAATGGGACTGGTACGCTCTGGGGTTGATAGCCTCTCAGAGCCTGGCCAAAGATTACGATTCGGAAGACACCGGTTCGACTACGGTAAACCCACTGGCGGGAACGCTTTCCCGCGTTTGACGCGGGAGGCGTGAAAGCTAGACTGCCGGGTCGAGACTGCGGGCGGCTATTGCCTCCGGGGCCTCGGCCCGGTGATTTTGCGGGGCGACGGGTAAGAAAAATCTTAGGAGTGCGGTGATGGGTCGGTTTAGAGAGTGAGACATTCGGCGACTTTATTGACGATAGATAGTTGACAGCGCATCGAATTCCTGCGATAATCACTTCCGTGCTTACAAGGTGTCTAGGGCCTTGAAGCCGCTAATGGATGGGTGCCCGAGTGGCTAAAGGGGGCGGTCTGTAAAACCGCTGGTTGACGCCTACGTTGGTTCGAATCCAACCCCATCCACCACCGCGGGGTAGAGCAGCCAGGTAGCTCGTCGGGCTCATAACCCGGAGGTCGCAGGTTCAAATCCTGCCCCCGCAACCAAGTTTGCTCACGTAGCTCAGATGGTAGAGCACGTCCTTGGTAAGGACGAGGTCACCGGTTCAATCCCGGTCGTGAGCTCCACATTTTTTACTTTACTAACTAACCCCAGGAGTCTATTATGCCCTTTGTCGCTAAAACTCCGATACTACGCATTCTCGAAGGTTCGGTCGTTGATGTGGTTAAAGACCTGCCTAAGGGTGAAACTTTTCAATTAATTTACTGCGACCCGCCGTTTTATTCGCGTAAGACGAGAATCTCGGATGAGGCCGAATTCGAAGATCGCTGGCTTTCTTTAGAGTCGTACTTAACCGCTATGGAAAGATACGTAGCAGCGATGGCTGATCGCGTCTCGGAGAAGGGGTTTTTTGCTCTACATTGTGACTTTCACGCGTCGCACTATTTAAAAGTGATGGGCGATCGACGCTTCGGGTATGAAAACTTTCGCAACGAAATTGTCTGGCACTATAAGGGCCGACGGCAACCAGCAATTAGTCGCCTGAATTCTAAACACGATGTTATTTTAGTGTGGGCGAAGTCCTCGCGCAGCCGCATGAACGCTCTAGCAGACCCGCTAGATCGCGATACTTACGTCGAAATGAAGCACCAGCCGGTTCAGGTCGATGAGGATGGCCGAGAATGGATATGGGGCCATATGGGGAAAGGGCGTCCTAGGGCCTATCGAATTTACTTAGATGAAGTGGTTCGTCGAGGGCTTCCCATGGATGATGTTTGGGAGATTCCGATTATCAATTTGACGGCTCGCGAACGTGTTGGCTATCCGACTCAAAAACCCATGAAACTCTTGACCCGAGTGGTGGAACTGTTGTCTGACCGTGGGGACATGCTCGCCGATTTCATGGCCGGTTCGGGTACGCTGGGGGATGTGGCGCTAAACCTAGGCCGCAAGGTGGTCTTGGCGGATAGAAATCCCGAGGCCATTCGAATTATCAAACAGAGATTGGCGTACCATCAAGAGGCAATCCAAGCGACATCCAATGCTGGGCCTTGGACCTGATTGACAGTCAGACCACGACCGTGGTATAGTTTTGAGCGCACGCATGGGGGGATAAGGAATGCGGACCATTGTGACAATGGCGTGTGGCGACTGCAAAAGGCGCAACTACACGACCACGAAGAACAAAAAGAACGATGCGAGTCGTTTAGAGCGGCGAAAGTATTGTCGGTGGTGCAAGACCCATACCGTCCATCGAGAAACACGGTAAACCCTTTTAGTTGAGGGCGAAAGTGGGGAAGCTTTATGGAAGCTAGGGGCAGCGCATCGTCGGGATCGATGGTAGAGCGTTCGGTTCGTTATCTTAGAGGCGTACGCACTGAACTGAAAAAAGTGGTATGGCCGACTCCAAAGCAGACATTGTCATATTCCGGGTTTGTGGTGTTTATGACGGCTTTTGTTGCAGGCGTGATCGTGGTTTTAGATGCGATCTTTAATTATGGGCTCAACCATTTTGTTCGGTAGCGGAGCGCCTCGATCCCGTATCACCTGACGCCGGCCAGGCGCATTTTTTGTGGGGAGAAGGCAGTGACTGTGCAAAAAGACTGGTTCGTGATCCATACCTATTCCGGGTACGAAAATAAGGTCAAAGCCAATCTTGAGCGCCGGGTTGCTTCCATGGCCATGGAAGACAAGATTTTTCGTATTATGGTCCCAATGGAAGAGGAGTATGAGGTCAAAGACGGCAAGAAGAAGTTGGTCAAAAAGAAAGTGTTTCCTGGCTATGTGCTGGTGGAAATGATTATGACCGATGATTCTTGGTACGTCGTGCGCAATACGCCTGGCGTAACCGGATTTGTAGGGTCGGGACCACGTCCGATACCCTTGCAGGAACATGAGATTCACATGATTTTGGGCCGGGATTTGTCTGGGGTTCCGGACTTACCCAAAATCAATTTGTCGGTAGGTCAAGAAGTCTTGGTAACAGAGGGCCCGTTCGAAGGATTTTCCGGACGCATCGAAGAAGTGATATCGGACCGGGGCAAGGTGCGATTGACGGTTTCGATGTTCGGCCGCGATACGCCCCTCGAATTGGATTTTACGCAAGTGGCCGAAATGGCTTGATGCTCCCGCGGGATGCGGGCGAGAGGTGAGGGTTAATAGGATGCCGAAGAAAGTGACAGGCGTTATCAAACTGCAGATTCCTGCAGGCAAGGCGACTCCCGCTCCGCCGGTTGGGCCAGCGCTGGGTCAACACGGAGTTAATATCATGGCGTTCGTGAAAGAGTATAACGAGCGTACTGCCAATCAAGTGGGCTTGATCATTCCGGTCGAGATTACTGTTTTTGAGGACCGGTCGTTTAGCTTTGTCACCAAGACGCCGCCAGCGGCAGTGCTGATTAAGAAGGCATTAGGATTGGAGACGGCTTCGCCCACGCCCAACCTCAAAAAAGTGGGCAAGTTATCCCGAGACCAGGTGCGGGAAATTGCCGAGCAAAAAATGCCGGACTTGAATGCGAACTCTATTGAGTCGGCAATGCGGATGATTGAAGGCACGGCTAGGAGCATGGGGGTCGAAGTTTCTGAGTAAATTTTGGTGGGAGGCCTAAGGCCGCCAATACCACAAGGAGGTTTTTAGTTATGAGTCAAGGGAAGCGCTATCGCGAAGCCATGGCCCGAATTGAAAAGGGTCGGCTTTATGATACCAGCGAAGGATTGGCCCTGGCTAAGGAGCTTAGCCAAACCAAGTTTGATGAAACCGTCGAAGTGGCCTTGCGCTTAGGGGTGGATCCACGGCATTCCGATCAGGTCGTTCGCGGTGCGGTCGTTTTGCCGAACGGCACCGGTAAGACGGCCCGAGTGGCGGTTTTCGCCAGAGGCGAAAAGGTTCGTGAGGCGGAAGAGGCCGGAGCGGATTTTGTCGGTGGAGAAGATCTAGCGGAACGGGTCCAAAATGGATGGACAGGGTTTGACATGGCCGTCGCCACGCCGGATATGATGGCACTGGTGGGTCGTTTGGGTAAAATTTTAGGGCCGCGCGGCCTTATGCCAAATCCCAAAACGGGTACGGTGACCTTTGATTTAAGGAATGCGATCGCGGAAATCAAGGCAGGTAAAATTGAGTTTCGAACCGAAAAGGCTGGTATTGTCCATGCCCCGCTGGGGAAGGTCAGTTTTTCTATTGAGGCCTTATCGGAGAATCTTTCGGTTTTGCTTGACGCCGTTCAAAAGGCGAAGCCCGCAGGTGCCAAAGGAACCTACATCAAAGGAGTCACCATTTCCACGACCATGGGACCGGGAATCGCGTTGAATCCGTTAGCGATCCAGAGGGTCGAAGCGGCTAGTTAAGATTCGAGATGCATAAAAAAGCCTCCCACGAACAAGCTCCAGGGAGGCTTTTTTATGGACTTCGCGACTTATCGGTGTGGGTCGAGAGGTGATCGTGCCGTCCAGGCTTTTTGACCGTAGCGCTCTATTCGAATTAATGTGTTAGGATTGAGCTAAGCTAAGGGGGAGAGAGCATGGTCGTGTTAAGTGAGGAAGCGAAAGCGGCGTTGGAAAAGATGCAAGCCAAACGCGATGACGCAGTGATTCGTTTGAAGGCCCGTCAAGTCTGCGATTGTGGCAAGGTCGGGTTTGACTTAGGCTTTGAATCGGCGGCGTCGACTGATGATGTAGCCGAGAAAGTGGGATCGTTGACCTTGGTCTATACGCCGGAAAGCGCAGCATATTTGGATGGCGTCGAGGTCACGTACCACGACGAACTCATCGGGAAAAGTTTTACCTTCTACAATCCCAACCTGAAAAATGGTGGGGGTTGTGGTCGAGAATTCAACTAAATGTCGGTGGTGGAGGCGGTCAGCGGGGCATGCTGGCCGTCTTTTTAAATAGCGGTGGGTGAGTGGTGATTAATCAGCATGTACTAGAGTTCCCAAGGAATAGAATAAGGCAAGGCGTGGCAGGTTAGGAAGGAGGGGTCAGAACGCAGCCGAAAGATCCTTTACCTTCTTCGGACCAAGGTTGGACGACTAAAGTTACTGGGTTGGCGCAGCAACGTTGGGTGATGGGTGCCGCTTTAGCGATGGCTGTGGGCCTTCTGGCGTGGTGGGGGGTATCTCATTATTTAGGGCCGTTTCACGTGGCCCACTGGCTCGAATCCATCGCGCGCGGGGTAAAGCATCGGGCCCACCGCATGGGGGCGTGGGGGCCGATCTTGCTGGTGGTGCTCTTGGCGGCGCATAGTGTGGTCTTCGTCTTTCCGATGGAGATTCCAACCTTCGCCGCCTTCAGTCTGTATGGGCCCATTGGCGGGGTATTAATTGTGTGGATCGGCTCTATGTTTGCGGCGGGAATTTCCTACGCGTTAGGACGCTTGATTGGTCCGCCAATCTTAAGGCATTGGGCACGCAACCCGCGGGTAGAATCCACGCAGCGGATCGTGGGCACATTGTTGCCCTCGGAACTGGTGTTGGTACGATGGATCTCTCTCATTCCCTATGACGCCCTGAATCTTATTTTTGGCACGTGTGAAATTCCTCTGTTTCGGTTTATGTGGACGACGGGACTCGGCGTTTTTGTCACCAACATCGCCATGATGGTGCTCTACGATCGCGCTCTGCACGCGGCATGGGGCCAGCTGGGGTTGGTCGCTTTGGCCGTGGCTCTGGGCACGCTGGTGGCATTGCACCGCGGTCGGGCACTGCGGCAACGATTGAAGCCAAAGTAATTGTCTAGAGGATAAATATGCTAAGCGTTGCAAATAGATGGTGGTTCTAATATAATTAGCATGAAGACAATTAATTACGGTCTCGTGGAAGGTTTTTAGGAGGCTCACTGTGGGAGATTCGCTCGAACCGCGCGCTGATACTTCGATAGATTCGTCGATCAGAGCGTTTTTCCGATTAGTCACCCTAGCCGAATCGATTTCTTTTGAGTTGTGGCGTACCCATGGTCTTACCTTGGGCCAGGTTCGCTTGTTGCAACGTATTCGCAGTCAAGCGATGGTGGCGGGAGATTTGGCCAAGGAATTGGGGATTCGGGCAGCGTCGCTCACCCGAATGATGGAACGCTTAGAAAGCAATGGGCTGGTAGATCGGACGTTGGACCGAGAGGACCGTCGTCGGATCTTAGTGCAAATTACCGACCAGGGCCGAGACACGCTGGGGGGAATAGACTTTTGGCGGCGAGGGCCAGTGGTGGCTGCGCTGGAGGCGATGAGTCAGGAAGAACGCATCCAATTTACGCAAACGTTGGAGTGTTTTATGCGCCAGGTGAGAGACCAGGATGAGGAGATGTAAACCCCTACGAGAACAGTCTAGGAAACGCGAAAGGAGTGCGGAGCAGTCGATGGCGACTTCGGTACCGCAACGCTCGGGAGTGCATCATGGAATAGATTACAAGTGGATTGCGCTATCGAATACGACGCTAGGCATTTTGATGGCCGCGATTAACGGCACCAGTTTAATCATTGCCTTGCCGGCAGTGTTTCGTGGCATTCACGTCAATCCGTTGGCGCCGGGGGCCACAGGACTTCTTCTCTGGGTGCTATTAGGCTTTAATGTCGCGACTACCATTTTGTTGGTGGCCTTTGGACGGGTATCCGACAGCTACGGACGGGTAAAACTCTATAATTTAGGCTTTGCCGTATTCACCGTAGGCTCTATCTTGTTGTCGATTACACCGGGAGTAGGGGTAGCCGGTGAATGGCAACTCATTATCTTTAGGTTTATCCAAGGAATTGGCGGGGCGTTTTTGTTTGCCAACTCAGCGGCGATCCTGACCGATGCCTTTCCTTCCAATGAACGGGGATTTGCACTAGGGTTGAATCAAATTGCCGGAATTGGCGGAGCAGTGATTGGCATTGTCATCGGGGGCCTATTGGCTACGGTCAGTTGGCGGGCCGTATTTTTGATTAATGTGCCCTTTGGCCTGCTAGGAACCGTATGGGCCTATATGGCACTTCGGGAAAGTGCGGGCAAGCGGCCGCCACTATCGATGGACTGGGCAGGAAACATAACCTTTGCTGCCGGCTTATTAGGCCTGCTCTTAGGATTAACCTACAGCATTCAGCCCTACCACCATTATGCAGTAGGTTGGCGGAGCCCGTTTGTTTTGGTCTCCCTGATTGCCGGGGTGGCGCTTTTAGTGGCCTTTGTGATCATCGAGAATTATGCCAAAGATCCTATGTTCAATTTGAACCTGTTTCGGAACCAAGCGTTCAGCGCGGGCAATATTGCGAGTCTGTTGGGAGCAGTGGCCCGTGGCGGGTTGTCCTTCATGATTATCATTTGGCTGCAAGGGATTTGGCTGCCCATTCACGGCGTCTCTTTCACCAACACTCCGCTCCAGGCGGGAATCGATACGCTTCCCGAAATGGTGGGATTTTTGCTCGCCGGTCCGATTAGTGGACGACTTTCTGACCGGTTTGGCGCGCGCTGGTTTGGGTTCGCCGGGATGGTAGTGGCCGCTTTGGGCTTCTTTTTATTGAACACGCTTCCCGCCATCTTCCCGTATTGGTCGTTCGCATTTTATCTATTCCTGATTGGTGTGGGGATGGGCTTGTTTGCTTCGCCCAACTCGGCGGCGATTATGAATAGCGTGGCCGCGCGCTATCGGGGTGTCGCTTCGGGAATGCGGGCGACGTTTATGAACGCGGGCCAGATGTTGTCAATGGGAGTGTTTTTTACCATTGTCATCAGCGTGTTAACCACCAAATTGCCGTCTTCGCTCTATAGGGGATTAGTGAAAGTCCATTTTCCGACGGCGATTGCGACCCACATTTCACACTTGCCGCCGATCTCGGCGTTGTTCGCGGCTCTTTTAGGCTATAACCCGATGAAACGGATTTTGGGAACGAAGGGCCTAGCCCTGTTACCTCCAGCCAGTCGAACAGTCGTGGTAGGGCGCACGTTTTTCCCCGATCTGATCGCTAAACCGTTTATGCACGCGCTTGCTGTGGTCTTCTTATTTGCGATGATCATGTCGTTGGTTGCGGCGCTGGCTTCATTGCTGCGGGGACCTCATTTTATCTACCAAGAAGAAAGCGCTAATCCGCCCTCGGCGCGCATGAATCCCCGTCGAGCCAAGGAGTTGGCGTTGGCCGGAATTTGGACCGCGCGACAAGGAGCCGACCCCAGCGCTAGTGTGGAGGAACGCGAGCGATTGATTCGCGCCCTGAACTTACTTGAGATGGTCAACCAGAGGGAAAAGACTGCGGACAGTTCCGAAGCGCCGTAAAAATACGGGGATAAGAGGCGCAGATCGCAAGGAGGGTAAGCATGAAGAAATACTTGTGGCCTCTCAGTGGACTCATGATCACGGTGCTAGCTGGGGTGGCGGTCATGGTGGGGCCATTTGCCTTGCATCTCAATTTGGCAGGGCATTGGACTCGAGCGACGGAAACTATGTTTTGGTCGGGCGTGGGAATTATCGTAGTGGGTGGTTTGGGCCTCTTGATGTGGCAACGTGAGCTCAGCAGCAAAATTGCCAATGCCGTGCAGCCCATGCTGCCCAAGGAGGAAGAGGCATTGGCAGAAGTGCCCGAAGCAGTGGCCGAGCCGGCCGGGGAAGATAATTGGGAAACGGAATTGGCGAAATTGGCCGAGGCCGTGCTAATGGATCTTAAGAGTGAAGTAGAGACTCCTAAGCCCAAAGAAGTAGCTCCGGATGACTTGCAGGCGGTGGCGTCGGCCCTGCTCCAAGATTTGTCTCAGCGCATGGATCAGGTCGGCGTCCATGCGGGACGAGGAGGGCGATACTGATGAAAGCCACGGTTGGATTATCCGGCCTCGCAGTCTTAGGAGGAGTGTGGATAGGGATTGCGCCGTTTTGGGTGGGTTATGCCCCCAAACATGGTCCGGTGTTCACGGGCCCAGTCGAGCTTTCGGTCTTTATGGGCATCGTGATTGTTATCGTTGGTCTGATTGGCCTAGTCGGATACTGGGCCGGAGGTTTGACGGAGATCGAACGCCAACTCAGCACTCGGGCGCATGCGGATGCAAGCAAAGAAAGCCTAGATGGCAGGTTCGAGGCGGTGAACGGCGAATCGTCGGCACAAAGGCTGGCAGAGTCGGTCAACCTTACCACCAACGCTGAATCCAAGGGCCCTGCAGACGACCATCAGGCGATGGACTCCGATGCCAACTTGCAAGCGTTAGTTGATCGGGTGCTCAAGGATCATTCTCTAGCGTTTGACAAGCAATCGTAATGGCATAGAACCAGGGCAGGAACGACGAGTTTTGCGGTCCCGCCTTGGTTTTATACTTTTCGCGGATCACAATTGATGGTGTGAGTTGAGGAGTAAAACCACCGAATTCGCTCACAGAGCCGTCGCCAACTGTTACGAAATTTCGTCAATTGTCGTCCGCGAAGAGTATATGATCTACTTGAAAGGGCAAAACCTCCATCTGCGGGAACGATTTGCTCCTCGAGCAACAAGCTGCTATAATGCATTCGAAGCCCAAGACGATGGGTGCCGTGGCTGGCTTAATATCCCGTCCAGGTTATTATGTGGAAGACGGACGCAATTCCGAAATCCTCACCCTGCTTTGGGTGGAGGCTATTTTTTTTGTTTGGGAGGTGATATTCGTGCCCACAGCTCAAAAGGCTCAGGTAATTGCTGAGACTCGGGACGATTTTGAACGGGCGAAGGCAGCGGTATTAGCCGACTACCGAGGTTTGACTGTGCATCAAATGGGACAATTGCGTCGTAAGTTGGCCGAGCGTGGCGTGGTCTTGAAGGTAATCAAGAACACGCTGATTAAACGGGCGGCCGATGAGGCAGGAGTGGAAGGGCTGGACCCGTATTTAACCGGGCCCACAGCCGTAGCCTTTTCGTACGATGACCCGGTGGTTGCCGCTAAGCTCATGGCGGAGGCCATTCGCGAGTTTCGTAGGATGGAGATTAAGGCGGGCGTGTTAGGCAAGTCTGCGTTTGATGCTAGGGCAGTACGCAGCCTGGCCGACTTGCCCAGTCGCGAAGTGCTGCTAGGCAAATTGGCGGGAACATTAAATGCTCCCATTCAACAATTGGCATGGGTGCTGAATGCTCCGTTATCCAACTTGGCCCGGGCGCTTGATCAGGTGCGTCTGCAGAAAGAAGCCAGCATTTGAGGGCTGAAATGCGATTTAGGCGTGATCAAAAGGAGGTAAATTGATGGCAAAGGTCGAAGAGATTATCGACGTAGTTAAAGAGATGAATGTTTTGGAGCTGTCGCAATTGGTCAAGGCGCTTGAGGAAGAGTTTGGCGTGACTGCGCAGGCGGCGGTAGCCGTGGCAGCGGCCCCGCAAGCGGCAGGCGCCGGTGCGGCAGTGGCGGAAGAGGTCGAGCAGACTGAGTTTGATGTCATTTTGACCGCATCAGGCGATAAGAAGGTACAGGTGATTAAGGCGGTTCGTGAGTTGACCGGATTGTCCCTGACCGAGGCTAAGGCTGTGGTCGACGGGGCCCCTAAAGCAGTGAAGCAGAAAGTGGCCAAGGCTGACGCTGACGAAGCCAAGGCGAAGTTGGAAGAGGCAGGAGCTTCGGTCGAAATTAAATAAGTGGGACGCCTTTCTCACAAGCCCATTCCCTGAGTCGAGCATAGCTTGACCCAGGGGTGGGCTTGTGATATTATAATGACTTGCTATATTTTATACGCCATTTCATTCCAGTGCCATATACGCTTTGGTGATCGTGTTTGTCGGCGGTGGCCCCAATGGGGAAAAACCTGGGATACAAGGAGCTGACGGTGAATTGGCCAATTCTCTTGAAACGGAGCAAGCGGCGCGGCGAGTGAGCTTTGCTTCCATCAAGGAAGTTCTCGACATGCCCAATTTGATCGAGATCCAACAAAATTCGTACCAGTGGTTTTTAAGGGATGGACTTCGGGAGATGTTTCGTGATATCTCTCCAATTCAGGATTTCACCGGCAACCTCATTTTGGACTTCGTGGACTACGCCTTAAGAACCCCAAAATACACGGTGGAAGAATGCAAGGCACGGGATGTTACTTACTCCGCTCCGCTGCACGTACGAGTGCGTTTGATCAACAAAGAGACCGGGGAAGTTAAAGAGCAGGATGTATTTATGGGCGACTTCCCGTTGATGACGGACAAAGGCACCTTTATTATCAATGGCGCCGAGCGGGTGATTGTCAGCCAGTTGGTGCGTTCGCCGGGCGTGTATTTTGGTGAGCAACTCGATCCGGCTGGCAAGCCTTTGTTTACGGCGACGGTGATTCCTAACCGCGGGGCCTGGCTGGAGTTCGAGTCGGATTCGAACGACGTCTTATCGGTCCGGGTAGACCGGACCCGAAAGCTGCCGGCGACCACGCTGCTCAGAGCGTTGGGATTATCTACGGACGTTCAGATTCTTGAGGCGGTAGGCGACGACGCCCGCATCCGAACGACGTTGTCCAAAGACACGACGAAGAATCGAGAAGAGGCGCTGATTGAGATTTACAAGCGTTTAAGACCGGGCGAGCCTCCGACCGTAGAAAGTGCGCAGACGCTGCTGCAATCGCTGTTTTTTGAGCCTAAGCGATATGACTTGGCGGGTGTCGGTCGGTACAAAATCAATAAGAAGCTTGCGTTTCGCCGGCGGCTAGTGGGGACCACTGCGGGCCAAAGTGTTGTCCACCCGGAGACTGGAGAAATCTTGTTGAGAGAGGGCGATCATATCGGCCGCGATGTCGCTGAGTCGTTGGATCGGGCCCATGTTTCGCGCCTATTGGTGAAGATGGAAAACGGGGAAACCGTACTGGTGGTGTCTAACGGGCAGCCCGATTTTGAGAGCAAAACCATTAGCCACAACGACGTGATTGCCTGTTTGAACTACATGATGAATTTGTTTGAGGGCCTCGGCACCTCGGACGATATTGACCATTTGGGCAATCGCCGACTCCGTTCGGTCGGAGAACTCCTGCAAAACCAATTTCGAATCGGGCTATCGAGGATGGAGCGCGTGGTTCGGGAACGGATGACCATTCAAGACATGGAGTCGGTGACGCCGCAAGCGTTGATTAATATTCGACCGGTGGTTGCCGCGGTCAAAGAGTTTTTTGGATCGTCGCAACTTTCGCAGTTTATGGACCAAACCAACCCATTGGCTGAGTTGACGCACAAGCGGCGGCTGTCGGCTTTGGGTCCAGGCGGTCTGTCGCGGGAGCGAGCGGGATTTGAAGTGCGCGATGTGCATCATTCTCACTATGGTCGAATGTGCCCAATTGAAACCCCTGAGGGGCCGAATATTGGGCTGATTGGTTCGCTTTCGACGTTTGCTCGGATCAATGAGTACGGCTTTATCGAAACGCCGTATCGCCGAGTCGACAAGGAGCATGGGATTGTTACCGCCGACATCGTCTACCTCACCGCTGACGAAGAGGACGATACGGTAATCGCCCAAGCCAACGAGCCATTGGAAGACAATGGGCGGTTCAAGGCGGAGCGGGTGACAGTGCGCTCGCGGCACGAAATTCTCGAGGAATCTCCGGAACGCGTCGACTACATGGATGTTTCTCCCAAGCAGGTGGTGTCGATTGCCACGGCGTTGATTCCCTTTTTGGAGCATGATGATGCCAACCGAGCGTTGATGGGAGCGAACATGCAGCGGCAAGCGGTGCCGCTGTTGGTACCCGATTCGCCAGTGGTCGGGACCGGGATGGAAGGGAAAGCTGCCAGGGACTCCGGGGTCGTCGCCATTTCGCTCAAAGATGGCGTAGTGGATCACGTGCAAGCGGATCAATTGGTGGTGAAGAACGACGACCATACGGTGTCGGTATACAAATTGTTGAAATTTGCGCGCTCAAACCAAGGCACCTGTATCAATCAACGGCCAATTGTACGTCGCGGGGACCGAGTGGTCGAAGGCCAGATTATTGCCGACGGCCCATCTACGGATCAAGGCGAATTGGCCCTAGGGCGCAACGTCGTTGTCGCTTTTATGCCCTGGGAAGGCTACAACTACGAAGACGCGATTTTGCTAAGCGAACGTCTCGTGAAAGAGGACGTGTTCACGTCCATTCACATCGAGGAATACGAATGTGATGCTCGAGACACCAAACTTGGCCCCGAAGAAATTACGCGCGACATTCCCAATGTCGGTGAAGAGGTTTTGCGGGATTTAGATGATCGTGGGATTATCCGCATTGGGGCTGAAGTGCGCCCCGGGGATATTTTGGTGGGCAAGGTCACTCCCAAAGGGGAAACCGAATTGACCGCGGAAGAACGCCTGCTGCGAGCGATCTTTGGTGAAAAAGCTCGCGAAGTGAGAGACACCTCACTGAGAGTGCCCCACGGCGAATCGGGGATCATTGTGGATGTGAAAGTCTTTACCCGAGAGCAGGGCGACGAACTCTCTCCCGGCGTCAATCAGTTGGTGCAAGTGTATATTGCTCAAAAACGAAAGATTTCCGAAGGCGACAAAATGGCGGGACGGCACGGCAATAAAGGAGTAATCTCGCGCATTTTACCAGAGGAGGATATGCCGTTTTTGCCCGATGGAACTCCGGTAGAGATCGTGCTGAACCCACTCGGCGTGCCGAGTCGGATGAATATTGGCCAGGTGCTAGAAACCCATCTGGGGTGGGCGGCTAGAGCTTTGGGGGTCAAGGTAGCCACACCGGTGTTTGACGGCGCGCGCGAGAGCGACCTCATTAGTCTCTTTCAAAAGGCCAATCTTCCGGTATCAGGCAAGACGGTTCTCTATGATGGAAGAACCGGCGAGCGTTTTGATAACGAGATTACGGTGGGCGTGGTATACATGTTGAAATTGGCGCACTTAGTCGACGATAAGATTCACGCCCGGTCGACTGGACCGTACTCTCTGGTTACGCAACAACCGTTGGGTGGTAAGGCCCAATTTGGTGGCCAGCGCTTTGGAGAAATGGAAGTATGGGCGCTGGAAGCCTATGGCGCGGCTTATACGTTACAGGAATTGCTAACCGTCAAGTCGGACGACGTGGTGGGTCGAGTCAAAACCTACGAGGCAATCGTGAAGGGTGAGAACGTACCGGAACCCGGTGTGCCGGAATCGTTCAAAGTGTTAATTAAGGAACTGCAAAGTCTTGGTCTCGATGTGAAGATCCTGAATGAACTGGATGAGGAGATTGAGATTCGAGAGTTGGATGACGAACCGATGATGGAGCCGCGCGGGTTTGAACTTCTGCCCGAAGTGCCTGAAGAGGGCGAGGGCGTGGAGTTGCACCGAATGATGGAAGACACGCCGGGCATCAATCCTCGCCGCGACATTTTGGAACCGGGTTCCGGCATGGGATTTGATGAAGAGGCCGAACACGCGATGGCGGTTCTCAGGCGTGGGGGTCAAGCTCCGATAGCGCCGGATGAGCCAGACGAACCGGATGACGTAGAGGACGACGACGACGGCGACGACG
>DAHXNH010000200.1 GCA_027365485.1 Clostridiales bacterium
GACATATGGCGATGGAATCCGAGCGTTCAGCCATTGGATCCATCCTTACATTAGATCACTATACCGCTAGACCAATGGCGCTCATGTATCTCCATTCAGAAAATATTTCCGGGCAAAGCAGGAGATTACCACCCCATGCAGAACACAATTAATTATGAAGGAAATTCACTGACAACAATGGAATCACTGACAACAATGGACATGAATAAAACCAGTCCTTCGGCATCACGAAAGGTTGAAATCTCATGAAGGCGAAATCACGTTGGGTCTCGTGGCGAATGGCAAGCGCCTTAATGGCGTTGCCGCTAATTGGGGTGACGGTGCCGGCGTTTGCGGCAACAGGGCGGGCTTCGTCGTCGAATATCGTCATCCCAGCACTGCTACCCGGTCAAACAGAGAGCGGTGAATTTGGGAATACCGGGGTATCTTATACACTGCATCGATTGACCGCCCAAGAAGTAACTGCGGAAGAGCAGAGTGGACTCATTTCTGCGCCTACTACGCAAGCAACGCCAACAACTTCAGGTTGTTGGGTGTACCTGGCACCGACCGTGTCCAAATCGGTCTCGGACCTAGGTGGCAGTTATATCACGTCTGATGGGGTGACGTTTAGATTCTGGAATGGAAGTGGGTCGAATAATGACGTCATTACCAATGTTCAGCCTACGTCGAGCGCCACGTTTCCGTTTAACACAACCAGTCCTGCTGTGGCTAATATCAGTGGTATTGACGCCTATGAGACGGCTTATTTTGACTTCTTTTCTACCTCGTATTTGACCTATGAGGATTTCGATACGACCCTTAATGTTCAAGTCTTTGGTTCAGGATGGAGTTGGACCTATACAGACGGTCTAACCCCGAACAAAAACGATGCGGGTTCGGCAGCAGTAGACGGTCCATGGTTGTGTAGTTGAGCTTAAAGTATTCGCGAACATATATCATCAGATAAGTCAGGTGTGGATGTGGCCAGTGGAGCAATACGAGAAAAATCTGGTCCTTTTAGGTAGCGACGGCCCACATTATCGCCTATCAGCTCAGGGATTTTTAGGTCTGATCCCTATCACCTGACTTAACCAATCATATGTGTGTGCAAATTTACTTTGGACGGGGGGCAATCCCGCGGTTCTGCGGAAGTATCAAAGGAGCGTTGGCGAAGATTTGGTGGCTCAAGCCGGAGGGTACCCATGGATCTTAAGAGGCATAAACAAGCCATAGATGCAGAGGCGGACGAACTGTCTGCTATCTGGAAGATTGTACTTCGTACGACCTATCAAAGTATCACTGCCATCGTGCCCTCCTTCCAAACGGGTCCAAGTCCTGTTGCGGGACGTTCGGGATTTACCGTCATGGATGCTCGATCTAGCGCAAAGTGGGGGGTTGCTGCACGCGGCAAACAAGTCTGTCTCTATCGGTACGACCCTCCGGTACCTGATCCCATACGGCCCAACTTTTGGCATGGTCCGAACGTTAGCACGGCGACATCCGATTGGTGGTTAGACTCGGACCGCGTTCGGGCCCGCCAGGATTTAGAGCAGCTTATTTATCAATCCTTCTTGGACTGGTATAAGCACTTGGGGTCTGAATAATAGAAGAAAGACCACCAGATAGGCCCCGAAGGTGTCTTCATCGGGGGGGCCTTGCCGGATCGATGAACTCGCCCCTCCAATCGTACCCGTTCGATTGGAGGGATTCGGTAATCTGGTGCTTACGAAGCCGCATCGCTACCACGGACCAACCAGGGCGGTTATGACATAGTGTGGCCCATACCTGCCCGTTAACGTATCAGCGAATAATTCGGGGGCGAAATTTCTTAGGGAATATTCGCCCCCATTAATGTTCTAATAAATTGGAGACGGATATCGGGTCTAATCTATTCGATCCGATATCCGATCAAGGAGTTATGCCCTGGTGTCCGAGCTGCGCAAGCATTTCAGCGGAAGTCTCTCATTCATGCAGAGCAACGGTGCTTGTCCGCATGCTATCGAGAGGCCCTCGGCACCACAAGAGGTTACGTTCGATTAGACAGCGAATTCGCCAAAAGATGAAGAGATCACTGATACATTGATGCTGGTTCCCCAAGCATTCGCCTACCAGACGGACAGTGCGCACCCAGTGGTGTTCCATTCCGATGTTCTTTGCTTGCTCCAAAATGAATGGATCCCACGTACATGGGGACACCGTAGTAACGGAACCCGTGGGCGCATATTGACGTAATATCCCGTCATCTCGCAACAACTGACTCCAATTATTCAGCAGATTTATCCTCTGTTGAGACGATAGTCGCTCTTGCGCCGACGCTAGGCTACCAAAGTGTTCGGCGCGGAGGTTGACGGTATGATAAATGGGCACTGATCGAGGATATCGGTCCTCGGACGCCCTAGTTACGTGAATGACACTAACCGGGATGGTGGGCTCAACCGCGGCTAACACCGCAAGGAGGCCGGTTTGTTCGGTAGGATTATCGGCCGCCCAAATTACCAACGAATCGTTCGAAGTAAGGGCGGCTATTGCGGACCAAAAAGCGGTCCAGTTTTCCTGCAGTGCTTCCGTTAGAAAGGCACGTGCGGGACCAAAGGCGAGGGTGGGCCACCAGGAAGCGCGAAGAGCCATCGTTTTGACATCGCTGAATTCCCCCAATGGTCCCGACATCAAATCATCATCCAATCCCAGCAGGTGGCTTGGTGTGTATTCAAAGGCTGAATTCAATAGTGATTTAGTTGTGGCGCCAAACACGATATGCATCGTCATACGACGTCCCCCTCAAGAGAAGTCTAGCAGAAGCGGTCAGTGAATGACTCGGGGTGCGGAATATTCCCAATCTGCCAAGAACAGACTATATTATATTTTGCGTATTTCACAATCTAGATGTAGTATGTGCTTGAATGATTAAGGAGGAGAGCACGATGTTTGATAAAATATGGCGAGTAATAGGGGTTGCTTGTCTACTTTCTTTTTCGTTGACCGCAGCTACCTACGCGGCATCCCCTTCGGATTCACCAGCTAATTCTTCAACGTCGATTTCAGTCACTGCGGTAACAGTACCGAACTCATCAACGGGAACCTTGGGTACCAGCGCTGCAGTAGAAGGATGTGGCACAGGAGACCTTATTATCGAAAACGTTCTGACCACTTCGTTTGTAACAGACTTCACATTTACATCAAGCCAAGGAAACATTGTATCCAAGAATATTGACATTTCGATATTGCCGGACCACACCACCAGTAGCAATCCATACGTGTTTTCTGGGGTAGGGCCGATTTTCTCTGCTACGATTAGCACGGATCCGGTTTGGTACGGTTTGGCTAAAAACACGAACTACACTGCTTATGCTGATGGTACCTTCACCACCGACAACGGAGATGAATGCACACTGTCTGGACAGAGTGCTCCGCGCAAGACTGGGTCGTCCAGCTAGTACACGACGACGCAAGTCCTTGGTCAGATCGAACCACTGAGACCATTCTGACTGAATGCCCATCGATGCGGATGCATTATCAATCTGCTGTTGTTGCGTTGGCTGAAAGCGAGCTGGAACGTCGTCTTCAGTGTCCTCCCCCTATTACACGTGATTGGGCTTTCGATCCGGCTGAACTGCGCGACATCACGTTGCTCAATCTTCTTTGGGCTTCCAGCTAATTTTACCGTGGGCGAACAGAGGAATTGGTAGTAGCCAATTCCTCTGTTTTTTGCAAGGCGTATACCTGCCCGTTAACGCACTCAAGAATCAGAAGCTTGCAGTTAGTATAACGGATCCTAAACCATTCGTCAGTTCGAGTGATTTAGTGGATATCAATGTCGTAGGCAGGTCTGAAACAGGTCGCTTCACTCCACGTAGTGCAGCTTTCTCTTCCTGGTTTCCATCAGAAGGGCAAGGTAACTACTCAGAGGGTCACGTGCGGGTAGTGGTTCAAAAAATAACTCTGGTATTTTTTGCGATTGGAGGTATCCTGTCCCCAACGATCATGAAAGGATGGCCGACCCCATCCCTCATCGGCGTTGCCCTTTGCCACGCTGGACGTACCGAAAATTTCCTACCGCTTCCAGGATCCCAACCCTTGCGATTGGTATACCTAAATAGTTACCTTTTCGCACCCTCGAACCTAGCAGGAGTTTTCGGTTTGCGACGGATCTTTGAAGAAAACCTCATCGTTTTGCGAACAATACTGCTATCTCATCGGCTAACTAACGCGCCTTCCAATGGCTAATAGAGCAACGTTTCCGATAAACAGGGACCATCTTGATAAAACGTAATATCTCCATACCTAGACCCATCACTCAAGAAACTTGTATAATACATCGCAAATCCTTCAATCACTTTCAGAGAAACGATTTCGGCTGATTAGGCGTCCGTAAGTAGGAAACTTCTGCTAGGGTTTCGAAAACACCTTTTTGCTGCGTTCGCAGCAGTTGCCACGAGTTATCTCCTGAGTATGTCTTTTCCAGTTCGTAATATCGCAAAATCACGATTAATCGACGACGTATAGTCGCATCGCCGGCTATGTTCTCCGGAGATGTCTATGCCGCTGAATGTACATCACAAATTCAAGTTAAGAAGAATGGCTGATCTTGAGTTAGACTCATCGCTGCGGTTGGTCTCATCGTGGTCCTTGAAATCGTTCAGTGGACAGGTCAGACACGCAATAACGACCGCGCGTTTCGGTTGCATAGACAGTCAAAATGGACGTTTGGGAGACTTATCGAGAGACTCCCCGAACCAGGTTCGAATCCAACTGTCGTGCCAAAAATCGTCGAACCACGCTAGGATCGGACCGCCACGCGTCATTCCAGTCCTTGGCCCCTTGCGGTGGGCGTAGGCGGGCCACGGGAATGCTGAGCCCCCCGGCTGCGACATCGACGTCCACCTGCTCGGCCTGTGCTTCTCCGGCCGCATCGCGGTCTTGCGCCGAAAGAATCCGCCTCGCATTGGCAAAAATGCCGGGTGCCGTCAGACGACTCGCCCCTCCGGTGGCTACAATCCGAGTCGTCCCCCGGTCTTCATCG
>DAHXNH010000210.1 GCA_027365485.1 Clostridiales bacterium
CGCGAAATCGGGGGGTGGCGCCAAGTCTGGCGGATCGGGGCGTAGTACCGAAGACCCGGCGGACAACACAACCGCTGGCGAGGAAAGGCCCCGTGGACGACTCATGGTCCCCGCCGTCGTGGCAAGCGCTATAGCGCGAGGACCGCGACCTTGTAGGGAGACCCGTAGGCCGGAGCCAACTCGGGGCAGTGGGGGTGGATAGGCGGGTGCCTTTAAGCCTCGGCTGGCCGAGGCAGACTCCGGCTGGAGTAGTCGTTTGAAGCCGTATTCGGGCAAACCGACCGTACGGAATTTTAGAGAGCCTGCAGGAAATCGGGCAGGGTGGCGTACTGAGGCACCGTCAATCGAAAGAGACGGCAACGGAGCGACAGTCCACCTACACTACGGCGCCTGCGGGCTACTCCACTCATGACTTCCCAGCGAAAATGGTCACCCACCTCGCTCGATTGGATCGACATGCGAACGTATGCTCAAGGAGATGCGGTCCGTGACATCACTTGGATCGCAAGCGCCCGCCGCGGTGAACTCATTGTATTGGAACGCGCGACATCGATGAGCCAACGGCTTGTGGTACTTGCCAGTGTGCGGGTATCTAAGCACACTTGGGAGGGACACCCCGACCAAGCGGACCGGATATACGAAACCACGTTTGCATTAATCGAAGCACTGTCAAAGCAGGGAATCCAATGTCTTCTGTACTGCGACGGATATTGGCGCTATGGACGGCAATATGGGTCTGACCACCATTTGGTCTTCTCAGGCGAAGGATTCTGGAATTCACGCCTTCGCCACCATCTTGGCCACCTCCTCGGTAGTGTGGCCGCGTACCCAGCCGTCTCTCTAACCAATATTCTCTCCGAAATTCGAAGAACCGTTCCGCCGCCGACGCAACTTATCTTGGTCATCAGCTACGAAGATGATTTCATTCGGCGCCAAATATCTCCATTCCAACGTGCTGGATATGATGTCGAAACGCTCCTCGTATCCTCCACCTCCATTGCCGAAGACGAGGGAACCCCGCCATGAAGAGACCGATGTTGAATCGTTGGGCCATCGCCGCCGACGCGTCGGTGGCCGCGATGGTCGCCTTTGCTGGAGTCAGTGCTGTCACCAAAACGACCTCTTGGCAAACACCAGGGGAAGCTTTACTAGCCGCCCTCTTAGTAATCGGTCTGCCATCGGTGCTCACCAAGTATAAGGTGGTAAGCACCCAAATTCTGTTGATCGCCTTAACCGTATTGTTGACCGCTCTATGGACTGTACGGTTCGGTGCTTGGCCTACGGTGCTTGCCTTGTCAGGATGGACAATTTTCATACTCCGCCGGATGGCGGTGGCTGCGGGAACCCCTGATAACGACGTGCAAACCCGCCACTTAATCTCAGATCTCGGATTTTTGGCCTGTGCTTGGGGCCTTAACGCGCTTTTGGGCTCCCCACAGGCGGTAAAAATCGCTATCGTCGTCGCTGCACTGCTGATAATTTTAAGTCGCATGGCAGCCATGCACCATGCTCAAATCGCTCAGGATGGTGGACCAGTCTCCAACCGAGCACTGCGGGCTCTTGTGGGCCTGTTTCGCCTAATCAGCGCCACCTTAGTGATTCTGGCTATTTTCCCATCTGTTCGCTTAATGGCTCTTTTAGTCGCACTGGCCCTGTTAGCCAGCTACATGGTCTTTACTCTTTGGCGGGATATGGTCATTCAAATCGCTGTCGACCTAGGAATTGTGGGTCTCGTGGTATTGGCGCTGCAGCTGTTTCGCAAAACGGCATCGAAAAAGAAAACCCCGATCCAAGGAACTCCCGGACCCCTCCGACTCCATTTAGCCAACTCCCCCCACCATCTTACGCTGCCACCGATTGACTGGAGCCTCGTATTATTAATCTTGGGACTTTTGCTGATAGTTTTGGTTGTCCTTCGCACTCAACGAGTACACGATCATGTGCGCTTGGACCAAAATGGCATCCGGATGGAACGTGTCAATCTTTCCCCCCGCCGCCGTCGCCCCACTCGCTCATTGACTCCGCTCCGCCTTTTGGTCGCCCGCTGGCTTCGCTCGGAAGCTCGGCGGGGCCGGGCGATTCAGCCTGGGGAAACCTTGCGATCGTATGCCACTCGACGCATCCAAGAAATTGAAACGGAAACCTCATCGCCCGAAGACCACGCCATTTTGGATCTAGTGGCGGGCTACGAAGAGGAACGATATGGGCTTCGCCCCGCCTCCGAGGATACGGTCAATCAATTGAAAAACACCCTCCGTCAACAACACCTTGGGAAAGGATAGCATCGGGGGCCCGGTACTCGGCGGTCCGTGGCCCTCATCTACTTTCCTGCTCCGCCATGGTCTAGTGGAATCTTCGTGAACATGTGACCTACGGACGCAAAGTAGCCACGAGCCGCTTGGGTTGCAGCAATAATTCCAATCCCCGTTCAATACTAGGCACTAAGAGATCCGCGCTCAGCATCGCCTCACGAGCTATTCCCTCGGGGCCTAGTACTCCAATCGCTAATGCGGCTCTGCGAAACATCAGGGCGTCATTGGCCCCGTTGCCAACCGCTGCGACTTCCGCGCCGAGTTGTTGCACGAATCGTGCTTTGTCCGTTCCGGTATGGATCACATGGCAGGAGAGGCCTGAGGTCTCGGCAAAGGTCCCAGCAGTCCCAAAGGTATCGGCCGTTACGATGTAAGTAGCGTACTGGGCTGAGACCTCCCTTAGCAGAGATTTTACGACTTCGGTCACGGCGCCATCAAGCGCTAGCGTTCCGTTATAATCAAAAATCACGTGCGACACGGTCAACGTTTCTCGACCCGGTATCTCAAACACCATTGTCACGCCTCCCATTTCATCACCATCTCACTCAGGCCAGAAAGATAAGCGTGGTTCGTCCCAGGCCTATATCAAGATCCTAAGCGGGGGCCGACCCACAGCAGCGCCAAGCCAGCCAAAGCCAACGCTGCTTCCCCCACGAATCCACTTCGTGCCCCAATCAGGCTCCAAAGGCCGCCCATGACCAGCCCGGCGCCCAACTGACCGACCCCTCGAACGGCTGCCACCTGACCCAACCCCGTGCCTCGAAAATCTTTTGACACCAATTTTACCGTGGTCATTTTCTGACTCACCTCGATGATGCCAGTAGCTAATCCCGCTAAGGCAAACAAGACGATCCACCAACTCGCCGCGGCTCCTCCAAAAGCAAACCCTAACAAGACCAGCGACCACACTCCGTACCCCAACCGCAAGAGGCTCTGAGCGGAGAGATGGTCGCTTATCCAACCCACGGGATAGGCGGTCACGGCATAGACGCCATTATGTAACGCATAGAGCAAAAGCGCTAAAGCGTGTGGAGACAAGCCGCCCACCGTCACCGCACTATTCCACACTCGAAGAATAAAGAACGTAGGCGCTAGGTACCCCATCGAAAATAACAAGGTCGACCACAGATACCGGGTATACCCTCGGGTGCGCGGTAGGCTCACGCCCTCGCCCAACTCGTGGACAGGCCTGGCCGTGGGTTCTTCGGGAAGCCGACGGAGACGAATAATCACGGCCACGGTCACCGCTGCGGGAACAGCCGTCCAAGCGATCAAGGTTGCTGGGCGTACGGAAGTGACAAACAACGCTGCTGTCAAGGGGCCAAGTAAGGCCCCGATGGTATCAAATGCCTCCCTGAGGCCATAAGCTTTACCCACATTGGCTGAAGAGACCTCCTCGGCAATATAGGCGTCGCGAATCGGACCTCGGGCACCTCGACCAATCCATCCCACGGTCCGCAGCAACACAATCCAGGGCCAGCTTGGCACGATGGCCATAAGTGCCTTAATGCCGGTCAATACGTATCCGCCAATAAGAAAGAAATAGCGACCATGTCTGCGGTCGTTGACTCGGCCGCCCCAGATGGCCGCCCATGCTTGCCCAAGATTGGAGACTCCTTCGACCACCCCGAGGGCTATCGCCGGCGCTCCCAAGGCTACTAGCAGACCCGGTATCAGGGAGGTGACCATTTCATGACCCCAGTCCGAAAACAACGAAGCCAGGGAAAAAACCCATACGTTTCGAGTCCGCCATTCCTGGATGCTTTCGTCCGTCATCGTCGTTTTGCCTGTGCGCATGCGAACGGGTTCCTCCTTTTCAGCACGCTTTTATCCGTGATCGTGGATTTGCCTGAGTTTATACCACTCTTCCCCTGGTTAGGAGTACGTCGCCGTTAGTCCATCGAATCTGGGCGCTGCCCTTTCCCGGTGAGCCCGAGTCAGAGCACGCTCGCTCTACCCTCGAGGCAACGCACCGATGCCCTGCACTTATCCACTCACCCGGCTTTCGGGAAACTTCCGCCAACTCCAGCCAGCGAAGTCCAGGCTTGGGTCGTGAGCTTCCAGCGACAGCAGTCGATTATATTTGGCTAAGCGCTCGCCTTGGGCAGGAGCTCCCGCCTTCATCTCCGGGGCGCCGACAGCGACAGCAAAGTCGGCCAAAAACGTCTCACAGGTCTCTCCCGACCGACTCCATGCCACAACGTTCCATCCGCTACTCGCCGCGAATTTCGCCACGTCAAGCGCCAGGGTCACCGTGCCAATTTGATTAGGCTTTACGATCAGCGCGTTTGCAGACTGTTCTCGAACACCTCTGGCCACGCGTTGGCGATGGGTAACAAAAATATCGTCACTGATGATTTAACACCGTCCTCCCAATAGCGACGTCATCATGC
>DAHXNH010000026.1 GCA_027365485.1 Clostridiales bacterium
CGCCGTCGTAGTCATTCCCAAAAGTGGCAACACTAGTAAGGCGCTGACCATTCGCCAGGAGACCCATCGTGATTTCGTCTTCATGAACGTTCAACCTTTCGTCATACCGAAGGGGTTGATTGATTCACGTCCATTGTTGTCAGTGAATTCCCTTTACGATAGATGTATTCCGCATCGCATCGTAATCTCCTGCTTTACTGGGAAATAATTCTTTTCTCGACGTTATTCCCTCCATCTGGTTGGGCTCTGCGGTCACGACTATGAATGTCGGTCTGAAAATCCTCGGGCGTGGAAGACGACTCGCCTGATGGTTCGCTCAAAAGCGCCACTCTCGTTGCATTAACGGGGGCGTTAATCCCATATCCGACGCGGAAGCCATATGAGGTCAAACGACAGGGAAGACCGCTTGCGGTCGTCGAAATATTACGTTGGGCGATTCAAACGCCAACTAATGGCGTGGTTTCGACTGATAAAGACCTCGGCGGGCTTGCCTAGCATGAGTACGGAGAAGGTAACCGTCCCCGAGGTCACCGCAATCCGTGGTGCCGCCGTGGTTCGCGCCATCGCATTCAACGCGAGGCGCTGTGCCGTCCAGCTTTGACCCCCGTCGGTACTCCGGTAGATGAACGCCGAATGACCGTAGGCCCCGGGCTGTGCGATGATGCCTACGCGGGTAGAAAGAAAGCGTATGGACGCAGGCGTCGCCCGATTGGGAAAGAAGCAAGTCCGGTCGGTGCAACGCTGCGGTTTGTTGGTATAGTTTAATAGCCGCCACCGTTTTCCCGCGTCCTCGGTATGGAATAAATACCACGATTGTAGGACCGCATTGTGGCTGCCTCCGGCCAGATACCATGCTTCACCGTTCGGGAGCATACTCGCGGAATTAGAGGTCTTCATGTGTTCCATCGTATGCACGGCCATTGTGGGGGTCAGGCGCGGGGGGTGCCGCCAACTCTCATAGATGCGGGCGGCCAAGGCCGCCTCTTGGTGGGGAACTTGCAGGGACAGGCTCACGTCTGACCCTCCAGACACTATTACTTGGGCGACATAGGTGATGTGCTGGGACGTCTGCTGGCGGAACACCGCCTCATAGGGGTGAAATCCGGTCAGATTGTCCGCTGCGTAACCAACGAGCGGTGCCCAGCTTTGGGCTCCCCCCAAGGGCGGTGTCACCGCAAGTTCTAGATACCGTCCCAAGGGGCCTGAGAAGAGGGCTACCCCTTTCCCGTTGGAATATCGCGTGACCCGTTTGTGCCACGCACTGGGCACCGCGACGCGCATGCCCAAGACATGCTCCATCACAGTCTTAGGTTGACCCTTGGTCCGATTCATCTTCACCGCACTACTCGGTCGCAACGCAGCGTCCACACTGCCTCCCAATAGCGTCCACACGGCTACAAGCGGGATGACACTCCCCAAAAGCACTGCTCGACCAATGCGAACGCAGGTCTTCATCGATCTCCTGCGCATAAAGCGTCGTCCTCTCCAAATAAAACCCGTGTCCAAGGTAGACCTCAGTACTGGGACAGGCACCGCACGCGGCGACCTTTTCCCTACATTAACGCCGCTATCGCGCATAAGGTTACAGCCGACCAAAATGTTTTCTCGCACCGATGCGGGACTACCGACCGTTCAGTGAGACTCTTTGGGAGCAAGGTTCATGAACATACGGAGGCGTATGCGCCTCACACTTTTGAGTCGACGACTTATTTGTTGAAGCGTTAACGGAAAGACATATGCCCTACACCTCGCCTCGTCTAACGACTTCGGTACCCTTTTGCGCCCATGAATCGTTATATACTGCGCGCGAATCATAGTTTCCGTTTTAGAGGAAGGCCAAAGTGTTGGGAACTCACTATGAAGCAAGGTGTTGAGACGCTCACAGCCTTGGCGTCAAACCGGTAAATTCGACCCGCTCGCAGTATACCTCATAGCCGTGCCACTCTCGCAGTTGAAATGAGAAAACGTCTGCCAGCGCATGAATTGCTTGGACGTCTCTTCCCAACCGGGTCGAAGTGTTCGTTCACCGGATTCCAATTGATTCTGAGGCCACAAGGTCGTTCCATTGGTTTCTGGCATTCCACCGCTACCCAAACAGTCGTCACACCCGGCGGAACACAGATGTACTGGCACGCTAAGTCCGTACGATCGTCTTCGGTGACTCCAGCAAATTTCATAAGGACACCGGGTCCGCGTAAGGTATCCTGGGTCGCGGTATCATACGAGAACCGCGTGATCGCGATGGATGGACGCTACACAGGTCTCCATTGTCGCCAGAGGCCTCGGTTGGTGTTCACCCAGAATGTCTGACCATGCCCTAATACGATGATCTTTCCCGGAGCGATGGCGGCTGCGACCAATGGCATCTGAAAGGCGGAAACGATGGGCAACTGGATGACCTGGCGGTTCAGCGAGACGATCTGTAATGTCTTCAGGCCGACAAGGATGTCCGTGTCCTTGCCGGTAAAAATTACGGAAGGGCCGCTGATAGTTGGGCCCCATTGGTACATGCTCCAATGAGTGCTCTCATTCCTTCGGCTGGCTAGGGCGAGGTACGCATGTCCGTGGTGAGACTCTAGAAGTGGAATTTCCACCTGTGA
Source organism: Clostridiales bacterium (assembly GCA_027365485.1). Lineage (GTDB taxonomy): Bacteria > Bacillota > Sulfobacillia > Sulfobacillales > Sulfobacillaceae > JAMCVM01. The sequence goes on from DAHXNH010000026.1 coordinate 2,601, forward strand.
TCGCCCGTACAGCGCAGGAAATCCCTCATAAATCGGCCGAAAGGCCGGGGGCACATTAAACGTTAACACTTGTACCCCTGGACGGTTCATCTGGTATACCGTTTCCAGTTTGATATCTCCGCCACGGGGACTTGTTGCCACGGTCAAGGTTCCATGGGTATTTCCGACCATCCCATCAGGATAGCCGAACGGCAGATAGTCGGGAGCTGGAAATTCCTGATCGGCGGCCAAGGACGGAAGACTTCCCGTCGCCAATAGTCTCCATCGAGCTCCTCGATCATGACTAGCCCAGAGGATTTTAGGCATTTGACCGAGCGCCGGGGTGGTCGTGGCCATCAACCACGCGTACCGACCTGCGAGGGCTAGATACACGTGTCCGACGAGATAACTCGGAACGGTCATGGTAGTCACATGGGTCCACAACAGCTTGGAGTTAAAGTTCTGCGGTCGGAACACCCAGATATGGGCCGAAGGTCGTGGCAGGCTGCAGGCAACGACTGCAGCGCCTATGCAGCCTTGCGATTGACAGATGAGCGAGGTTGCAGTCACGGTGTCCTGAGGGGAAACTGCGGCTACCACCTGTCGGTGCCAATCGGAGCCTTGCTGATGTTCCACCACGATTTGCCGGCGAGAGGCGCTCAATATTAAAGGCGTGCCATGGTCCACGGCGATCGCAGGGACGACCATGGAACGAAAAGACGCTGCAGCCATGCTTGGACGCGGAAGCGCCGAGATCTCGATGCCAATTCCTAGCATGGTTGCGATGATGATAGAGGGGAGTCGCTGGAGCCATCGACTTTTTGTGAGCACGGTGGTCGTGTGGGACCGTGCCAATTGATGCCATTCCCGGGTTTTCTGTTCTCTCGTCATGTGGACACGCTCCTAATCTGACTTTCTAGAACATACACAATTGTGGACTTTGCGGTTTTTCTCCAAGGCCGTTGCGGCTCATTCCGCCTCCGATAAGATCCGGATAATTTTTGGGGTGATTTTCGAGGAAATGGCTCCGGACGCCGTATCCCCCAAAATTCGGTAGGTCCACAGGGTCGCTAGGGCATTGATGAATCAGAGCAGACGGTTTCTAGTGTGCCCCTGCTTATATAACGTTCATAAATCACCCTAGGTTACAAATCGTCCTATATTCGGCAGTAAAGAATTGAAACGCGTCACGCGCGGGAACAAGTAAGACACTCAAACGGAGTCAGAACCCATATTGGATCGTTAGTGCCGGGTATATAGTTCAGTTATTTTGTAGATTAACTCATTGAAGATGAAAAGTCTCGAATTTCGTTGGTGGGCGATAGCAGTTAGGCTAGTCTGCCCCAAATTGAGGATGCTTAACAATAGCCAAATCCTCGAGGATTTTACTGGGTGAAGTGGACCAAATCCGGGATCACGGACCCGAATTTAGTCCACAGAGACAAGGAGAATTCGCTTTGATCACGCGAATGAAGATGCTTACGTTTGGGGCTGCGATAGTGATTGCGGACGGTGTACAGACTATACTTGAAACCCACCAAAGTTTGAACTGCTTTCATCCGGATCAAAACCGATAGTGCACACTCTGATGCCCGAACTCCCTTGCTTAATATTCCATCCAGTGTACGTGCTATATATCCGGTCGTAAAGATCTGAAAGATCGGCTAGTCGTATACTGCGAGCGGGCCGAACTTGGCGATTTGACAACGAAGCCGTGAACGTGCCTACACCCCGCTAAACCAGGCATCCATGTATCCGGTGACTTTGCTAGAAAACGAAAACGTTGACCCGCGCGCCGTATAGCCCCTAAGAGCGACCGAACAGAGGATCGCTTCGGCGATCGAGGTACTAGGAGTTTGTCCATTTATTGGCGTCTTGTCAGCCTCTTCCACAACATCTATGGCTATGATTTGTTCGCAATACGTATATGTTGTGTTGTCCCGGGAGGAAACTGGAATTAACGGACAGGCTCCTAGGGGAGACTTATTGGTGGGTGGCGGAGTCCATGGACGATATGATGGGCGTGTTTTCCGAATGGTGAGACGCTCGGGTCTCGCTG
>DAHXNH010000227.1 GCA_027365485.1 Clostridiales bacterium
CCAGAGACTTTCCGGCAGGAGTTAGGAGTCGTGCAGCGAAGGTCTGGATCATCTGTAGGTAGATCATTGTGGAGGAGAGACCCAATGGACGCATCGAAGAAGCCGCCGGCAGCGCCGGCCGCATGGTCGAGGACTGGGAAAAACTCCGGGCCGCACTGCTTGAGGCCTCGGCTTCAACCGACGCGTAGAGTTCGGAGATGCAAACCCGCTCGCTGGAGGTCCAACGCCTCCTGATGGCGGCGATACCCATGGCTTGGGCCGCGCGCCAGGCCGATGAGAACGGAACGAAATCTTCCGAGATCCCCTGGAGCTTAGGCGGCAGAAGGCAAGGCCGAGGAGGCATACCGGCTGAGGTGGACGCGCTGTTGTTCTTGGGCGAGATGGTATGCCCAATACGCCGTCCAGTCTCCATTGCTCCAGACGGTCCGTAGTTTCAAAATCGCCTCAGCGCCGTCGAGGCCCCACCGGGCTCCCGTAATATCGAACCGGTCTTTCACGAGATGGCGACAGGCGCCTTCAATGATGCCGGTCGCAATCGGCCAGCCGCGGGCTAACGCCGTCGGGTAGTCTAAAAAGTCGCGTTTATTGAGGAGATAGTCCGCACAGCGATCCGCCGCTTTGCGCTCATCCTGCGTGAGGTGGTTCGTGGTGGCCTTGCGACGAATCGCTCCAGCCACCTGGGACGACTTCCCGTTCAAAATGGCCAGGCCTTGGTGCAAGACCCAGATTTCAGCTTTGGGATCGCCCGCGGCAAAAAAGCACCAGGCGGCCTTCCACAGATATTCCAGCACATGGATGAAGTCGATGAACAGCTTGAGATCGATCTGGCGCAGGCGCGCCTCGGTTTGCAGATGCCGTAACTGATCATTGTTACCATCGACCAGCCCGATCCAAGGGCGATCATGGTGGGGATCGCGCCGGTCGCCTTCGTCCATGACCGTCTTCATGACGGAGCGGGCATCGTCGACCACGCTGGCGGTCAACCATTTATCCTGGGCCTTCGGCCCAGGGGTCTTGGGGGTCTTAGGATCGGACGGTTTGGGTTGGAGAATATCCGTGGGAGTGCGGACCACCGGGATCACCCCATACACGGAGCCCACCTCCGCCATGCGTTTGCGCCCTCGTTTCTCGCCCGACGATAACCGGGTCTGGAGTTTATGCCCGGGTTTCCCCACTTTGGCCGTGCTGGGTCGCAGGCCTTCCCGTCGCATCACGATCCCTTTGCCGTCCACGGAAACGACCAAGGCCTGGTCGGCGACAGCGTCCGGTCGCGGCTGATGCTGGTAGAAGGTATCGACGTCGATCGCGGCGCGCTGGGCGAGTTGTTCCACTTGGCGTTTGCCCAGCCGCTGGCCCGTTTGGTCCTCGACCGACCGGACGGCTTCGTCAAACGATCCTTTGACGGCGGCCGTAGCGGCGATTTCCCTTAACCCATGCGAGTATTTTTCGGCCGGGAGATTGGCCACGGCGTCCTCCGGATAGAGATTGGCGGTGCCTTTATGGCGATAGGCCCGCCGTGTCACCGTGATCGGCCCAAAGATAGTGACCAAGGGACGCGCTTGTTCAGGTTCTTGGGTGGTATGGACTACGCCTTGGGCATCCACCACCGGGTCCCGTTGGGGCTCCTCCTTCGCCCGGAGAGCAAAATGCTCTGCCATCGCCTCGCGGAGGATGTCTCGGCCCATGGTGCTCATCTCAGTTTCTAACGCGGCGTGAGTGAGTTCGCGCGCCTGCTCACTCGCCACAAACCTCAAGAAGGTGCCAAATCGCTCAATCGTCGCGTGAAAGTTCGGATTCTCGGGGATCGCGCAGGTCTGGGAAGGGGTCATCATCGATTCTCTCCTCTCGGGTGTGAAGCGGAAGGGATTGCATGCTGAGCACCTGCCGGTGGGGCCGGATCGGTGCGGCGACCGTCGGTTAAGATCGTTCGGAAGTTGGGTTGGAGCGGATAGACCCAGATATCGCGCAGCGGTTTCGCGGCGGCGGTGGGCGCGGCGAGGCGCCCATGCCCTGTACTGTGACCAATCCGGTGCCAATTGGCGGCGGCATAGGCAGTGCCGGCATAACGATCATGCTCGACGAAGGTTTCCAAGAGTACCGGGCGATCCCCATAGCGTTGGGCCCAATCGTTAGGTAATCGGCGGGCGACGCCCGCCAAGAAACTCGACGCTAACCCCTGCACCTGCACCCACGGG
>DAHXNH010000231.1 GCA_027365485.1 Clostridiales bacterium
CCACGAGCATCGTGCCGGAAAGGATACCCAGGCCGATCACGACCGCTCCTACGGGTTGTGCCAAAAAATGATGGCGAAGCGTTTTCCAATGCGTCAGCGCCACGAGAACCAAAGTCGTGAACGTCACTCCGAAAAAAAGACGGCTTTGTGCAATAGGTGGTTGGAAATTCCCTGTTTCTGGCCAACGCGTCCTCTTTCGCCTCACGATACTCTGGTTGGAAGAGGCCCTCCGTGGGTCATGGTGTTGCCTGCCTGGCGGGCACGAACCGTCAACCGAAGACTCCGACCGTATCACGCAGGATAGAGCGTGCGGGTCGCGGTGATGGCTGGCGCAAGGGCCCGAACGCCCTCGTTGGTGCGGGGAAGGGTTTCCCGCTTCAGGCCACAGATCCCACCGCGTTTTGCACGTGAGCTGTCCAGCGAATCCTTGGGGAGACGGGGGATCGGTGCCAAGGCTTTTTCAACCAGGTTTTGCATAAATCGGGCGATATCGCGCGGTAGGCGATCGTCAGCGATCCCACCTTAGATTGCAAATAGCCTTAATAAATTAACGGGGGCGTATGTGCCACAAGCCCGAAGATGACCATTCCCAGGCTTGTGGCGTTAACGGGCAGGAGTACGCCCTAACCCGTGAAGAGAATGGTTCTGAAAAAAAGAAACCAAAGAGCCGCCATTGGCCCGCCCTCTTGGTGGACCCCACCTTGCCGAGGCCTGGATATGTTCCGTGGAGCTTTCATTCCGGCGATCCCCCCGCCCGAAATATCGCTTAGCTTGACGCTGAATGGGCCATTTAGCGATGCAGGTTCTTCCCCTGCAGGAATGACGAGGGTACGAGCTGCAAGGCCGAACAGGTAGCAAACCGGCGACCCTTCGGAAAGTCTCCTCAGTCATGCCGATTAGCGTGTAACCTTTTCCTGCGTCCTGGCGTTATGTCCAGTAACACAGCTTCGCGCCTACCTAACGTGTTTAACCGAGGAGGAAGATCAATGCGTCACTACCGGGCTTGGATGACTGACCGCATCCGATGGCCACATTTCGTCACCGCCCTAGCGGCGGGCATCATCGGATTGACCCCTACGGCTCTCGCCGCTTCGGGGCCCAGCGCACCATCCCTCGTCCTGCTATCGTCAGCACGATTGATGGCCGTCGACATGGTGACGCCCACGGTTGGGTACACAGACGGATACCAACATGGTCGGTTCGTACTCTGGCGAACCAACGATGCGGGCGGTCGTTGGACGCGATACGCGGTCCCGGGCTCTCCCCTCGCCAAGAACCCCAACACAACCACCCCGACGGTCTCATTTTTCGGCCCTCAAATCGGATGGATTGCGTGGATTGTAGGCAACCAGAAGTCGAGTACGCTCACCGTCCTACGCACCACGACGGGTAGCCGCCGATGGCGTCGGAGCGTGACCATACTTCCGCGAGCCATGTCGATGGTGGAGCAACTTGACTTTACGTCGACCAAAACCGGATGGATTCGAGCGTTTTCCGGCGGCGCTATGATGCAGGGAGACACCGATATCCTTCGCACGACTAATCAAGGAGCCTCGTGGACGATAATGTCGGCGGCAAGCGGATATGTGCCGAACCCCCATCCGACGCCAAACGCTCTCCCGGCGATGGATGAGCCAATGCCGATGACGTTCACCAATGCCACCGATGGATGGGTGGCGGTGGGCAACCTGGTGGTTACAACCGCCAGTGCCAGTCTGTATCACAGCACCGATGCGGGCGCACGCTGGATTCCGCTCGCGTTGCCCATCCCGAAGGACTTCGAGGGGAACAACAACACCATCGGGTTTACCCCGATGTTTTCGGGGCCGCGGGGCACAGTTTTAATGCAGTATCAGGGCAAATCCGAATCGGATCACGTTCTCACGTATGGCACCACCGATGGGGGCGCCACTTGGACGATCAAATCTGTGCTCGCCTTAGACCCGTCTCAATTCGCTCTGCAATCGTCCTTCATCAATGCCGACCGCGGTTGGCTCGTGGATGATGCGCTAACGCGGTTTGACGCCACCAGCAATGGCGGAAAAACCTGGTCATCCATTCCGATATCCGGCGTTCTGCAGATGGCGTCTGAACACGGGTATCAGGTAGAAAATCTGCAAATGACGAACAACTCCACCGGATGGCTCTTGCTACAGAGGATCAATGGGGTGACGTCAGCTTCCAAAAGTTTGCTGCTGAAGACCACCGACGGTGGCGCGATCTGGGAGCGTGCAATGGCCGCCAATGGAACTTGGCCTGCTTAATCGATCGTCCGGACCCCGATATTGAACCTCGAAAGCCATTATTCAGCAAGTCTTCGTGACCGGATTCGAGGCATTAACGGGGGCGTTTGTGCCCGAAGAAGGAACCGCCGAACGAGCTAAAGGATCTCCCCGGATGGCACCCGAGCGCTTTGAAGAATTCTAACGTTGGAACCCGGCCTGACTGGCCGGGGCTTTTTTTGTTCAAAACCCCGTCGCGTCCGGGTCTCGTCTGAAACAGGGGTCCTGCGACACACTTTTCTGTCGCATGGGCATGGGTTTGGCCTCATGCGACACCCGACCCAGTGTCGTTTTTTCACACTCTATGACCCCCATGCGACAGGGGGGCCGCTGGTATTTCGCGGGGCCTCTATAGATAGAAGGAGATGATTCCCATGGCCACAGGCCAAAGGATTGGCTATGTCCGGGTCAGTACCGTGGAACAAAACCCCGCCCGTCAACTCGCTGACCAGCGGGACCGCCTCGACAAAGTATTTATCGACCACGCCAGCGGGCGCACCATCCACCGGCCCCAATGGCAAGCCCTCCGGCAGTATGTCCGGGAAGGCGATACCGTGCAAGAATGCGAGGGATACTGGATGAAAGTCGTAGATTTATTTGCGGGGTGTGGGGGGATGTCGTTGGGATTTAAAAACGCGGGTTTCGACATCATTGCCGCGGTTGAACACTGGGACAAGGCGATCTTGTGTTACCAGGAGAATTTTTCCCACCCAGTTCACAATCTAGACTTGCACGATCATGCTGAGGCATCCGAAATGATTGGACCGTTATCGCCTGATATCATCATTGGAGGGCCACCGTGTCAAGATTTTTCTCATGCCGGAAAACGCCTTGAGGGTGAAAGAGCCGATCTAACTTTATCATTCGCTAAAATCGTCGCATCGGTTAAGCCAATGTGGTTTGTGATGGAAAATGTGGATCGCATTGTGAACAGCAATGCTTATCAAGAAGCCCGAACAATTTTTGTCGAAGCT
>DAHXNH010000237.1 GCA_027365485.1 Clostridiales bacterium
TTCTTGCTGAATCGTCCCGAAGGGGAAGCCGAACTTTTGGCGCGTGCCATTGTGAGTGCGCGCCAAAAGATTCAATATTGTTCGGTGTGCTTCAACTTCACCGACCAAGATCCGTGTGCGATTTGTCGTAATGCCGGCCGGGACACGGGGCTAATCATGGTTGTCGAACATCCCAAAGATGTGGTTGCCATGGAAAAAACGCGAGAGTTTAAAGGTCGATACCATGTGCTGCATGGAGCGATAGCGCCGATGGATGGAATTGGGCCGGAGGACCTGAAAGTTCGTGAATTGCTTTCGCGGATCAAGACCGGGACTATTCGAGAACTGGTGGTGGCGACGGGATCGTCGATCGAGGGCGAGGCGACCGCGCTTTATTTGGGCCGTTTGATTAAACCGATCGGCGTAAAAATTACCAGGATTGCCCGCGGTCTTCCCATGGGTGGGGATTTAGATTATACCGACGAAGTCACCTTGATGAAAGCGTTCGAGGGAAGGCAAGAATTATAAGCATGAACAAGCACCCTCTTAAGCTTATAATCTGGGATTACGATGGAACTTTGGCACCGACTCGCGACCAAATCATCCCCAGTTTTCGTGCGGCCTTCGAGTACGGCTTGGATCGGCTGGTATCCGATGAAGAGATTCTAAACTGGTTTGGGCCAACCGATGAAGAAGTCATTCGTCGACATGTACCGCCTACCCGCTACGCCACGGCGGTGCGTCTCTTTTATGAACGTTACCGTCAATTAGAAGTATCGGCGGTGATGTTTCCCGCTGTTAGAAACTTTCTGGAGCGAAGTCAAAAGGTGGTGCGACACGCTCTACTGACCAATAAAGGTCGCATGACGACGGAGATTGCGTTGCGGACTCAGGGTATTCGGCCGATGTTGGCGATGGTAGTGACCGGTGATGACGTGGCCGAGCCCAAACCCCACCCCATGGGCATCCAGGCGATCTTAAATAAGCTTGGCGTGGATCCTAACCACGCAGTGTTTATTGGAGACTCTCCGACGGATATTGAAGCCGCCCATCGTGCCAAGATTTCCGTCGTCGCGGTGGCTTATGGAGGCATCCATTCAGCTGCCTCTCTGGATCAGCACGCTCCTACCTGGCTGATTAAACGGCCTGAAGACCTTGCCGCCTGGTTTGATTCCCAACGCCTGATCTCAGAATAGGCTTGTCCCCTCACGCATATAGCCTACGGGGGGGACGACCGTTGCAACCAGATGTGATTTTAGCGGGAGGCATGGGTCTGGTTTTGCTCTTGGTGGTGGCTCGCCTATTTTGGAGGCCACTTCAATGGATTGGCCGGGTTTTGGCCAATTCTTTGTTAGCGGTGGTTGCCATTTTTTTATGGAACCATTGGGCTGACCACCACGGTCTCGGGATTGGACTCAATCCAGTCACGGCCTTGGCGGTAGGAATCCTCGGCATACCCGGGTTTGCGCTCCTTTTGGCACTTCGGCTATTTGGCGTCTAAATGGTGGCGATTTTCTCGGCCGGAGGCGTGACTTGACCCCCGGTCTTTAGGTCCGTTACACTGAGGCAATAGCAAAGCGCAGTGCTAACCTAGGACCGGAGGACACTATGACAGTCAGAGTACGGTATGCGCCTAGTCCATCAGGAACGCTTCATGTGGGCGGAGCGCGCACGGCATTATTTAATTACCTGTTTGCGAGGCATCATGGCGGACGCTTCATCTTGCGAATTGAGGATACCGATAAGGCGAGACAAGTGGAAGGCTCGGAAGTCCAGATGATGCAGGGCCTCAAAAACTTGGGGATTCAGTGGGACGAGGGGCCCGATGTCGGAGGCGACTTTGGACCGTATCGCCAGTCGGAGCGAATCGCTGGCCATCGCGCGGCCGCTCGGGACTTGTTGGCTCAAGGGAAGGTCTATCCGTGTTTTTGTACGCCTGAGGAACTCGATGCCGAACGCAAGCTGCTGCAAAGTCGAGGGCTCCCACCACGGTACAGCGGTCGCTGTCGAACCTTGAGTACCGCTCAAGCGGCTGACTGGATGGCGTCTAAGCCTCACGTGTTGAGACTTAGGGTGCCAAACCAGGGAACCACCGTCGTCCACGACCTGATTCGGGGAGACGTCGTCTTCGAGAATGCCCAGTTAGATGACTTTGTGATTATGAAACCTGACGGGACGGCTATCTATAATTTTGCGGTGGTCTTGGACGATGCGGGCATGGCGATTAGTCATGTCATTCGTGGCGACGAGCATCTTTCCAATACGCCTAAGCAGATTCTGGTTGCGGAGGCGCTGGGTATCGGGGGTCCTCAATTCGCCCACGTTCCGATGATCTTGGCCCCTGATCATACCAAGCTTTCGAAGCGGCATGGGGCTATTTCAGTGGAAGAATACCGTCAACAGGGCATCTTGCCCGAAGCCCTGGTCAATTACCTGATGTTGTTGGGCTGGTCAAATCCCAGCGGGGCGGAATTTATGACCCTAGCCGAAGCTATCGAGCCGTTTGATTTAAATCGAGTGCAGCACACAGCGGCCATTTACGACCAAAAGAAGCTGGAGTGGATGAATGGCCAGTATCTTCGTAGTGTATCGCTTAGCCGCCTGGAGGAGGCCATTCGGCCATTCATAGAGCAGGCTGGCATCGATTGTGCTCACGGGCCTAAACTGCATGCGGCGTTGGAATTAACCCGTGAGCGGGCCCGGACGCTGGTGGAATTGGTGGAAAATCTTCGGTTTTTGTATCAACCTCCCCAACACTTTGATGCCAAAGGCGTGGACCGGCATTTTCGCGATGACGCTGTCGCTGGGCGTCTCGAGCGGTTGGCTGCCGAGCTTGATGCGTCCATCTCCTGGGATCATGATGGCCTGGTTCTGTTGTTTGACCGTCTGGCGCAAGCCGAAGGGGTCAAACGAGCCGCCATCATCCATCCAACTCGTCTGGCGCTGACCGGAAAGACGGTCGGTCCAGGACTTTTTGAACTGATGGTGGTCTTGGGAAAACAGGAGAGTACCGATCGCTTGCGGGCGATCGTTTATGCCTTGAGGTCTCCCCAAGGAGTGCCGTTGACCCCCTTGCCCGGGTCAGCCTAAGAGGTTGGCCCTCTAACCGGACTCGACGGAACAAGACCTAAGAGCCTCCTACGGCAGCGTTTGCGGCAAGCGAGGGTCTGAGCTTGTAAGAGGATTGGAATGGGGCGTTAGATTTCGGTTTGCCGTGGGGATCTCGAGGGCTTAATGGCAGTAGAACCGAGACATCCGAAACCCGGAGTATGGGTGAGACTATACTCCAGGTGTTTTTAAGCGGAATTCGAGCAATTTGCAGCTTATAAACTTGAGTTTCGCACCCCGCCAACACAGGCTTTTTTCGTCGGCGGCGAGGCCGCGAACCCTTGCTGGCCCTCACGTTGTTACTCCTTTCCACTTTGGGGGTTTAAGCGGTCTGATCGAGGGATTGTAATTGATGACCTAAGAATGACTCCTCAAACAGGGCTTCCAGCATGGCACATTCGGGCGATCGTTTAAATTGTCGGAGGTCGACCGCGCCCGAATCGGCGATGGAGCGGATGACGGCCTCCAGGAGTTCTTCGAACAGCGCCCACAGTCGTTCCGCGAGATTTTTTTCGACGAGTTCTGCCCCCATGCCCTCAAACAGTGCGCCTAAGGGGATATACGCATGAACCCGTCGGAAGTAGGCGAGAAAGATGTAGAGGATGCAGCAGATCGTGACGTGGGCAATTTGGGCATCAAAATCGCGGGATTGGCATTGGCCCAACCGGAGTTGCTGCTTCATTTCTTTGAAAAACACCTCAATCGTCCAGCGCGTAGCGTAGATCTCCATCATGGCGACAAAGGACAACGTGGTGTCCGTGGATAGAAACACGCGCCACTGTTTTTGGTACGGGAAGCGGCACACGTACAATTTGACCTCTCCGATCTCGTCGTAGTGCACCGACCTCATAATACCGCGTGTTTAGCTTGTGGCAACGCTTAGCGTTGCCGGCGTCTTTCAGGATCGCCAGGAGCGATTGGGCGTTCACGTTGTTTCCGTGGTATCGATACTGTCGCTTGTCTTTGCGTACTCCACACACCACATGGAGGGTGCCCTTTTTAATCTGCCGGATCGCCTGGATGAATTCCTTGCTACCGAACCAACTATCGGCCAGTACATAGTGCGCCTGAAACCGCTGTTTGACGGCGCGTTTGACCATGGCAATCGCTTGGGTCAATTTGTCCTCGGCGCATTCCTTGCGCGGAATGGATCCGGGCGATCCGGGGTGGCAGATTTTCCGATATTGCTCGCGGCGCTTGCGATCCCGCAAGCGTTTTTCGGCGTGAATACTGAAATCGAGGGGGATAAAGGTCGTGCCGTCAAAGAACCCCAACACGAGATGTTTAAACCCCAACACGGTTTTTCCGAGCACATGGTCGAACACATAGGAGACGTTTTCGAGGTGCCGCCCGACCCGGCGGTCCGTCGTATCATCGAGGATGAAGGCCGCATGGGCGGCAAAGACAATGGGATGCAGCGTATCGGGACGGTGGGCAAACTGCGCGATAAAGCGGGCCATGGCGTCCGGTACTCGAAAGGGATTAGGAGGGACGTGTCGGGCACCGCGAATAAAAACGGGAACGGTACGGTAACATCCTGCATCGTCAAGAATTCCCTGCATCGTTAACTGGCGTAGATGAGTGATTACCGTTTCGGTCAGGGGATCTCGAGACTGTATCCATTGTTCCAATGCGTGCCACGCAGTGGCAATATTTCTGACCTCCAGGTGTTCCCGAATCGTTTTTCCTCCGATGGTTATCCCGTGTTCCAATACCACTTGCGTTTCCTGTAAGGTGAGCGTATTGCCTTCGATGGCGGTCGTATCATGGGCAAAGCGAAGGAGAAAGTCATCTAACAAACTACGGAGCGTTGCTTCCGGCAGGGGCCTCGCCTGGGCAATTTCCTGTTGTTGCTTCGTCACGCGGTGGAGTAACTCGTTGAGGGCTTCAGGCATAACAATCCCCCGTTTGCCACAGTATATCGTATTTTTCTCACCTGCAGTTATCACGTACAAGCAGTACGCAATCTGGGCGATTAATTAGTGTATGGACGGGTTGGTGAGCGTGCCGGGTCCTGGGTATCTAAAGTAGCCGGGGGTCGCGCCGTTGAGACGGGTCGCAACGGATTTGACGTCGTGTATGTTCAGGCGCTGCTCAAGTGGCGGGGTTTTACACTGGGGGCCATCACCGGGTAAAGCCGTGGGATGCGTTCGGGCCGTTAAACAGGCTTCGAACCGGGAAGTTTAGGACGGAAGGGCGCACCGATCCATATCATTTTTGCGCTGCCGCCAAAAAACCATTGCGTCATTGTGTTAAACCCAACTATTTTGGCCAAAATAACGATATAATTGGTGGAAAAATATATCATTCGAGGAGGTGTTTATTCATGAGTTCTTTCGGTCGAGATGTGTTAGACAAACTCCCTATCACCGTAGATATGCTCAATTTGACCAGTAAAATCGCGGAGTATCGCGGGAAGCAAACGCTTTACGAACGTCAAATCCCGCAAGTATTAGACACGCTGCGGTACCATGCGATTATTCAGAGCACGGAATCGTCCAATCGCATAGAGGGAATTACCGTCTCGGCTCGGCGGTTCGAGTCGATCATGAAGGAGAAATCACCGCCGAAAGATCGTTCTGAGGCAGAAATCGCAGGCTACCGAGATGTGTTGCGTACGATTCACGACAGCCATTCCTATATTCTCATTCGCGCGAACATGATCCAGCAGTTGCATCGCGACTTAATGGCCTACGCGAGTGCTAGTCGAGGCGGACAGTGGAAATCTGTCGATAATGTGATCGAAGAGACGTTGCCTTCCGGGGACCAGCGGGTTCGCTTTGTGTCGACTCCCGCATGGAAGACCCCGGATGCGATGGAAAGCCTCTGTCAAAAGTTTGACAGGTCGCGGGATCTTGGGAAACTCCCCGACATCATTTTGATTGCGATCTTCGTATTGGATTTTTTGTGTATTCACCCGTTTTCTGATGGCAATGGGCGGATGGCGAGACTGCTCACCTTGCTTCTTTTGTATCAAGGAGGTTACACGGTCGGGCGATATGTCAGCCTCGAAAAAATCATCGAGGAAACGAAAGAGCAGTATTACGACACGTTATACCAATCGTCTCAAGGGTGGCATGACGGGAAACAGAACGTATTGCCCTGGGTCGAGTATTTTCTGACCGTTATTTTGCGGGCCTATCGTCGCTTTGAAGAACGTGTGGGCGACGTTGAACATACGCAAACGCGCGGATGGAAGCAAAGGAGAGTACGTGACGTAATTCAAGAGTTTTTGGCGGACTTTCGGATTTCAGATGTCGAGGAACGATGTCCCGGAATTAGCCGGGCCACAATCACAAAGACGTTGAATGACCTCAGCAAAGAAGGCCTTATTGCATGTGTTGAAAGGGGACGAAACGCAAAATGGGTGAAATCCCACTGAGGTAATTAGCAGACGGGGACCGGGTAGGACCGGTGCAGTCTCAGCGTACATTCGAGGGTGAGTGCCCCTTAAGGACTTGCTCGGTTCTTGACCGGGAGAGGAACCTCGGAACGGGCCAGTGACGGAAAGGTGTGTCCATAGAGACGTCGGCTTCTCGCCGACGGATTCGCGTAGTACCCTGATATGGGCGACGAGACAAATGCACGGATCGCGTGGACTGGATCGTCTGGTGGGACTGCCCTTGATGAATCCTCTGCGTGTGGCTACTCCAGACGATGTGACTGTGATTAGGGACCTCATTCAAGAAAAGCGCCCCCAATACTCCGCCAGCGGTTGCAAATGAAAGGCACAAAATCGGCGAAACGCCTGCTCAATAAACGTCGGCGCAAGGAACAACGCTTCGCCACGAACGAAAACCACCGCATCGCCAATCAGTTGGTGCCGCCTAACCGTCGCGAGTTGAGGCTGGGGTTTCCGAGACCGCTCTCGAAAATTCCTGGTTCTGCGATCGCTGCGCCGAGCCGTTCGACTGCGCGCGTCTTATGCGGGATCTCCTGCCAGCAATGCCGGTATAGCTCACCAGGCTGTCGATTCGGACCCTTGGACTTCGGCCGAGGGCTTCCGTTCTGATCCTATGCCATGATAATAGACAACTTGAGTTTCGCGCCCCCATAATACTATGTGTTTAGCCGGCGGCAACGCGAAGCGTTGCCTGCTTGCTTTAATCGTGCCAGGGAGGCCTTGGGCGTCGACCGTGGTTCCCTTGTAGCCGTACTTCCGCTTATCTTTTCGGACGCCACACACTACGTGCATGGCCTGCTGATTGATCTGCCGAATCGCTTGGATGAAGCCTTGGCTACTGAACCAACTATCCGCTAACACGTAGCGCGCTTTGACTCCGTGCTTGACCGCTCGCTTAATCATCGTGATCGCCTGGCTAATTTTATCCGTGGAGCATTCTTTGCGTCGCGTGGCGCCCGGCGAACCCGGGCGACAAACCTTCGGATACGGTGCTTTCCGATGCTTTCCGCGTAAAGGTTTTTCCGCATGGATACTGAAATCCAGGGGAACAAAGCTAGTGCCATCAAACCAACCAAGCATCAGATGTTTGAACCCTCACTTCGATCCTTTTTGGCCGGCCACATGATCGTACACGAAGGAGATCTTTTCGATTTTAGATCCGACCCGGGAGTCTGTCGTATCGTCGACCACAAACGCTGAATTCGGCGCGACGGTTTTTGCGGATGGGTCAACGTTTGAAAGCGTTTCACCACCCCGTATCGAATCGATCGCCACGGGACGAGTTCGTGATTTTTCAAGCGATAGATAGTATCCTTCTTCATCTTGGTGATCCGTTTAACGTCACTAACAAACAAGCTATGGACGCTTTTGACCAGGAGGAACGGGAGCAACATCATCAAGGTCATCATTTCGACCACACGATAGCCTTGTGGCTTCTCGAATCCCGCGTTCCGCACGATCGATCGCAATTGGAAGGTCTGGGCGGTCTCCATTAACACGCGCGTCATCGAATAGGGGTGTTTTTATAGGATTTTTCCGATCTCCAAAACCTCTTGGCTCATGATAACCCCCCGTTTTAAGCTCATTTGGATCATATCCTAATTATACCAAAATCCCAGTGTTCATGCGGGTTTCCGCCGTTTTTTGTCGGCGCTCAATGGCGAAGATTCCTGATGTTTTGGGGGTGCGAAACTCAAGTTATAATTGATCGTACGGGAACGGGTCGTCACAAACGTGATCGTCAGCAGTTCCAGACGCTGGACAGCGTCAACTTCCAGCCAATTTTAGCCGTTAGCTACCATAATGTTCTTCGTATACTCCAAACTGAGCTTGGAATGCCTACCTGGCTTATGGTGGGGAGTCGCGCAGAGGTCATGCCGTGGTTAACTAAGTCCTCCAGCTTATTGCATTCTTTGTCAGTACCGGGTTATACTAAATATGGTTCGGGGCGGCTGGCGAAAGAGTCCATGGGGCTCTGCAGACGAATGTCTGCTAGCTGGCCTTTTTCTGCTAAGAAAAAAAGAATATCCGGATGTTATGAATGAGGTATAACGACCCAAGGTCAGGGAGGTTCTTGAACGACGCACGTCACTGAGAGCTCCCGAGGACTCCGACTGGCTACTCGGACATATCAGATGAGCGGTAATTAATAGTAATAGTGAGCACTGCGTTGGAATGCATCAAATTCACTGGTGATTTGGTGTTCAATCAGCGCGTAGGATCGATCATCATGGCTTTCCCACTTTCGTTGAATAGCCCATCCGCAATAATCGGCTACCTGTAAACACGGATCCGTCGCATCATGCCAAAAGGCGGTATGGAAATCCGCATGGGATACCGTCTGTCGGGCCACGTCGTTAAATGCATCCGAGAATGCTTGTCTTTTTCTTTTCTCTCCTAATGAGGCCGCTACGATCAGAGCTTTGTCTCCGTCGTGGATTGATTGGCCTAGATACTTGAGGTGTAGCCACCACGCTAGTCGATAAAACTGAGAAACGTCGGTCTGATAGCGTTCAATGGCTTTCCGCTTTTCTAAAATCGTGGCGTCGACACGGAAATTGAACGGAGCGAGGCAATTGAATACCTGGTCACGGACCGCTTGTCGATCTGATGCCGCATGAAACTGTTCGGTGAGCAGCACATCTTTCCATGCCAGCTCCCGTCGCAATTGAAGTAAAGCATCTCCTACGGCGCAACTTTTCATCATAACCGTGGTGAGAATAAAGTAGCGTGAAGCACCCCGTTTTTGGCTAAAGTCGAAGTTCCCCGATTCATCGCCAAATATATATACGACGGTTTCCATTAAATTATCAATTCCTTGAGTGAAGGTTGCTCTCAGTCTAATCGCATCAAGGTTACATGTCTAGTACCCGACGACGTAAGTCCTTAATCACCCAAAACATTTCTCGCTATTCTGATTAAGTACGGGCAGATCGATGGCGTTTCGTTGCGCAGCGGAGGGCGAGTTGGTGGACAGGATGGCTTCTCCGAGGTGGGCTCGCGCCGCTCTCCTGCGGAGTGCGGTCTCGTAGGACACAGTTCATCAACCCCTAGCTCAGGATGACTAGGTCCCAGCATTTTCCATATTTGAATCCGAAGGCCTCTTGGCCTGGATCGCGGGTGGTCCCGCAGGCGGCAGGGTGGGTGGTGAGGCCACTGCCAAGGCAGTGGATGTCCCCGACGCACGCTTACGTGCCGAAGGTCACCTTTAAGAGACGACCGTCATAGTTCCATCGAAAGGGTTTCGCCAAGTACTGATTATAGTAGTCAATAAACTGTTGTAGGCGGGTTTCCAAGTCCGCCACCGACGTAAAGCTGGCACGTTTGTTGAGCAGACGCCGAACGGGAATACTGAACCAACATTCAATATCATTCAGCCACGAACAATGCTTGGGCGTGTACAGAAAGCGGATGGCATGCTCTGGATCTTCCAAAAACGCCTTGCGCG
>DAHXNH010000191.1 GCA_027365485.1 Clostridiales bacterium
CCAAGGCCAACGGATTGCGTTTGGCGCCTGAATTTGCTAGCATGTCGGATTAGGTTTGATTACGCGTTCGCGGGTACCAGAGAGAAGACAATCAGAGTCTGAGGAGGTCGACGGTGGGGCAAAAGACTTGGTATGTGACCACGCCCATCTATTATCCCAGTGATAAGCTGCACATCGGTCATGCGTATACCACGGTAGCGGCTGATGCGTTAGCTCGCTATCATCGGTTGCGCGGCCAGTCGGTGTGGTTTGTCACCGGGTCGGACGAGCATGGACAAAAGATTCAAAAGCGGGCGGAAGAGAAAGGAATGGATCCACTAGCGTTTGTCGACGAGATCGTTAGTCAAATTAAAGATCCATTGTGGAGACGCTTAGCGATTTCCTATGATGATTTCATCCGCACTACCGAATCTCGTCATCACCGTGTGGTCCAGGCGATTTTCCGTACCCTTCAGGCCCATGGGGATATTTACAAGGGGACTTATGAGGGCTGGTATTGTCTCCCTTGCGAAACCTTTTGGACTCAAACTAAGGTGGTTCACGGCCAGTGTCCAGATTGTGGACGACCGGTGGAAAGAGTTCGCCAAGAGAGCTACTTTTTTCGTTTGAGCGCTTACGCGGAACGCATTCGTCAACATATTCTCGATCATCCTGACTTTATCCAACCGGTGAGTCGCCGAAACGAGATGTTGGGGTTTTTGGATGAAGGCTTGGAAGACTTATCGATCTCCCGTACTGGAATGCAGTGGGGCATTGAGGTGCCTGAGGATCCCGACCACGTTATTTATGTCTGGTTCGACGCTTTGCTCAACTATCTCACCGCGGCTTCCTATCAGGCAGACGAGGCGGACTTTCAGGCCAAATGGCCGCCCAATTTGCAGATTGTGGGAAAGGAAATCGTACGTTTTCATACCATCATTTGGCCGATTATGCTGATGGCAGCTGGCCTGGCCTTGCCCGACCACGTGTTTGGTCATGGATGGTTATTGATTGGCGATACCAAGATGTCCAAGTCCCGAGGTAACGCGGTGGACCCTATCCAACTCATTGACCGCTACGGAGTGGATGCCGTGCGCTACTACTTGCTCCGAGAGGTGCCTTTTGGTGCGGACGGCAGCTACACCGAAGACGCCTTGGTACTTCGAACCAACGTGGATCTGGCCAATGATTTAGGAAACTTGCTAAACCGTACAGTGGCGATGGTGGAGCGCTTTGTCGATGGTCGGGTAAAACTTCCACCGGGTGTCGGAGGCGATCGAACCCTGCCCATAGCGGTGGCCAATACGGTCAAGGCCATCGAAGAAAAGATGGACGCATTTAATTTGTCCGACGCCTTGGTGGCGCTGGGCGGCTTAGTTCGGCAGGCCAACCGGGAGATCGAACTGAGCCAGCCTTGGGCGCTGGCTAAGAACAAACAGAGCACGGCCCTTCATCTGGTACTGTACGATTTAACAGAGACCTTAAGGGTGCTGTCCGTCTTATTATCCCCGTTTTTGGTTGAGGCACCGGGAAGAATGCGAGCGCAATTGGGCATCCGCGAGCCTGTCCATTCGTGGAATGAGACGGCGTGGGGCTCTTTAGGCGATGAGTTCCAAGTGGATCCTGGACCTGCCTTATTTCCTCGCATTGAACCGCCAGAAAACGTAGCCTCAGAGGAGGTCGCAGCGACGATGCAAGCCGATGAGAAGACTCAGGAGATCGATGTGGACTTGTTTCAACAAGTGGAACTGGGGGTGGGCACAGTCCAAAGTGCCGAGGTGGTAGAAGGTGCGGATCGGCTGCTAAGGCTAAGCGTGAACGATGGCGAGCGGGTTCGTACCATTGTCTCTGGAATTCGAGCTCATTATGGAGCCGATAGTATGGTGGGCAAGCAGGTGGTGCTGGTAAAAAACCTGAAACCGGTCAAGATTCGAGGGATTGTATCCGAAGGGATGCTGCTCGCTGCCTCCAAGGACGGCGTGCTGACATTGGTGGTGCCGGATACGCCAATCGAACCGGGCGCGCGAGTCAAATGATTCGGGGATTTGACAGCCACTGTCATCTACAGGATGAAGCCTTTGATCTGGATCGCGACCAAGTGTATCGGGATGCCCACGAAGCGGGCTTGGGCCTGATCATCCCAGGCTTTTCGCGGACGAGTTCGGAGATGGCGATAGAGTTAGCGGCTGCCTTGGACGATGCGTATGCCTTGGTAGGGGTGCATCCGCATGATGCTCAGCACTTTGATGGAGAAGACGAAGTGCTGGTCCGCCAATGGAGCGAGGCCCAAGAGGTGGTGGGGATTGGGGAGATTGGTCTAGATTACCACTATGACTTCAGCCCCCGCGAACAGCAACGGCACGCTTTCTTGACCCAGTTGGCACTGGCTCGGGATCTCGAGTTGCCAGTGGCGATTCACAGCCGCGAAGCCGAAGAGGACACCCTGGAGCTAATCGATAGGGTGTCTCCGGCTCGCGGCGTGCTTCACTGTTTTACCGGCAGCCAGGCGTTCGCCGACGCCCTGTTGGCGCGAGGGTTTTATCTTTCGTTTTCCGGGGTGGTGACGTTTGCCAACGCCAGCGCCTTGCGAGCTGTATTGCGAACGGTGCCATTGGAACGCATGTTGATAGAAACGGACGCCCCGTATTTGGCTCCAGTGCCGCATCGAGGCCAACGCAATCAGCCGCTGTGGGTAGTCAAAGTGGCGGAATTGATAGCCATTGAAAAAAGTTGTTCAGTGAAAGAGGTTTTTTCGCACTCGATGGCGAATACACAAGATGTGTTTTTGGGTTGACGCAAGGACTTGGAAAAAAATGGAATTTGGATGAGGAGATGGGATAGATCGGGTCAACCCCTCGACGATGTACTCTCGGGATTCTGACCGGTCCGAAGAATCTAAATCTGAGGAGGCGGGCTTTTGATAATGCGATCTACGCGGCTTAAAGGCGTGATAAGCATCGCGGCGGTCTTGGCCATTGGGGCTGGAATGATAGGAGGCCAACCAAGACCGGTAGATATTTTGATTCGCACCCCCGAAGGTGTTCGACAAGACAAGTTTTGGACATGGACGCGGACGGTTCGGGGGGCATTGGAAGCATCCAATATTAGGTATTCTCTAAGAGATGTCATTACACCACGCTTGAATGCTTCGTTCAACACTCGAATTCAGATTCGTCAAGCCATCCCGGTGTTGGTCAATACCGCGCACCAACATCTAAAGGTATGGACCGCTGATTATAAGGTAGGAGCGGTCTTGCATCACTTGGCGATTAAGTTGACGGCGAAAGACGTAGTCAAACCTTCGTTATCGACCGTAGTCAAAGGGCGCACGACGATTACCATCATTCAGCGCTGGTGGGAACATAAAACCAGCACCGTCAGCCTTCCATTCGGCGTGGAACACCAAGCCAATTCGAGCATGGCCGTAGGCAAGAGTGAAGTGGTTCGCCCGGGCCAAACAGGTTTGGAACGTTTAATTAAGAGTGTGCTCATGCAAGATGGAAAGCCAGTGACGGAGCGTACACAAACTCAAGTGGTTCGTCAACCCGTCTCGGAGATTATCGGCTACGGGACCAAGAAGCTCGTGGCTAGTGCGTCGGTCGCAACCGATGTGGTTCGGAGCATAGCGATGGTGGCTACCGGATATTGGCCGGATCCGAGTTGGTCGACGGGGATTACTGCGATGGGGACCAAGGCCCAATTTGGCGTAGCTGCGGTCGATCCGTCGGTGATTCCGCTAGGCACGCATCTTTATGTCCCCGGCTATGGACCAGCGATTGCCGAGGATACCGGTGGCGCCATCATTGGAGATCGGATCGACCTGTGTTTTAATGATGGCTATCAAGCTATCAACTGGGGGGTCCGACCGGTGACTGTAGAAATCTTGGCACCTAGTTCGTCATAAACGCGCTCGGCGCCGATCCGCGCAATCTAGAAGGTATTCGTGCATTAATCGCCCGCTATCATGCGAGAGTAAATCTCCGCTTGGGCCAGCATTTTCTGATTGATCCCGAGGTCTATGAACTAATGGCGAGCTTGGTAGATGAGGTCGGAGAGATCGGGGCCTTAGAAATTGGACCGGGCCCCGGCGGCCTCACTCATAGCTTGTTAGAACATGGTCACCAGGTAGTGGCCTTGGAGTTAGATGCAGTCTTAACCCATATGGTGCAAACGGAGACCCAAAGCTATGGTCAGAGGATCCAGGTGTTACGCCAGGATGCTCTGGAGACCGGCTGGCAGCGCGTGGTTCAGACAGCGGGTCTTTTGGAACCCGTTGTCGTGGTGGGAAACCTGCCCTACTATATTACCGGTCCCTTGGTGGCGAAATTATGGGAAGACCCCCTCAAGTGGACGCGAGCCGTCTTCATGTTGCAAAAAGAAGTGGCTGAGCGCTTGGCGACTGCTCCCGGCAACCGAGCTACGGGTGGTGCCAGCGTGTTGCTGCGTTATGTGGGAACGCCTTTTTTGGCCCGAGTGGTCCCTAAAGACGCTTTTTATCCCCCACCTGAAGTCGATTCGGCGGTGCTGGTGGTGGATCGGTTGTTGTCGCCACCCAGCGTCGAGTTGGATGCTCTGCGCTGGTGGGTACGAGCGGGGTTTCAACATCGGCGAAAGATGTTGCGCCAAGCGCTTTCGTTGGCACCAGGGTCGCGGTGGGACAAGGCGGGCTGGGATCGCCATCTCGCGGAATTTGGGATCGCCGGTACGAGACGTGCAGAGTCTCTGACCATGGACGAATGGATTCGGCTGGCGGCGTCGTTGCCCCGAGATCTCAGGGGAACGATGAAATCCTAGTGCCGACGATGGGGTAAAATAGAAAAGGGAAGTTATCGTGCGCAACGGCCATAGCGCCGGGACTCCGGCTGAAGAACTTGGCAAAGGATCGAGGTCCTTAGGATGTCGGGTAGCAGCATGGTGTTTGAAAGTCCCACTAAGGGACGGATGAGCATGGAGCAAATGTATGCCGATCTTCTGCTTTACATGGGAGAAGATCCGTCGTCGCGGTATAAACTGATTGTCGGTACTGATTCCCATACGCGCCATGAGACCGTCTTTGTGACGGCCGTGGTGATTCATCGGCTTGGCAAGGGAGGCCGCTATTTTTACAATAAATCCCGGCGCCGAGCCATCAAAAGTCTTCGCCAGAAGATTTTGTATGAGACCTCGGTTAGTTTGACTGTGGCCGCGCGGTTGACGGATTTATTGCAGCAGACTGGACAAGCCGACTTGGACGTGGAAATTCACATTGATGTGGGTCGTCAGGGAGAGACCAAGGAGTTGATTCGCGAAATCGTGGGCATGGTGGTAGGAAGTGGCTACCAGGCAGCGATCAAACCAGACTCGTTTGGAGCTTCTAAAGTGGCTGACAAGCATACGAAAGGCTAGAGATCCAAAAAAATGTATAAAACCGGGTCCTTTTGCGTATTGACCGGGATTTGGTTGCTTGGTACAATATTCGGCTTCCTTGACAGTGCCCTTCCTCGGTGATAAAATTTAGGGTGTTCGGCCTGAGCAGCGAGGAAGGATGTGATCGCGTGGCAGCCAAGAGTGTTCTGGAGGATATTAAGAAAGAACTTGATTCGCATGTCGGTGAGAAAATCCGAGTAAAAGCCAATAAGGGTCGCAAGAAGATTGATGAAAAAGACGGAGTTTTGGAGAAGACGTATCCCCACATTTTTGTAGTCCGTATTGATGAAGGTAATTTGTCGGACCGTCGGGTCTCTTACTCTTACACCGATGTGTTGACCGAAACGGTGGAGCTCATCCTTCCCGAAGCATTGACGAGTACCAGCTAAATTATCTTTTTTAACCTCGGCATGCCGAGGTATTTTCTTTTTCCGCATAAGGCATATAGGGGTCGGCAAAAATAGAGCGCAGTGCTGTTTTATGCACTGCGCTCTATTTTTTTGGCGAACGGGAGTGTGGGGATGGCAAAAGGGCCATTGCTGATCATTGGTGGCGGAGAAGATAAAGGCGAGGATTCGGAAATCTTGAGACGTTTTGTACACCTGGCGTCTTCTGGGGGGCGAGAGGCTCGAGTGGGGGTGGTTACCACCGCTTCCAGTCAAGGTGAGGCCATGTTTGTCGCGTACGCTCGTGCCTTTCAGCGAATAGGGCTGAACCGGGTGGAGGCGCTTTCAGTCCATCATCGGTCGAGTGCTCAAGACGAAGCGATCTGTCGGCGCCTCGAAGGGATGTCTGGCGTATTTTTTGGCGGTGGGGACCAACTTCGGATTACTTCGATGTTGGGAGGATCGCGGTTCCATCAAACGCTGCTGAACTTGAATCTGGAGGGCTTAGTGGTCGCCGGTACGTCGGCCGGCGCCTCGATGATGTCGCTGGTCATGATTGTGGAGGGGGACGCGCGCCAGTCTCCGACTAAGAATACGGTGAAGATGGCGACGGGGATGGGATTATGGACCGGTGCGGTCATCGATCAGCATTTTAGCCAGCGCGGTCGAATTGGCAGACTGTTGTCGGCAGTGGCGCAAAACCCTGATATTTTAGGCGTGGGATTAGATGAGAATACGGCCATCGAGGTTCGTTTGCAAGAAGGTCACTTGCAGGTGTGGGGCCAGGCTACGGTGACTATCGTGGATGGCCGTCAGATTGAAGAGACTAATGCCTCAGAGTCCGAAGACAACCAGCCGTTGGCACTGACTGGCGTGATTCTTCATGTCTTGCCGCGAGGATTTGGGATGGATCTGAATACGCGCCGACCCTATTTGATGGGGGATACTTTATAAGTCCGAGGGGGACTCGTCTTGGATATCATCCAGTTTCGATTTTTTTCGGGCCCGAATCGCCATGTTTTGGCGCCGGCAGCCGAGGTGCTGCTTGATCTCGGCACCTATAGCAATTGTCCTACAAGTGAACGCCCTACGTTTGTGGATGACCTTTTAACCGTGGTCCCTGGTATTCAAGCCCATCATTGTTCCCTAGGGTATCGGGGAGGTTTCGTCGAACGCGTTCGGGAAGGCACATATTTGGGCCACGTGGTGGAGCATGTGGCCTTAGAGCTGCTCTATCTAGGCGGGGAGCGTGGGGTGTACGGGAAAACCCGGCAAGTAAACGATCAAATCGTTCGGGTCGTGTTTCAAACGGAAAGTGAAGCCGGCGGCAAAGATGCGGTCGAATCGGCTATCTCTTTGGTTCGCGGGCTGTGGAACGGACAGGCACTCACCCCTTTAACCCAGGCGGTCGAGGCATTTACCGTTCGCTTGGCAGACGTGCGTCTAGGACCTTCGACCGCGGCGCTCTGCCAGGCAGCTCGTGCGCGCCAGATACCGGTGCAGCGCCTAGACGATCATAATCTGATTCGGTTCGGACAAGGCAAATACCAGCACCGTATGATGGCCACCACGACGGATCGCACGTCGCTCTCGGCGATTGAGATTGCCCAAGACAAATGCTTGACGAAACGGTTGTTAGAAGCTGCAGGAACACCCGTGCCACAAGGTAAAGTGGCGCGAACCGCGGATGAGGCGACAACGTGGGCGGAGCAATTGGGATATCCGGTGGTGCTCAAGCCCCTCAGAGGGCATCATGGCCAAGGTGTGTCGGTGCATCTTCAAGCTCCGGAAGAGGTGCGACGGGCCTTTGAGTTTGCTCAAGGGTACGATTCCGAGGTGATGGTGGAGCGCGAGATTTCGGGCACCGTGATCCGTATGTTAGTGGTGGGAAATCGTATGGTGGCAGCCAGTGAGCGGGTGCCGCCCGCGGTGACCGGAGACGGGGTGCATACCGTCAGCCAACTGGTGGAGATCTTGAATCAAGATCCCAAACGCGGCCATGGCCATAGCAAAAGTCTCACTAAGGTGGATTTAGATGGGCCCGCCATCTTGTTCTTAAGTCAACAACAGATCTATCCCGATACTGTGCTCGCACCCGGGCAGCACATCTATCTCCGTGCCTCCGCCAATATGTCTACGGGGGCTTGGGCCAAAGATATCACGAAGCACATTGCCCCCGACTTGGCCACCGAGGTAGTGCGTGCAGCCAGCCAAGTGGGGTTGGATGTGGCCGGGGTGGATGTGATTACGAGGGATCCCGGTCTCTCGTTAATCGATAGTGGAGGTGCGGTCATCGAGATTAATGCGGCGCCAGGGCTGAGAATGCATCTGGATCCTTCGGAGGGGGCACCCGCTCCGGTGGCCGAGGCCATCCTAGAGTGGTTGTTTGGCGACAGTGATGGTCGGGTGCCGGTGGCTGCGGTCACCGGCACCAATGGCAAAACTACCGTCACCCGCATGTTGGCGCATATTTTGGCGGCAGACGGCAAGGTGGTGGGTATGGCCACGACCGATGGGATCAGGATTGGGTCTACGGCCATCTGCGAGGGAGATTTGACCGGGCCTTGGAGCGCCCGGCTGGTGCTCAACGATCCTGCGGTGGAGGCCGCTTGCTTGGAGACGGCACGCGGGGGGATGGCCCGTGGAGGGCTGGGATTTGATGACTGCGACGTCGCCGTGGTGACCAATATCGGCAGTGACCATTTGGGTCAGGACGGGATCGATACCATCGACGATCTCGTGCATTTAAAATCGCTCATCGTGGATGTGGTCAGGCCTTCGGGGGCGGCGGTACTCAATGCGGATGATCCCCTGGTGCTGAGCATGGCCGGGCGGTGCCGGGGAGAGGTGATCTTGTTTTCGGCGCGAGAAGAGAGCCCCGAACTTTTCCAGCATTTGGACCGGGGCGGTCGAGCGGTGTACGTCAAACGCGGTCACTTGGTGTATAGTGGCCCGGACCAACACTATCGGTTGGTGGGGTGCCGAGTGTTGCCTTCGAGTTTAGGCGGCATGGCCACTATCAATGTCGCTAATGCGGCGGCTGCGGCGGCCGCCGCATTAGCCTTGGGGATGTCGCCACGCCAAGTAGGAAAGGCTCTAGCCCATTTTCCGGCCGCTGGCGAGGGGATGAATCGGGGCCGTCTAGAGATGCTGTCAGGACCCGATCTTCGGGTGTTGATCGACTATGGGCATAATCGGCCAGCCATGACCGCGCTGGCGACCCTCTGCAGGCGGCTTCGGGCACGGCCCGTGGTCACGGTGCTGGGACTTCCGGGAGATCGAAGAGATCAGGACCTGATCGACACCGCCGGGCAAGTCGCCGAGTTTAGCCAACGGGTGGTGGTTCGAGAGGACGACGATCTCAGGGGCAGAAGACCGGGTGAGGTGGCCGATCTGATTCGCCAAGGCTTGATCACAGCGAATATGCCGGCAGATGCTATCGAAATTGAGCTCGACGAGGGGGCTGCGGTTAGCCGCGCGATTTTGTCCAGTCCTCCCGGGGGGTTGGTGCTGGTCCTTTATGAACGCTATGGCGTGGTGCGTAAAGCTGCCCAAGAAGCGTTGAATCTTCGACCGCAAGCGCTGCGATCAGAAGAAGAAATTCACGCTTCCGGATGATACCATAGGAGGAAAGGATTGAGGGGCGGCTAGGACGATGCTGGCGTGGGCAAAGATTAATCTTGGACTCGAGGTTGATCCGGTGGAGGCTTCCGGATTTCATCCCATTCGAACCGTGATGGCAGAGATTTCACTCGCCGACGACTTGCGGGTTGAGCCCTCGTCCTCTTGGCACATGGAAGTCAGCGGCGACTTCGGCAGTTGCCCTCCCGATTCTCGGGAAAATTTGGTCTGGCGGGCTGAGCAGTTGCTTGCCGATGTGCATCGACGCTCTATGGCGCCATTTAGAGTCCGATTGCAAAAATCCATTCCGGCAGGGGCGGGGTTAGGCGGCGGGAGTGCGGACGCCGCTGCCTGGCTTCGCTATCAAGATCCACACGACCTAGCCTCGGCAGATGCGATTTGGCAAGCGGCGGCAATCCTGGGAAAGGATATTCCCTTTTTTCGCCATGGCGGAGTCCAATTTGTCAGTGGCTATGGCGAAATCCTTCGCCCCCTGAAAGCTCCTGATTTTCGGCCCTATGTCCTGGTCGCCCATCCCGGCTGGGCGCTACCCACCGCCGCAGTCTATCAAGCATTTGACCGAATCCCCGGGGCTCGCCATCTTTCGACGTCTTTGGTTGAGGTCGAAGACACGCTTGGCCAGGGGGCGATCCCGGAGTGCTTGGCAAATCAGTTAGAACCGGCAGCCCATCGCGTAGCGCCGAGTTTGCGTGATTTTTCCATCGCCTTGAGTCGGTGGAGTGAAGGATTGCCATGGTGGCTTGCCGGTAGCGGCAGCGCATATTATATACTGATAGCAGAGGAAGACAAGGCGCGATGGCTTTTCGATTCGATAAAGAGGCGGGTGCCGCGAACATGGCTGAGTCAAGTCATGCCCAAACGACCTGCAATGGAAAGAGGTTAAGCATGCAAGCAATCGTTCTGGCGGGTCAGGAAAATGTAGCCTTGGCTTCAGTATCGACGTCTCGCTACGAGGCTGAAGTATTGATTGGCGGTCGACCGATGGGCGAGTGGGTGATTTCTGCCCTAAAAGACGCCCAAAGCATCAGCGAAGTCGTGCTCGTGGGTCCGCCGAGCTTACAATCCGAGGGCGTTCTTTCCGTGGCGCCAGGTAGAAGTCTCTGGGAAAGTCTTAATGCCGGGCTCAGTCGCCTGACCAATCCTTCCGAGCGGGTGCTGATAGTCACCGGCGATATTCCCTTAATTACTGGAATGATGGTCGATGACTTCGTGCAAGCATCGCCGGTGGATGCGGACTTAGTCTATCCGGTGATCTCCAAGATCAACACGTTAGCCAAGTTTCCTGAAACCAAGCGTACTTATGTGAAGTTGATGGGGATTACGGTCACCGGCGGCAATATGGTCGTGGCTAATCCGTTGATTTTGCCCAAGGTCGAAGAACGGGCGAAAGTCTTGATTAGCCATCGCAAGGCTCCTCTGCGTCTGGCCCGCGACGTAGGGATTTTGTTATTGTTGCGGCTTTTGACCGGCCGTCTATCCTTGGCCGAAGCCGAGCGTCGAGTGAGCCAGGTTTTTGGTGTCAAGGGGCGGGTGATGGAGTGCCCCTATCCAGAAGTGGGCGTGGATGTGGACAAAGTCAGCGACTGGAGTATGGTCGAACGCGTCTTGACCCAGTCCCGGAGCCCGGCCATCGAGATTGGATCAGGGGGATGACGGGTTGACGAATCAGCGCTACCAGCGGTTGGTGTGGTTGACCGGCCACTTGACCACGCATCCTGACCAACAACTGAGTTTAACGGAGCTTAGCCGAAAATTTGGGGTGGCCAAATCGACACTGAGTGATGATTTGCTGATGGTAAAGACGGCCATGGACGAGACCCGTTTGGGTACGGTGGATACTCAGGTAGGGTCGCAGGGTGGGGTTGTTTTTAGCCCCCAACTCGATGGCGAGGCGGTGGAAAAAACGCTAGAGTTTTGGCTGCACGCCCTTTCCGAACCCGACCGGCGAACCCCCGAGGGCTTTTTGTATATGACGGATTTGTTGTTTGACCCGAAACGGATCGATCCAATGGGACAGTTGTTGGCCGAAAATTTTCGCCATATGGCGGTGGACGGGGTTGCCACGGTGGAAACCAAGGGAATTCCCTTGGCGATGGCGACAGCGGAGCGCCTAGGCGTGGGGGTGATGTTGCTGCGCCGAGACAGCCGCCTTTCCGATGGGTCAGCGCTTTCTCTCAACTATCTATCGGGATCGTCGCATCGGATTCAATCGATGTCCCTTTCTCGGCGCATGCCAGCACGGGGTGCGCGCCTGATTTTCGTTGACGACTTTATGAAAGCCGGTGGAACGGCTCGGGCAGCCCAAGACCTTTTGACCGAATTTGATGCGCGTGTCATCGGAGTCGGAGTCTTAATTTCCACAAGAGAGCCAGAACATAAGCTGATCGAGGACTACGTAGCTTGTCTACAATGGAATGACAGCGAGAAAAGCGGACCACCGCTTCAGGTCAGTGGATGGGTAAATGAATTAGTTCGCCGGTCCCACCTAGGATTTGGAGGTGGGACCGGTGGAATTTGATCTCGCTGCCGTAGAGCGTTGCGCCCAGTTGCTAGAACCCGTCATCTATACCACGCCGATGGTGGAATCGACCTATCTGAATGATTTAACCGGCCATCGCCTGTACTTCAAGTTGGAAAATCTGCAACGCACGGGTTCCTTTAAGATTCGCGGTGCGTACTGTCGTCTGGCGGCGTTGGATCCCAACGAAGCCCGGCGAGGGGTGATTACTGCCTCGGCTGGCAATCATGCCCAAGGCGTGGCCTTAGCGGCCCAACTATTGGGCCTGTCGGCATGGGTGGTCATGCCCGAGCGGGCGGCCTTAACCAAAGTGGAGGCGACGCGGGGGTATGGCGCCGAGGTTCGCCTGGCCGGCGAGAGTTTTGATGACGCCGAAGCGGTGGCTTTGGGCTTGGCCAAGACCACGGGACGGGTCTTCATTCCTGCCTTCAATGCTCCCGAGGTGATTGCCGGGCAAGCGACGGTGGCCTTAGAAATGCTGCGGCAGCGCCCCGAGATCCAAACCTTGGTGGTGCCGGTGGGTGGCGGTGGGCTGATCGCTGGGATGGCGCTGGTGGCTAAGCAATGGTTGGGGTCGAAGATCCGGGTGATTGGGGTCCAGGCCGCGGGGGCGAACGCCGCGGCCCAGTCCTTGGCCGAGGGGCATCTGGTGGAGGTGCCTGGGAGCCATACCCTGGCCGATGGCATCCAAGTCAAGCGGCCGGGGGAGGTGACCTTTGCTTTGATGCAAGCGTATGTCGATGAGGTGGTGACGGTGAGCGACCAAGACATCTCTCGGGCCATGCTGATGTTTTTGGAACGGATGAAAGTGGTGGTCGAAGGGGCGGGTGCGGTCGGCTTGGCGGCGGTGGTGTCGGGAGCTTTGGGCTCTCGGGTAAAGTCGCCGATGGGCGTGGTGGTCAGCGGGGGCAACCTCGATGTCAGTCTCTTGAGTCGAATTTTGCAGAAAGGGTTAGTCGAAGAAGGGCGGCAATTGCAACTGTCTACGGTGGTGGCCGACACCCCCGGCCATTTGTCCCAGCTGTTGGCCGCGGTCGCCCGCTTAGGGGCCAATGTGCTGAGGGTGGAGCATGAGCGCTGGAACCCTGAACTAGACCTCGGCCAAGTGGTCGTGGGCCTGGTGTTAGAAACGCGGGATGCGGCGCATCAGCGCGAAGTATTGGGGGACTTGGCTTTTCATGGCTATCGTATCGCCAGTCAACGATCTTTTCGTACCAAAAATTTCGACAATTGACAGGAATCCCATCCGGCTATCGCGAATACCCCCTCACCCAGTCGCCGACTCGGGTGAGCAAATCAGTGAGGGGGATCACGGTGGAAATTACGGATGTGCGTCTTCGACGGATGACCGCGGATGGCAAGATGAAAGCGGTCGCGTCGGTGACTCTAGATGGCGAGTTTGTGATTCACGATGTGAAGGTCGTCGAAGGCTTAAAGGGACTGTTTGTGGCAATGCCGAGTCGCAAGACTCCGGATGGGGAGTTTCGCGATGTTGCCCACCCGATTACTCCTGAGGCGAGGCAAAGGATTCAAAAAGCCGTTCTCGACGTGTTTCATACCGACCCTGGAAATGATGAATTGTCTTAGGGGAGCAGCGTTTGGGATCGTTGGATGAGGCGCACAATGACCCACTTGCGTGGGTCGGGATGGCGCCAGGGTGGAAGCATTTGGTATGCTTATCGCAGAAGCGAGCGGAAGGAATTCGCTAGGCGGAGGGGAAAGAATGACGACCAACGCAGTAATTTTGGCTGCCGGTCAGGGTACGCGCATGCATTCAAGCGCCGCCAAGGCTTTAATCGAACTGGGGGGTGTACCCTTAGTAGAACATGTGGTGCGGGCGGTAGAAAATTCTGGACTGAAAAGCCCGTGGGTGGTGGTAGGATTTCAGGCAGAACGGGTGGAAGAGGCATTGGAGGGTCGGGTTCAGACCGTTGTGCAGTCTGAATTGAAGGGAACGGGGCATGCGCTGGCGACGGCGTTGAGAGCGCTCCCTAAAGAGACCGAACAGGCGGTCGTACTATTGGCCGATGGGCCCTTGGTTCCACCCGAGATGATCCAAATGCTGATAGCCGAACAGGAACGAACCGGAGCTGCCGTCACCATGGTGACGGCCCGTCTGGACGATCCCACCGGTTATGGCCGGGTGGTGCGCCGGCCCGATGGTCAGATTGCGGCTGTCATCGAAGAGAAAGAAGCCGATGATCAAATCAGGCAAATTTGTGAGGTAAATACTGGGATAGGCATTTGGCGGGTTTCAGGGTTGCTTCCGGTGTTGGAGCAGCTCCCCTTTCGCGGACAAGAGCAGTACCTTACTGAAGCGGTGGCGACTCTCATCGCTCAAGGAGAAATGGTGCAAGCCGTGGAGGCCAAGGACCCGGGCCTGGTGATGGGGATTAACACTCGGCGGGAATTGGCTGCGGCTGAGTCCAGGCTCCGGCAGATGACCATCAATCGGCTATTCGATCATGGAGTGAGCATTGTTGATCCGGCGTCGACCTTTATCGATGCCGAGGTGGAAGTGGGCCAAGACACCATCATCTATCCGATGACCGTCTTGCGCGGCAAATGTCGGATCGGCAAAGGTTGTCGATTGGGACCAGGGACTAGCATTACCGCCAGTCGGCTCGGGGATGATGTGACGGTGGAACGCTCCGTGGTCGAACAGAGTGTCATCGGCAATCACTCCACCGTCGGTCCATTTAGTCATCTGCGAGCCGGTAGTCTCTTGGATCGGGAAGTGCACGTGGGTAATTTTGTGGAATTGAAGAACACTCGCGTTGGCATGGGAACCAAGATGGGGCATCACAGCTATTTGGGCGACGCGACCGTGGGGATCCAGGTAAACATTGGCGCGGGGACCGTAGTGGTGAACTATGATGGTCATGAGAAGCATCAAACCTTTGTTGGCGATCAGGCATTCATTGGTTGTAATAGTAATTTGGTGGCACCTTTGGAAATTGGCTCGGGGGCCTATATCGCGGCGGGTTCGACCATTACTCAAAATGTGCCCGCCGAGTCGCTGGCCATCGCCCGAAATCGCCAAGAAGTCAAGCCCGGTTGGGCGAAGGACCGAAGGTAGCCGTAAATTAGAATCTTTGGCCCAGCTAGACGCTTCGCAACAGGCATCGAGGAGGATTTTTGAATGAGCGATCGCCAGGGTGAACTAAAGATTTTCAGTGGCAATGCCAATCGTCCTTTGTCCGAAAATATTGTGAGTCATCTAGGACTCACGCTCGGGCAAGCGGATGTGGGCCGATTTTCTAATGGGGAGATTCGAGTCCGACTGGAAGAAAACGTCCGGGGAACCGACGTCTACATTGTCCAGCCGACTACCACCCCGGTTAACGATCATCTGATGGAACTTTTGCTCCTCATTGACGCCGCTCGACGAGCTTCGGCTCGTCGCGTCACCGCGGTCATGCCCTTTTATGGATATGCGCGCCAAGATCGCAAGGAACGCGGACGGGAGCCCATTTCGGCTAAACTGGTGGCCAACTTGATTACGGTAGCAGGAGCTCGACGGGTCCTGACCATGGATTTGCACGCTCCTCAAATTCAAGGGTTTTTTGATATTCCGGTGGACAATTTGCATGGCGTGCGCATCTTATCTGAGGCGATCTATCAAAAGCACCTGGAGAACTTAATGGTATTTTCTCCAGACGCTGGTGGGGTCATGCGCGCCCGCCAAATGGCTAAGTTTTTGGATGCCCCTTTAGGCTTTATTGATAAAAGACGTCCTGAACCCAATGTTTCGGAAGTGGTGAACGTGATCGGCAAAGTGCGCGATAAGACGGTGGTCATCATCGATGACATGATTGATACCGGAGGGACCGTTGCTTTGGCCGCTCAGGCCATTCGTGATTTGGGGGCCCGTGCGGTCTTTGCCGCCTGTACGCATCCGGTGTTTTCTGGTAAGGCGGTGGACATCTTGTCCGAGTCGGTGATCGAGGAGTTTGTGGTGACGGACACCATCCAGGTGGACAAGCCCCCTCGGGGAATGGTAGCGATCTCAGTGGCCCCCTTAATTGCCGAAGCCATCATGCGGGTTCATGAAGATCTATCGGTTTCTAAACTATTCGAATGACGACTCAGAAGGGACGTTCTCCTATCCGATTGGTGGTCGGTCTCGGCAACCCCGGCCCCGAATATGCGGCAACTCGTCACAATGCCGGCTACATGGTGCTTGATCGCATGCTGGAAAGAACCGGCGGGCCTGGGTTTAAACACCACCGCTTTGGTCTCGTGGCTTCGTATGGCCCTGGGATCTTTTTGCTGAAGCCGCTAACCTTCATGAACCTCTCGGGGGATGCTGTTGCGCCAATGATGCGATTTTTGCGTTTGCAGCCGGGGCAAATTCTGGTCATTTCCGATGACTTAGACCTCGAACTCGGGCGCATTCGGGTTCGCCTCAGTGGCTCAGCGGGAGGACATAACGGTTTGAAGTCGATAGCTGAGCGCCTCGGAACCGAAGCCTTTGCTCGGGTTCGGGTGGGTATTGGACGCCCGCGCGACGTGCGCTATCCGGTGATCGACTGGGTCTTGGGACGGTTTTCTGGAGAAGAACAGAAAGCGCTGAATCAAGGCCTGGAACGAGCGGAAGGGGCGGTGAGCACCGCGCTTAGCGAGGGGGTCGAAGCAGCGATGAATCGGTGGAATCAAACCTTCAAGGGCTAGGTGGAGAGCATCGTGGACCCCCGCGATATTCAACCCAGCAGTCGTCGCGAGAGGACTTTCTCCTCCTCTAACGGAGCCGAATGACTGCCGAACGGCAAAAATCTATTCTACCTTCTTCCCGCCCAAAAGTATTCGACCACGCCTATTTTAGGCGGTCTACTCAAAGAACCATAGCTATTCGGGCGTATCGTCGGCCGGTCATGAAGGGTTTCACGGGGTGGATTTGGGGTTTGATGATATGTCCGAAATGTCGTCAGAATCACGGACCAAAGCGTTTGATAAAAAACGCTGCCGTGGCGGCGGCAGCGTTTCGGATTAATGAAGAGAATGAGAATGAGAATGAGAATGAGAATTAGCTTTGAGACTTAATCGTGGTTGTGGCGTAGGTTGGACTAGTAGCAATGGCTTGAGCATTGCTGCTAGTGAGCGCGCTCGAGGTAATCGCTACCGAAACGCCTGAAGTGGCGATGCCGCCTACGTTGAAGCTGGCCAAACCGTGGCTTATGCGCACGGAGACGAATCCTTTGACTGGCTTCAATGTACTCCCATTTTGGGTATAGGTGACTCCCGTTACTGCGTTAATGTCCATCGCACCATTAAAATTGATTACCGTGTTGCCCATTGCATCCACCACGTGAGCACTGATAGCATCCATCGCAGCACTTGCGGCGACGACTGTCGACGACGCCGACGTAAGGGTGACGCCTGCGGCCTCGCCATAGACGAGGACTTGGGCGGTCGCGCTACCGCCGTCGACCGTAGCCTCTACGGTATACAATCCTTGTGCGGTTCCGACGAAAGTTGCCGGGTTTCCATGATCGGTGATAGCGGCAGTAGACGCGTTTGAACTCGTCACCGACCAAGTGACATGTGCTCCTGCGGGGACGTTGGTTGCGGTGACGGTATCCGCAGCCCCCGTGCGAACACTGGCCCGCGCGATCGTCAGTGTCGGGCTGGCTGCCGTGGGTACGGTAAAGCTAAGATTTTCTTGTCTCGCCGAAGAAAACGCACCGTCATGATATTGGGCGGGTCCCAATGACTCGACTAACACCCGATAGGTCCCTGGTGCCAAGTTCGTCAAAGCCACCGAGCCCTTCGTGGAATATGCCTGCACGGTCTTGTTGTTGACGACAAACTGGAAATACGGTTGGGCGAAGGCATCTACCACCTGGGCGTTGATGGTGGCATCGCCGGTGGCCGCCACTGCGTTCGTGGGACCTTCGGCGGTCAGATGGGGATGGCCAACGATGACGTCAATCCCCGCCGATCGAAAAGCCGACCATTTACCCAACCGATCCTGGCCCATCCCCAAGGAACGGACTGTGACATGGTGCTGTCCCGCGGCCAGATTGCGAAGGATGAAACGATTATTGGTCGAATAGCGCTGAACAATTTGATTGCCGAGTCGGAATTGATAAAGCGGAGTGCCGCTGGCATCCATAACGTCACCAGTGATGACCACACTACTGCCGACGGAAACCGCCGCACTGGGACCGTTTGCCACTAAATGGGGAAGACCGGCGGCAAAGCTCAGCGTCAACGGAAGAACGTTCAAAGCCAGCAGACTGCCAACGGTAACAAACGATCCTGCTAGAGCCAGGGTTAATCTAGACAAATCTATCACTCCTCTTGTAGTAATATCTTTGAGCCATAAAATCTCAAGGCCGGGGACAGGCCGTCAGCGCTATCTGGAATACTTGGCCCCGTGTGGGGCCGATGCATGATTTGGGTTGGGAAAACCGGAGGATTTTTTCGCGGTCTAGGCAGCCAAGTTCAGTTTACCACATTTTGTCAATATTAAAAAATATTATTCCGACTTCCGTGGTAATATTGAATATTATTACGATTGATTGCTGCGTTCGGCAAAATAGTCGCTGCCCTTGAGATCACTTGTGTAGGAGTGTGCATACTCCACGAGGATGCATGATCCGTCCATCCTGCAGGAATCAAACGCTTAGCTAAAACGGTGTGCGAGAAGGAGCTAAAAGGAATGAAAGCGAGATTTTGGGTGTGGTCCAGCATTCATCGCTGATTCCCTGGCGACTACGCGACATCACTAGACAAACCGACGACTGCCGGCCTCCCGCTGAACGCCTCAAAGCCGCGGGCTCCTCCGTAACTACGGACTGTCGGCCGGAGCCGGACGCAGACCGATCAAATTTTCCGGTCAGTCGATTATGACCATCTTAGGGTGGCTGAGAAGGCGTGTGCCAGAAACCATTTTCGGTGCGTCAATGCAATAAACTTACTTTTTACATGTGGCGCTGAGGCAGCCTATTTCTTGTTATCGATTTTTTCTTATGTTTAATCGCAATTTACTTCCAAAACAGGGCCGACACGTCCTGCCGCAACCTGTTGCATACACGATTGACGGGTGGATGCCTTGAAGGGTGTACAGCGTGGCTGCTAAGTGACCGCTCTATGGTTCGCCGATCCTCCGCTAGGGTGAGACTTCTCTAGATTATCGGACGCGTGAGCGATTTGGGCGATGGAGAGCGTCCGGCGTGTCCAGTCTGAGGGAGTCTTTGACGGATGGCGTGTTGCCGTCGTGCTAGGCGGAGCGCTGTCAACGCGGCTTGGATTAGCTAGGCGCGTCTTATTTCTGAGACTCGCCTAGCTTCAATGGGATGACAAAGCTGCGGCGAGGTCAAGAAATTGCGGCTGAAAGAGAAAAGTTGAGAAAGATGGGCAAATTTATTTATGGCCAAAGTGACCATTGGAGGATTATACTGACCTTACCAATTCTCTATATAACGAACCATTTAAGGAGGGAATATTGGCGATTGAGTGGGTGCGTGTTCAAATCGTGCGGCTGCATTGCCGACCGCATGGACAAGGTTTCAAAACGATTGGGTATTTAACCTATGAACTTCAAGGAGGAATCTACGATGAAGCAATCGAAATGGGCGTTAGGCGCCTCGGTGGCCATGGCTCTGGCTTTGCTTTCTACCGGCGTGA
Organism: Clostridiales bacterium; assembly: GCA_027365485.1. GTDB lineage: Bacteria > Bacillota > Sulfobacillia > Sulfobacillales > Sulfobacillaceae > JAMCVM01. Next base: position 19,564 of record DAHXNH010000191.1, read on the forward strand.
GTATGGCCGCGGCAAGGCCCGTGGCGCTGCCGCACAACGACACCGTGGTCATGGCGCTTCCCCCTCAGACTGACATTAACTGGTATTTCCCGATTGTCGATATTCCTTCCAACAGCCTCTACAGCGGTTGGAGCTGGAATATGGAATACCACAATTTGATTCAGTTGAGCAACACCGGGGCGTTTGACTGGAAGGATTCCATCGCCAGTCACGTCGCCGTGAATTCGGCGGGAACCGTGTTTACCGTGAGCATGCACAAAAAGTGGAAGTGGTCTAATGGTAGTCCGGTGACCAGCCAAAACGTCCTGACCACCTGGAAACTGATCGAAGACACCTCGGCCAGCAACGCGCCTGCACCGTGGCCTTATACTGCGGCCGGCAGCGGTGACATTCCGACCGGGGTTAAGAGCGTGACCACGCAAGGCAATTATCAATTCACCGTGACCATGAAAAAGCCGGTGAACAAACTCTGGTTCATATACAATGGGCTTAACGACCTGGAGCCTTTGCCCTCGGTTTGGCTTAAATATCCGACCAACTTGGTCAAAGAAGACAATTGGCTGGCCAAGGCGGCGACTAATCCTAATTTGCCGGAATACAAGATTACCGACGGCCCCTATCAGTTGACCCAAGCCGTGAACAACCAGAAATGGGTCTATAAGGCCAATCCCAATTACAGTGGGCACAAGCCGCAAGTGAAGGAGATCATCTTCCTCTATGAGTCGTCTAACACGTCGGAATATGCCGCGTTAAAGACGGGTCAAGTCCAGTTTGGGTATTTGCCAGCGACGATGTGGGATACCCGCAGTCAACTCAATGGCATTGACAAACTCTGGCTGCTCTACCCGCTGCAGTATGACGACCTTTTGGTCAATATGAACCAGTCTTCCACCAAGGTCAATACCGCGCCCAATGGCGTCGCCAAGCTGTTCAATCAGCTCTATATTCGCCAAGCGATTCAAATGGGCATCGATCAGCCCGCGATTAACAAGGCGACGATGAACGGTAATGGCATTGACGAGTACACGGCGATTACTGCCAAACCCAAGACCGTATTCTTCCCCCCGAACCTGAAGGCGCTCTATCCCTTCAATCCCGCTAAAGGCAAGGCCCTTTTAATCAAACACGGCTGGAAAGACGTCAATGGGGTGATGACTAGAGGCAAACAACAGTTGTCGTTTACTTTGGACTACGCCAGTGGCAATAGTTCGCTGACCGATCAGGTCACTCTTATTCAAGAAGGGTTGGCCCAAGAGGGCATCAAGGTCAAGTTGAGCCCGGCCACCTTTAACACCTTGATTGCAGAAAAGCCGGATCAGTGGGAAATGATGGAATACGGCGGCATCACTTATGGCGGAACGTATCCTTCCGGCGATGGGCTCTTCGAAACCCCAGGCGTCGGCTTGGACAGCCAAGGTTATTCCAATCCAGAGATGGTCAAGCTGATTCAAAACAGCTTAAAGCCCGGCACCACCAAACAGAGTTTGCAGGCGCTCTACAAGTACCTGGCGTACGTGGCCAAAGACCTGCCGATGCAATTCGTACCCGATGCCCCAGTGTATGAGGAGCAAGCGACGAACTTGCACGGAATCCAGTCGACGTTCAACCCATTTACCCAGTACCCTGATCCGCAATACTGGTATTACAGCAAATAAAACGATAGCTTGCCTCCGATCAAGGTCCGTCAGTCGGCGGGCCTTGATCGGAGCTCTTTAGGGGAGGTTTTGCTAAGTATTTTCTGAGTTTCCTATTTTAAGGATGCTCGCCTGGCGTGAGCAGGAAGGAGGGGAACGACCATGGCCGTGGATTTGCTGACGCCCGCCGATGGCTTAGAACCCAGCGCGCCCAGCGAACGGTCTCGTGCTTTCAAAAGGTTCTGGCGCCATCCCATGGGCAAGATTGGGGTCATCGGCCTGCTCTTTATCATCTTATTTTCGTTTGTCGGTCCCATGATTTATCGAGTGAGTCCGGATGCCACCAATCTACTCTATTTATTGACCCCACCGAGTGCAAAATTTCCCTTAGGCACGGACGAATTAGGCCGCAACTACTTAGCTCGAGTGATGGTTGGAGGGCAACTTTCGCTGATCGTAGGCTTTGCTTCGGCTTTTGCCACGATGCTGATTGGCATCGCCTATGGTTTGATTAGTGGCTATGCCGGTGGGTACGTGGACGTGGTCATGATGCGCATCGTGGATATTATGCTGACCATCCCTGGCCTCTTTATCTTACTTTTGCTCGATGCCATGTTTTCCCCCAGCGCCTTCGTGCTCGTTTTTATCATTGCTTTTACCTCCTGGTTTGGCGTCAGCCGCTTGGTCCGTTCGGAAGTTTTATCGATCAAACAACGGGATTATGTGGAAGCGGCTCGGGCTTTTGGCGCGAGTTCGTGGCACATTATGACGCGAGAACTTTTGCCCAATGTCATGGGCACGGTGATGGTGGCTTCCACCTTCCAAGTGGCTGGTGCCATTATTACCATTGCCACCCTAAGCTTTTTGGGACTGGGGTTGCCGCCACCGACGCCCAACTGGGGAGAGCTTTTAAACGCTTCGATGAGCTACATGTATCAAGATGCGTGGTGGATGATTTATCCCCCTGGGATTTGTCTTTTGATTACCATGCTTTCTTTCAATTTCATCAGTGAGGCGTTGCAAGGCGTGTTGGATTCCCGGCGATAGCTCTTGGAAGGCGTCTCTGCCATCGGAATCCGATGGAGGCGATAGCAGACCGATAGTGCGAGGGATGCTAAAACGCCTAATATAGAATTGGCCATCATCCGGAACTCAGCGATTGGGATCGTCAAAAAGGGTTCCCGGGTGAATCACCCGTACAACCCAGTAGATTTGATCTGAAGCCACTCGTCCATGGTATTTCGTCCCGGCAATCGTGAGCAGGAGGGAGGGCGATTTACCGGGTATCCCAAAGCCTTGGAAGAAAGAAGGTGACATGGTGTTTCGTTTTATTGTGCGCCGTATCTTGGAGGCGATTCCGTCATTTATTGGGATTTGTATACTGACCTTTTTGCTGTTGCATTTGGTCCCCGGCGGTCCAGCGCAGGCAGCCATCGGCCCCCACTATTCGGCGGCTAAGGTGGCGGCACTCAACCGCGCGCTCGGACTCAATAAGCCACTTTACACCCAATTCTGGATCTGGTTTACGCATTTGCTGGAAGGCAATATGGGCACTTCCTACGTGTATAACCAGCCGGTGTTAAAAGTGATTGGCAACGCGCTACCCCACACCTTAGAACTCGTCGTCGTGGCCATCATCGTCTCCCACATTTTAGCGGTCATTATCGGCACCATTCAAGGATACTATCGCAACACTTGGTTTGATCACGCGGTGACCACGATCAGTTTCTTTTTTTGGTCGATGCCGCTCTTTTGGTTGGGTATTTTGATGGTAATGCTATTTTCTGTCGACTTGGGATGGTTTCCTTCCGGGGGAATTTCCAGTCCGACCGCGGTCAATCCTGGTCTCGGATCCTACGTCGCTCATACCGCCTTGCCGGTGGCGACCTTGGTATTGTCCACCGTCGCTACTTGGATGCGCTATATGCGTTCTTCGATGGTCGACTCGATGGTTCAAGACTATGTACGCACCGCGCGAGCCAAAGGCGTCTCTGAATTACGGGTGGTGTTCAAGCATGCACTTAGAAATTCACTCTTGCCGCTGATTACGCTCTTGGGCCTCTCGATTCCGGCGCTCTTTGCCGGCGCGCTGGTGATTGAAGAGATTTTTAACTATCCCGGGATGGGCTTGCTTTTTTGGACGTCGGCCTTTGCTCGCGACTATCCAGTATTGCTAGGCATCACCGTAGTGGTAGGAGTATTGACCATTTTAGGCAACTTGTTGGCCGATATTTTGTATAGCTTGGTGGACCCGCGGATTCAATATCGTTGAAAAAACCCGGCAGTTTTTCTTAGTATTGAGGGCAATTCTCGAAATAATGCGATCGTTCTTGGGTCTTCGGGCGTACAATAGAGGTAGTGCCAAGAGAAAGGGGGCATCATCTTGCCGGGAGATTATTGGTTGGTGGTGGGCCTCGTCTTTCTAGGTTTGGAGATGACTCGAGGAGACTTTTATCTCTTTGGTGCCGGCCTAGGGGCGTTGGCCGCAGGTGTGGCCGCATTTTTGCTTCACGGCCTCGGCCTTGGATTTCTTGGATTTATCCAGTGGCCGCTGTTTGTTGCTGTGGGCTTGGGTAGTGCGGTTTCCATTCGACCTATTTTGACTTCATGGCTAAAGGAACGTCCAGGCCGGAACTTGCCCAATCCCATGGAACGGCTGACGGGTCAGCAGGGCGAGGTCGTGGAAGTCATTGTTCCCAGCCGCGCCGGAACCATTATCTTGAATGGAAAGCGCTGGCTGGCTAGTGCTCTCGACGAATCTGAAATTCCGGTCGGAGCCATGGTGGAAGTGTTTGGAATTGAAGGTACGACTCTGACCGTGCTTCCGGTGCTCGAGCACCTGGATCCCTCCGGCGGACGGAAAGGAGTGTCCTAGTATGATAGTCACCGATATCGTTGCGGCTCTGATCATCTTGTGTGTGGTCCTTATTGCTCGGCAATCTATTTTGATTGTCCATCAAGCGGAAACCGCTATTGTAGAACGTTTTGGTAAATTTCACCGGGCCTATCCCAGTGGGTTGGGAACGCTCTTGCCGTTTTTTGACCGTGTGCGAAGTCGGGTTGACTTGCGTGAGCAATTCATCAATGTGCCTCCGCAACCGGTCATAACGCGAGATAACGTAACCATTTCGATTGATAGCGTGCTGTTTTTCCAAGTGACCGACCCCGAACGGGCGGTATATTCGGTGAAGAACTTTTCGGGTGCGGTGGAGAACTTGGTGCAAACCACCCTGCGGTCGATCATCGGGGAGATGAGTTTAGATGACACGTTGTCAAATCGAGAGACGATTAATGCGCAATTAGGGGTGAAGCTGGATCGGGAGACCAATGAATGGGGCGTGAAGGTCCATCGCATTGAGATTAAGCAGATCGATCCGCCGATGGAAATTAAACAGGCGATGGAGAAGCAAATGCGAGCCGAACGTGACAAGCGGGCCACCATCACCCAAGCCGAAGCCATGAAGCAGTCACAGATTTTGGAATCGGAAGGGTTTCAGTCAGCGACCGTAACTAGGGCTCGGGCTGAGAGAGAAAAGCAAATTTTGGAAGCGGAAGGTCGGGCTGAGGCGCTTTTGACCTTGCAAAAAGCTGAGGCTCAATCTCTAGTTTTGTTGCGTCAAGCCGAGGCAGACCCCACGGTGTTGCAATTGAAGGCCTACCAGACGTTGGCGCAGATGTCTCAAGGACAATCGACGACCATTTTATTGCCGAGCAACATGGGTGAGATGGCGGGCATGGCGGCGACTTTTGGCCAAGCAATGCTGAAGACGGGTCAAACCGATTAGCCGAGATATCAAGCACGTCTTTGAGTATCCGAGGCGAGCAAGAGATCGCTGAGCAGGGTCGGATTGGGTGCTTTAGGGTACCATCATTCCGATGATCCCAAGCATTTGACGGAGTCTTGGATACTTGAGAGTGGATATAGGGTTTATTTTCCAGAACACGCTTTAGTCTGCGATTGGCACCGTGTTTTGGTTTTGTTTGCGATGCTTTGTGTTCATCAACGCAAAGTCTTCTGGAGTCCGTTGCGGCTCATAGTTTCCATGCTGCTCCGCCGCCGCGCCCCGGCGGATGAAAAAGTCTTGGGGAATGTTTCGGAACAGATGCTGGGCCCGGTACGAGAAATTTTATTCGCGGACCCTCGATAAACCGCACGGTCAGGGGGATTGGGTGGTAGGCCCTGTATGGCCAAATATGGATCGCCGAATCCTCGTGCCGATCGCGAGGCGGTCAAGGGTAAGCTTCGGGGGTGAATCGGATCGAGCGCGAGTCCTGTTGCGGTGGGGACCCGTTGAGAGATATGGGATCATGGATGGCTCTGTGAAAAACCGGATGCCATTACACTGACGACTTCGCGCCCACAATTTGGGTGAGACGTCTTAACCGTAACGAGGGTTTATCCAAATGACCTTCAAGGATTCCTGTGGTCGCTGGCCGCCAAGAGCGCGACCGTCTGAACTCCTTATCCTTGATGCGCTAGGGGATTTGGACATCCACCGGCAATCGAACGAGACGATGGAGTGGCATCAGTGCCGGCTCTTAGAAGCCCTCAAGAGTCCCATCGACTTCAGCGTTGTGTGGGCCCCGTCTGGATAGCAGCCACCAAAAATCCCGGGTTTTCGTCTTCCCTGAGTTGGGGAACCTTGGCTACAATACGCATGAGATGCTTTAGCACTTGATTGCACGCTGTGCCTTCTTGCGCCGCGAAAATGCCCATGCCGGTTTAGGTATGAGCCTGCCAACAATCCTTCTCGGTCTGACGACAATCCAAGAAGTTAAGCGGATTAGTCTGCCGCACATTGCGATGAAACCCCAAATGGCCTTGATAGCACTGAGTCGCCGACACCGCGGTGACTATTCTCTGCCCAAGCCTCGGTCATAACCGTAGCTGATTCATTGAGGCATTGCTCTCTGACGGTCTAAGGAATAGTGTAGAACACAACACCAAGGCAATCCCCCAGGGATTGCCTTGGTGTTTGTTTGTAAAAGGCCTGCTAGTGGATGAGCACCTTCAGTGCATCGTGCGTTGCAGCATTGGCAAACACATCATACGCTTCGAGAACTTGGTCGAATGAAAACTCATGGGTAACGAATTTCTCCGCGGGCAGCTTGTGCTCAGCGACCAGCTTCAACAGCATCCCGAGGGTATTGGTGTTCACCAGTCCCGTCGAAATGTTGATGTTCTTGATCCACAATTCGTTAAGGGCCAAATCAACCGATTTGCCGTGGACGCCAATATTAGCAACACGTCCGCCCGGGCGGACGATCTCTGTCGCCATGGTGAAGGTCTGGGGAATACCAACCGCCTCCATGGCCACGTCGACACCCGCGCCATCGGTCAACGCGAGAACCTGCTCCTTCCAGTCGGCGTTGCCTGGGTTGATCGTGTCGGTGGCACCGAAGTCCGCTGCCCGCTTGAGCCGGGCGTTGTCGAGGTCGATAGCAATGATCTTCGACGGACCGTAGAGGCGCGCCGTCATGACCGCAGAGAGACCGACGGGACCCGCTCCAACCACCGCTACGACATCACCCGGCTTGACGTGGCCGTACTGTACGCCGATCTCAAATCCAGTCGGCAGAATATCGGAGAGCAATATACCTTCGGCGTCCGTCATTCCCTCGGGAACTTTGTAGACCGAGTTCTCGGCAAAGGGAACCCGCACGAACTCGGCTTGGGTTCCGTCAATCATATAGCCGAAGATCCACCCAATACCCGCAAGTCCTTCGGGATCAAGGCAGTGGCTAAAGAGACCCTGACGACAGTTAGAGCAGCGTCCACAGGAACTCACACACGAGAGAATGACGCGGTCTCCCAGCGCCAATTGCGTAATCCCCGGTCCAATCTCGGTGATTACACCGATGCCCTCGTGGCCGAGAATCCGGCCGACCTCAACCTCGGGAACATCGCCTTTGAGAATGTGTAGATCGGTACCGCAAATGGTGGTAGCGACCATCTTCACGATCACGTCCGTCGATTGTTGGATTATCGGATCCGGGACTTCTTCCCAACTTTTCTTCCCCGGACCCTTATAGACGAGTGCCTTCATCACAAACCTCCTGTTTTCCGCTTTTCCAGCGGCTCCAAAGCAGAGAATTGAAATGGGCATAGCGCCGAATTTTTCAATCTCTCGGTACAGACCGGTTTAATCGCCTCATTTCTAAAGCGCTTAAACACGTCCCCGTTTCATTTATTTAGTCAGGTGGTTCTTGGATTGGGTGGGAAAGTCGCGTTGCGTTCCTGAGTCGGTAGCCAAACCCATCATCACGGTGCCGACGATTACATCGACAAGTCCTTTCCTGGCTGTAAAAATCGGCCCAGGACACGAAGTTCTTCGAGCCTCCACTACTTTGTCCACGGTCACGGCATTCAGTCCTGTTGCTGTCGCCGAGAATCTCTTTTCTCTCCGAATCGCTTGGGCTGCCATTATGGACAAGTGTCCCGAACCCCTAAGGACAATCCTTCATGGGATGGATTGCGAACGATTTCACTTTAAGTATGAACGAATGATCCTGCGTGCACAGGGGCCCATTGACCCATGATGTGGGGTCTATTGGATCGTACTTTAGACGGTCGGGCGGAAATTATGACAATCCCTTGGAGTCGCACCGCCGGTACGTGATAAGTAGTGACAGCGAGGCTTTACGGGATGAGGAGAGCCGACACGCGTCCGAAAGAATAATAGCCCTCAGCCCGCCGCTCAAAGCCTCAGCCCCGGGCCTGGCTCTCCTGGAGCTTCTGCAGATCTCCTAAGGACAACCCGGTTCACTCGGACACTTTTTCGACGGACTCGCCCAGGGTGAGCCATTTCCCAGCGATGACCAAGGCTTGATCCCGCAGGTCTTCGTTCGGGCCTTCTTCACGCCCTTCTGGATACCGCTCTTCGACCCCATTATTTGGCGGCGAATGCGATTGTTCAAAGCCGATTCCGTCACAATTGAAAGACGCAACCAATGGACTCGAGTGAAAGTGCAATTGGACTGAACGCGTTTTGCTGGGAACAATTCATGTAACCACGGTACTGAACGCTTGCGGAAGTGCACACAAACCTTCAGTGCCGTGGCGTAAACGCGGTTGTATGGCGTGCTTCGTCACGGCGGTCCACGGTTAGGTTTGGACTTGCTTCGGGGGCCACCGTCCACGGATGGGATCTGGAAATAGGCTGGGGACCGGGCAGAGAGATCCTCTCCCAGAACAGACGATTGGATAGCGCCTATATACCGGTCGTAAAGAACTGGAAGATCCGTCATCAGGGCTCCCACGATCGGCCTGGGGTCTTACGGCGCCGATTCGCCTTCGCCGAAGATGGATCGTCGCGATTTATCAACCTGGAAGATTCCTCCTAGGAGCCAACCGATGAGCGTACGATACTCCATTGGGGGGATGCTGTTCACGAATAATTTACCAATTTCAGGACTGCGTAGATTGAAGATCTTTACGACCGGGTATCGAGGATGAGCTGACAGCGGAGCTTGTCAGTAAGGGGACTCCGCAGTATGCTCGCAAGGGATAAATGTCTCAAAGGCATGCGTGCCGGGAGGATAGGTTATGCAGAGAGCAACATTGGGTCGAACGGGACTCGAAGTGACCCGACTGGGCTTTGGGGCCATGGAGATTCGCGGTCCCAGGATTTGGAATGGCCGGTCGGTTACCGATCATGAAGCCGATCGGATCTTAAATGCAGTCTTAGATAGTGGCATCAACTTCATCGACACGGCCTATGATTACGGTCTTAGTGAAGCCTATATCGGTCAGTACATCAGCCACCGTCGCAGTGAATTTTATATTGCCACCAAATGCGGCTGTACCTTGGTGGATCGAGGGGACCACGACGATACGCCGCACACCTGGACTCGGGAGAATCTCCTGCGCAACATTGACGAGAGTCTCAAGCGGATGAAGACGGACTATGTCGACATCCTTCAATTGCACAACCCATCGGTTGAGGACGTGCAGAGTGGGAGTCTGGTAGAAGTGCTACAGGAGATTCAGCGAGCGGGCAAGACCCGATGGATCGGAATTTCGACCACGTTTCCTCATTTGACCGAATTCGCCCACTGGGGTGTATTTGATACCTTTCAGATCCCGTATTCGGGGTTGGAACGAGCGCATGAGAATGCCCTCGATCTAGTCGCCGACAGTGGCGCAGGGGTGATCGTGCGTGGTGGAGTAGGGCGCGGCGAGCCCGGGGTCGGTCTTGGTGATGAGCAGCGCTGGAAAATTTGGGAGGCAGCACGCCTAGACGACCTTTTGGAGCCGGAAGAATCGCGAACCGCCTTTGTGCTGCGGATGACTTTGAGCCATGGGTCCGTGGACACCATCATCGCTGGCACCAAGGCACCCGAGCATCTGGCAGAGAATCTGGTGGCGGCCGAGCGTGGCCCGTTGGCTGAGGACACGTATCAAGAGGCGCTGCGGCGCCTCGCGGAAGCCGGGGAGAAGCCTTTATAAGGGGCTGTCCGGCCTTCAAGCGGAAGGACAGAAACGGGGCCCGCCCACGGTCATGCGATTTTAAGGAGGCGCCATGCTCGGCCATCTTGGGGGAGCTGCGGCAAAATGGGCCGGCCAAAGCTCCCCGGGATCCTCATCATCTCCCGGGGAGCCGGCGGCAAGCATCTGACCGGAAAAGGTTCGATGATGGAGGCGCATACGCGGACGGTGGACTCGCTCGGAACCCAGTTCTAGGTGGAATCTAACGCAACAATGGATTCTGTCTGCGGTTCAGACGGTATGGTGTGGGGGCAACCCGCTGGCTGGATCTAACCCCGATGGCGAACCAGGTTCGTGCATCAGACTGGCCCGTTAAGAAGGAAGTTTTGATCTACCGGCAGGATATCTGCCGCTTTCAGTTGACTTCCTCGCCTCGATTACCAATTCCCCATCCTGCGGCCCAAAGCGGCATCGCATAGAGGTTGCCCAGGTGTTCTCATGGAGCGTCCCGGAATCTATGAGCATCCGCTCATCCGTCCGTTTGGGCTTGGGGTGCCCAGGTCGATCCAAAAAGTATCTCGACAGCTGGATCTTTGCCTCTAAGTTTTAGCCACTCACGCGATCGTTTGGATTGTCCGCGGAGGCTTTTGACTCAAACGGCCTATCTAAGTCTTGGAAAATTTCTGCGGAAAGCGTAAGGTCGGCCGCACTCAGGCTTTCTTCCAGTTGCCAGGGATGGTTCGCTCCAATCACCGGGATGGTGATAAAATCCGGTTGGGATATCAAGTAGGCTAGGGCCAGGGCACCGACGGATTGTTGAAGTTGTGCGGCCCAATGTTGGAGTCGGCCAAGTTGCTGTAGGTTGGATGGGTTGTCGTAAGCGCGCCTTAGGCCCTCCGGAAGCGTAGCTATGCCGGCGGCGGCTTTGGTAAAAAATCCGTGGGCTTGGGCGGTATAGGGTACGACAGTCATTGTAGTTGAGCGATGAAATGTCCGCATCGCGGCGTCCATCCATTTCATAGTCGGATCAACGATGGCTTCTGGGTTGATCGTAGCCAAACTCCACATCGGCTGGTTCGCTACGAATCCCTGGTAATGATGCATCTGCGCTGCTTCGCGTGCTGCTTGCATACGGATCGGAGTCCAGTTCGAACAGCCATAGGCGCGGATTCTGCCAGCAGTCACCAAGCTTTCGAGGGTTTCGAGGATGTCGTCCACAGGTCGCGTTTCATCGTCGCGGTGAAGCCAATACAAACCAATGGCGTCACACTCCAGATCGCGGAGACTGTTCTCACAGTCTGAAATGATGTGAGCACGGTCTAAGCGAGGTACATTCATGGTGTTCAGATCTGGATGTCCGCCTTTGGTTCCGATGACCATGGACGAGGCGTGTTTGCGAAGTCGAAGCCACTGGCCGATGGTGCGTTCACTGATTCCCATGCCTCCGGGAATCCAGGCGGCATAGACCCGAGCGCTATCGAGAAAGGTCCCGCCATGATCGACAAAAAGATCTAACAGGTGAAACGAGGCTACTGAGTCCAAAGCGCTTCCGAGGTTTCCGGTGCCCAGAGCAATCGCGGAGACGGTAAGATCCGTGCCGGGTAACGTCCGATACTGCAAGCTATTTCCTCCTTCTGGCTTCCGGGGATGAGGTCATCTGCCCTCATCCGAAGAGACTGTTTGTATTCTACGCCTAGCCGACGCCGCAGGGATACACGGATTGGTCGCGGCATGGAACCCGCCGGCTTGCCTACCCAGGACGCTGCGGGCTGAATGAGGGTATACATGCGGTGAACCTGGCACGTCGTCATAGAACCGAAGCCGAGGGCTATGGGCGAACTGCACTATCCATAACGGAGCCCGACCTCTCGAAATTTCCTAGGGGTACCCTTTACCGAATATGGCCCTTTGTGTCATAGCTTGGAACGAGCTCGGCTGTCTAGTGGAATTCATTCCTCGTCGGTCGCAACCAATGGCAGACAGGCTCTTAAGTTACTGTCGAGGGCAGTAGGAGTGCCGGTTAAATGAACTCTCCCGCTACCTAACCCCGATGGGGCTGAGGTGGGGAGCGGGGTCGCCCTCGAAGCTTCCTGTTCCAAGTGACCCAGACCGTGGGTGTCACCGAGGTGTTTTGGCTATATATTCGGCACTATAAAATTGAAACGTACGCCTTGATAAAGAAGACTATGGCACTCAACCCTGATCGGCGCAGTATCATATCCTTAATGCCGAGGATAGGTCGGCCGCGGGTTGAAAATTTCGTTGTCTCAAGCACGGCCTGCGGCTTGGGCCCCTTATCTTCCAAGGGATGGAGCCGAACCAGGCTTTGGTCGCAGCCCGTGAATTTTGACCCAAGGGCAGTCGAACTGCAGTTTGTTAAGATCAAAATAACCGATTATGGTTAAACCGCTGGGGTCACGGCAGCGCGCTGGGAAGTGGATTGATGTAGCCGCACCGCCAATCTGATTGGAATATTCGAAAAAAGTGCCGATGTTGGTCTCCTAAAAAGCCGTTCGGTGATAGTCGCCGGAGGGTGTCGAATTGGAGGATCTGGAGTTTGTGCCGTCTGGATACGGACTTTGGATACCAAAGGAGCCGCGGATAGGAAGGTGGACACGTATTTTGCAAAGGAGAACATCGATCTTTCAGATAGTCTCAACGAAACCGCTGTTGCCGGAGTCAGAACAGGAACTGCGTAAATCAGGAACCTATCTAGGTTGGCAGGAGGAAGGATCTCCCACAGCGGCATGGCTCATGGATGCCTTAGCCGATGCCGACGCCCTGCTAACCCACGGTGCGCGAGTGGACGAAGCCTTGCTGCGGCAGGCTAAACACTTGCGCGTGGTGAGCACTCCTTCCGTCGGATACGATCATTTCGACATCGATGCCATGCGTCGCCACCGGGTCGTCGGAACCCACACCCCGGGGGTTTTGGACGATACCGTGGCAGATTTGGCGATGGCGCTGATGCTGGCTTGCGCACGACGAATCGTCGAATTGGATGGATGGGTGCGGACCGGGCGATGGGCGAAATCGGGGACGGAACTGTTCGGGGTCGATGTTCATCATCGCACGCTCGGCATTATTGGCATGGGCAGGATCGGTCAGGTGGTGGCCAAGCGCGCCCATTTTGGCTTTGATATGAACGTCCTTTATCACAGTCGAAGACGGCATCCCGAGATTGAACAATCAGTGCCCGCGACCTATCTAGACTTTGACGAATTGCTGCAGCAATCCGACTTTGTTGTGCTGCTTTGTCCGCTTACGCCCCAAACCATGGGATTGATGAATGCAGCCGCATTTGCAAAAATGAAGCCGTCAGCGATTTTCATCAATATCTCGCGTGGCAAGACGGTCGAAGAGGATGCGCTTTTCCGTGCGTTGGAGAGTGGTCAGATTCGAGCGGCGGGTCTGGATGTCTTTGTGACCGAGCCCACGCCAGTAAAAAATCCGTTATTGAAGCTTCCTAACGTAGTGGCACTACCCCATATCGGCTCGGCGACTCAAGTGACGCGCGACGCCATGGAGAGCCTTGCCGTCGCCAACCTCGTTGCGGTACTAGAGGGGCGATATGGCCAGGCGAGAATTGTGCCTGAATTGCGGGAACTGGTACCCGACGGGGATGATACGGCGGGATGATGATGCCTCTGGCTTTTGAGCGTTCGGCCGCAAACGGCATCGAGGTGTTTCGAGTTCCTTGCAACCTCTTAGGGTGAAGTCGCGGGCACCCTCCAAAAATACAGTGGACCTGGTATAGATGCATTGCGCGTGAGCCGATAAACTTCAGGAGTTTACCAGCAATAGGGTCAACCGGTTTGGCGGTGGCGGTCATGAAATTCAAATTACGGGATGGACGATAACCGTGTGGGATCGCGGGCGGTCTGCGCCGACCAATACATATCCGGGAAAAAGCGAGCGCGCTCAGTCTACTGCAGTTTAGAGTGGGTATTGGGATGAAGCTTCGCACAACGAATCGACAGGCTTTCCATTGGCCCAGACCATCGGTCCCAAAATACTCTCGTGGAGGCTTTCACGCACCACGCAGTGCGGACGATGCGAATAGCATGCTTGGGGAAGTGTGGAAATAGCGCCACGTGATCGTCCCACCGTCCGCACTACAACACTGCGGCAATATTCTCAAGGGATTGGATATGCAGATCGATGGGAATCGGATTCATGGCCCAGCAAAGGCGCGAAAATTGGCGCAACGATGGCCATGCGAAATCGACAGCGGGTATCATCGGAGAAGGGGAACCAAGGCGTCGGTCTCCGTCATCAATCGCCTTCATGCAGTCTCTGGTGTTTCCGAATGGTATCGGGATTGGTACTTCTCAGACCGAAGGCGCCTTGCCCATATTTTTTTGCAACGGTTCGCAAGAGGCTGTTGCGACGCGAGGGTCCATGGATGGAGTGGGTGCGTAGATTTGGAAGCCTAGAATCGTTCAGGTGCGTACGTAACGCTTGTGCTCAACGGACCTGACCTTACCCTGACGCGCGTTGTCTGACGCCCCGTCAGTCCAAACGATCACTGTCGTCCTCTCGGCCCGATAGGCCTGAGCAGCGGATTAGAGTCCTCAGGGGTCCGACTTCGCCCGAATGGTCAGGATGGGTGGGCACTGGGGACTTCCGATGACACTGGGTGATGGCACACTACTGGGGGTCTCCGTTCCCAGACCCTAGGGCTGATCTCGGCTGGATGTCTGGGCATCGGTGGTGTGTCTGATGGCACGAAAGTTAGTCAACGTGATGGCCACACCAGTGAGCGCCAACACCGTGGTTCCCGTGTTCCTGTGACCCTAGACGCAACGGATCGCTTGTGGCCGGGGTCATAGCGAATGGGCTGATCTGGAAACGGTATGGCTGGAATGTCGGAGGGTGGCGGCAATCACCCTATCTGATAAAGATCTTGGACGATTTTTTGATAGGAGTAGGAGATAAGGCATTTCGGGTCCTCGGGCAAGAGGGCGTGCAGGAGTGTTGCATTAGGTTGTTAGCCCAGGGATTGGGCGCGGGATGGCGGGCCATAATTTCGGAAAATTGAGTGGACGGCTTGGAAGCGTTTCCAAACCTAAAGTGGGCCACAGGAACTTTAGCCTGAACCCGTGTCGAACCGGTTCGCCAAAGTCACGAATCAAGTGGGTCAGATCGCATTGAAAGCGGGATACGAGGAGTAGCGATTTACTAAAAAAAGTACAATCTCTTCGGTATTGGGGGCCCTTTGGGTCTGACATACCAGGGAAAGGCGGACTATCCGTGAGATACCGGCCGCTTTGTTTAGCCGACGCACATCGTAATCATTCGCGGAGCAGTCTGCGGTACACCGTAAACAAGATCATTTAGCGGCACACTTTCTTCATAAAACCCGGGATCCTCGGAAATGGGAAACTTTGGGCCTGGCGATGAGCGCAGAAGAACGTGGTTGACGAAAATGACGATGACCGTAAGATGGGTATAGACTAAAGAAAATGCCGACCCGATTGCCTTGTCTGTTCCTTTTTTAAAACGTTCGGGGGAATACTGCCAGAAAGAAGCTGGCAGGGGGCAAGGGTTATGATCCGATTCGTATGTCGACGGTGCGGAGTTTTCATGGGGGAGATATTAGGCCATCGAGGCACATCTGGGATTGATCTTCGTGCTTTTGGCATCGAGAGCGAAGATCTCGACGACTGGCTTCGGCCGGATTGGGACGATCAGGTGGTGGTGATCCGATCGGTTTGTGATCGTTGCCTCGCCGCGGGATACGACGAACCACCAATTTGGTACAATTAATACCGTCGGTTGCCGATGGCCGAGGGTCGGTCGGTAGATACAATCGTAAGCGTCGTTAGTGGCAGAAGGGGGACATCTTGCCCGATTTATCCTCGCTAGTTCCCAGTTGGGAAGGGTACCAGCCGTTTCAGGACACCATCAATGAGGTGATTCGCGGACGATCTGTGGAAGTTCTGGGGTTGTCCGGGTCGTCTCCCAGCTTTTTTGCCGCATCGCTCATTAGCCATGCGGAACAAGCGCTTGGCCATCCGATTCCGCTATTGCTGGTGGTCAGCGGAATGCGCGAAGTGGAGCGCATAGCGTCTGAAATCCGCCAATATTTGCCTAGTAGAAAGATTATGGCGCTGCCCCCTCGAGCTCACATCGTGGGGACGGTCGCTGCGGCCAGCCGCGATTGGGAGTTTATGCGCTTGGAAGCTCTAACCGGGTTACAACAAGAAGCCGGTGGGGTTGTCGTGGCCCCGGCCGAAGCGGTGCGCCAACGCATGGCTCCGCTGCCCCGGGAGCTCTCGATTACGGTGGAGCCAGGTCGCGTGTTGGCACCAGGGGCCTTGGCAGAACGTTTGGTGTCGATAGGTTACGAACGTGAGACGGAGGTGAGCCTGCCTGGACAATTCGCTTGGCGCGGCGGGGTGATGGACGTATTTTCTCCCGGGCAGGATCCGATTCGTTTGGAATGGTTCGACGATGAAATCGACTCGGTGCGGACGTTTAGTATTGAAAATCAAAGAAGTATTGAGAGCCGTCAAAGAGTGGGGATTGGACCGGCTCGTGAATTGTTGCTCGATGACAGCGCTCGAGCGCGAGGGATTTCCAGAATTAGCGCCGAGGCCAAAGAGTTGGTGCGCAACCTCCGGGCTATGGGCCAACCTGAACGCGCCATCAAGGCAGAAGCGCGCTATGAAGAAGTATTGAGCGCTCTGGCCGAAAAGCGGACGCTTCCGGGGTTGGATCGCTTTCAGAGTGCCTTTTACCGCTTACAGCCTTTGACTGCATTTTTTGGTCGTCCGCCATTGGTGGCTTATATCGATTCGCCTCGAGTGGCCGAAGCGTTTCGTGGCAGGGATCTCGAAGAACAGGAAAGTTTTCGGTCCTGGACCGAGCGCGGAGAACTGATTTTAACGGAAACGGAAATAAGCTATGACGAGGGTGTGGTCTACCAGGAACTCAAAGCCCACGCGTTAGCTGAGGTCAGCTTGGATTTGATGGCGCACGGACACAGTCGTCGGGGGGATCGCTCACTGGCTTTGGTGGGAAGACCGGCACCGAAAATTCACGGTCAGGACGATCTGTTGCAAAGTGAACTCAACCATCTCAAAAAATCTCGGCAGCGAGTGGTGATGGTGGTCCGAGACAGCGAAGCCGAGCGGCTGATGACCGACCGTTGTCTCGAAGCAGACATCGTGGTCGGCACGGGCATGCCTTCCCCTGGGGGAGTGGGCATCGTTCGCGGTCAACTCAACCAAGGGTTTGTCTTGCCCGAGCTCGCACTGGTCGTGTTCGGCGAATCGGAGTTGTCTGGGCGCGAGATCCGACCGAGTGTGCCCCGTAAACGCTATACCCAAGGTGGAGTGAACCTCAAGGAACTGTCTCCGGGCGAACTGGTGGTGCATATCAGCCATGGTATCGGCCGATATCTTGGAATTGAAACCCTGATCATTCAGGATCAGCACAAAGATTATCTCAAGGTGGAATACGCCGCCGAGGACATGCTGTATGTGCCGGTTGACCAACTGAACTTACTACAAAAATATGTCGGCGTAGAAGGGCGAGAACCTAAGCTGTCGCGAATGGGCAGCGGCGAGTGGTCTAAAGCTAAAGAGCGGGTGCGTAGGTCCGTTCGCGACATGGCCGATGAATTGGTGCGCCTCTATGCCATCCGAGAATCGCGGCCCGGATTTGCGTTTCCAGCCGATACGCCTTGGCAGGCCGATTTTGAGGCCGCCTTTCCATACGAAGAGACCCGGGACCAACTCACCGCCATTGCGGAAATTAAACGGGACATGGAGAAGAGTCGTCCCATGGATCGGCTGCTGTGTGGTGACGTGGGCTACGGGAAGACCGAAGTGGCCCTGCGCGCTGCCTTTAAGGCGATTATGGCTGGCAAGCAAGTTGCAGTCCTAGTGCCGACGACCCTCTTGGCGGAACAACATTACGCCACCGCCAAGACGCGCATGGCGGGCTATCCGGTGAGTGTCGAAGTCATCAGCCGATTTCGTAGCCAAGGTCAACAAAAAGAAATCTTGAGCCGCCTGGCCAAGGGTCAAGTGGATCTCCTCGTAGGGACGCATCGGTTGCTGAGTCAGGATGTGAAGTTTCAGGATCTCGGTCTGTTAGTGGTGGACGAAGAACATCGCTTCGGTGTTGCCCATAAAGAACGGATCAAAGCCATGAAGGAGCACGTGGACGTCTTGACCTTGTCGGCGACGCCCATCCCGAGAACGCTGCATATGGCGATGATTGGAATTCGCGATATGAGTCTGATCGAGACGCCGCCCCAAGATCGCCTGCCCGTTGAAACCTTAGTCGCAGAATTCGACCAAGATTTGGTTCGCGAAGCGATCCGACGCGAGATTGACCGTGGTGGACAAGTCTTTTATGTGCAAAACCGGATCCGGGCGATGGACGCTTCGGCGGCTCGGTTGATTGAGATGTTTCCTGATCTCAGGGTGGCGGTGGTGCACGGCCAAATGGACGCGAATCGGATCGAGGATACGATGGCCAGGTTCATCGACCAAGAATACGACATATTGCTAGCTACCAATATTATCGAGTCGGGACTGGATATCCCCAATGCCAATACGTTGGTGGTCGAAGACGCGGACCAGCTGGGCCTTGCTCAACTCTATCAATTGCGTGGCCGCGTGGGTCGTTCCACACGGCTGGCTTACGCGTACTTTACGTTTCACCGGGATAAGTCATTGACTTTGGAAGCGGAGAAGCGGCTTGAGGCCATTCGCGAGTTCACCGAATTGGGCGCGGGCTATCAGATTGCGCTCCGGGACTTGGAAATTCGCGGTGGGGGTAGTCTACTGGGGGCAGAACAGCATGGCTATGTGGATGCGATAGGGTTTGACTTGTATACTCAACTTCTGGCGTCGGCCATACGGGAACTGAAGGGCGAACTGCAAACGGTGAGGGTGGAACCGCAAATCGACTGTGGTGCTGATGCGTACTTGCCCGATGCATATATTTCGGATTCGCGCCAAAAGATCTCGGTATACAAGCGTATGGTCGCTGCTCAGTCGCTGGAAATGGTGGAAGAGTTGGGCGAGGAATTGGTGGATCGCTTTGGCACCTGGCCCGAACCGGTGGTGCGGTTGATGGAAACCGCCAGAATTCGGGTTTTGGCGTCGAGCTTGGGTATTTCTTATGTAGGCCGAGAGCAGAGTCGCTTGGTGATGCGCAGTGTCCCGGAGTCCCCGATCACCGGAGAGGCCTTAGCGGCGTTGGCTCGGCGATATTCGGGGCGAATCTTGCCTACGGTAGGAAAGGTGCCTGAACTGGCAATTAGACTAGAAACCAAGATGGGACAGGCGGGGTCGGTGGAGGAAACCATGGCGACTGCCGTCGATGTTTTGACTATCTTAAAAGGGGCAATTCCGAGTGAGATTGAGGAGAAGAGTGGCTAGTCTAGCCCTACTGGTGGTGGCGGTGACGCTTTCGGGTTGCGGTAGCCGAGATGCCTCTTCTCAAACTTTAGCTCTAGTCAACGGTCAGCCCATTACAGAGACCATGTGGCGCACTGCCTTGATGGCAACCAAGGTGGTGACGGGAACCACGCTCTCTGCCCAAACTAGCGCCCAACGGTCTGAAGTACAAAGCCTGGTGCAACAACAAGTCGTGGTCGACTATGCGTTAGACCATCGTCTGCTTACCCGGCAACAGGGAACCAGGCAGGCATCGGCCTATATTGAGCGCACGCTGCGTCCACGCTACCATGGGCACCTAAGCCTAGTACTCAAAAACGCGAATCTCAGTGCGACCGCTTTCAGAGAGTATGTTGCCAACCAAATGATTCTTAAGGACGTATTTTTGTGGGTCACGAAGTCGGTGCCTAAAGTTTCTCAGCGCGCTATTGCTCAATATTACGGGGACCATCCCGGCCAATTTACGACGCCGACTACGGTAGAGGTTCGCCATATCCTGGTGAAGACCCGCCGTCAAGCAGTGGCGTTACTGGATCAAATCCATCGAGGTGCCAGTTTTTCCGCCTTGGCCGCCCGCTACTCTTTGGATGCGAGTTCCGCACAGGCCGGCGGGTCTCTCGGATTTATTGAGCGAGGCCAAGCTTCCGGGTTGCTACCTAATTTTTATCGCACGATGGATACCCTCAAGCGCGGGCAATATGGTATAGCGCATACCAGACTTGGCTACCATATCATTGAAGTGCAAGCGGTGAAACCGGGGTCGGAAGCAGTCTTGTCCCAAGTCCAACCAATCATTGCCGTTGAGCTGACGACATCGGAGAAGGCGTCGAGATTTGACGCCTGGGCCAAAAAGATTCAGCGGGCGGCTAAGGTGAAGATTCTCAAGCCATGACGAGCGATCTTCTACCTTCCGGCAGAACTGGAAGAAATGCATAAACCGCCTGGGGCACCGATATACTACTGCAAGAGGCGCCAGGCGAAGGGAGGGTCTGAAGTGAAAGCAACCGGGATCGTGCGCCGGATCGACGATTTGGGCAGGGTGGTCATTCCCAAGGAAATCCGGCGAACATTGAGGATTCGGGAGGGCGACCCGCTGGAAATCTTCGTCGACCGCGATGGCGAAGTCATCCTCAAAAAATATTCGCCGATCGGTGAACTGGGCGACTTCGCCAAGGAATATGCCGATTCGCTCTACGAGGCGGTGGGGCATATTGCGCTGATCGCGGACCGCGACACCGTCATAGCCGTCGCTGGTGCACCTAAGAAAGAGTTTTTGAACAAGGCCATTGGTGCTTTGATCGAAAAATCGATGGAAGACCGCAAGACCTTATTTTTTAGCAAAGGCGATCATCGCCCCAGAGGAAGTATCATTGGGGATGAAGATGAAGACAAGTTTGTCACGGAAGTCATCGCTCCCATTATCTCGGAAGGCGATCCAATCGGGGCTATCATCATATGCAGCCGAGAACCTGAAGCCAAGATGAATGAGATGGAGGTTAAGCTGGCGGAGACGGCGGCGGGGTTTTTGGCTAAGCAAATGGAGCAGTAACTCGCCTCTAAAGGCTCCACAAGCGCACTCTATGGGCGCAGCCGAGCGTGGGTTTTCGGTTGCGTCTGCTTCATTTCTGTGGTCAGTTTACGGCCGCCCTGAAATATTTGATTTGGCGCCGATCCGATGGTACCGTTAGAATATGAAAACTGTGATGATTCCACGGGTCGGTGGACCCGAAGTGTTGGCAGTGGTGGACCTTCCCGAACCCATTCCCGGACCGGGACAGGTCGCGATTCGAGTACATGCGGCGACGGTGAATCCGACCGATCTGGGACTGCGGGTGGGCGTGTGGCAGCAACTGCGTCAGCCGCCCTACATCCCGGGAATGGATTTAGCCGGGGTGGTGCGAGCGGTGGGACCGGGGGTCTCGGATTGGCAGATTGGGGACGAAGTGATGGCCATGGTGCTGCCGACTCGACCTGAGGGTGGAGCCCAAGCTGAAGTGGTTCTCGTGTCCCAGGATGCCGTCGCCACGATCCCTCGAGGTTCGAGTTTGGTGGAGGCGTCGACTTTGCCCATGAACGGTCTTACTGTGCATCGCGCGTTTGATTTGTTAGGGCTACCCAAAGGTGCAACTGTGGCGGTTACCGGTTCCGCCGGAGCGGTAGGCGGATATGCCATTCAATGGGCCAAGGCAGCAGGGTACCGAGTTATTGCCGACGGAGCGCCAAAAGATGCCCAATTGCTCCGAGAATTGGGCGCTGATGCGGTGGTGTCGCGTGGAGAAACCGTAGCTGAGGCGATTCTTCGCGAGATGCCCAGAGGTGTGGATGCGCTGATTGACGCCGCTGTTCAAGGGATGGCGGTGTTGCCAGCGGTGCGCGATGGCGGTCAAATTGCGGCACTCCGACATTTCAATGGAGTGACTGAGCGTGGCATTGTAATCCACCAAGTCTCGGTGGCCGATTATGCGCATAACCGTAGGGCTTTAGAGGAGTTAACGAAGATGGTCGAGTCGGGAGCGCTTAGTCTTCGGGTGGCAGCGACGTTAGCGCCAGAACAGGCGTTCGAAGCCCACAAGAGGTTAGAAGCCGGAGGGGTGCGCGGGCGCCTGGTCATTGTATTTTAGCTAAAGTGGCTGACCTGGCGTCAGCTCCCGCGGCACGAAGGGGAGCACGATTGCCTGTTATCCCAATCAAAATGAGGGATCGTCGAGAATCCGTCGAAGGTCAACTACAATCCGAGTCCCAGAAACCCGTCCACCGTCGGCCATGACCGTTCGCGGTGTGGTTTTGCCGCAAGGGATCCATGAAAGAGTGCATAATCCCCTGTAAGAGATAAATTCAACCATAATACGCACGGGTCATAGTTTGCGTTTTTTGGAAGAACGCCATCGTGGCGGAAAACCATTATGCAGTAAGGTGTTAAGACGCCTACAGCCTTGGCATCAAACCGTCAAATTCGACCCTGTCGGTGACCGACTTATATCAGTCTTAACGAAGGGATGTCGGGAATAAACCATCTCTTGGGCGGGTCTATCTGTCCCGACTCGCTCGATTCCAATTGCAGAAACCTTCACAGAACATGGACGTCTTAGGGATGGTGGAGCGAGGGAGTTATTATATCGCTTGGTCCTAGTACTGTGGCGTTGCTGCCTAATCACTTTGCCCGCGGTATTATTTTGGAAGTAACTTTCTGCGATACCGTCAGTTAAAGGCGCGCGCCAGGTGCTCGTTATCGTAGGCGATAAACTCTTGAATGCGCGGTTTCAGGGGGCTCTTAAGGAACATTGGCGCGCTGGTTTAATGCGCTCCGCTCCGGACCCAGGATGCTAAACCAACACGAAAATGTCCTTGGCAGCGTCCAAGGAGTTGATTTAGCCACGAGCAGTCCTGGGGGTAAATCGTTGGAGCGCGGAATGAGAACACCGCTCGCCACCTCCTTGCATTAGCTCGGGTTTTTAGGACCAAGTGTAATGACAGTAGGCTCTTACGCTATGGCCAGGACCGCAATTTTAGTTTGGTCTATGTTGTCCCAACGACCTTTAAAGGAGGAGGGGATCGGAACGTAAGATCTTTTCATTTTTCTGGACGACCAGGGATCAGAATTTCTCGACTCACCGTAAATCCACAGTGCTGAAGGGGAACGAGTTGTAAACGTTCAGTTCAATTAAGGCGGTTACGGCCAAACAAGTTGACCCATGGCACCCATGGCGGACGTTTTCAAAACGTAATCTGTCAGAGCAGGAAGGTCATCACGGTTTCGACGGCAGGGTTGGGTCCGATTATTCCGGAAAAATCCGTGAGATTACGCCGACGTGATTCCGTATCCCACGGAGCGCAAGATGAATGCCTCCTTAAAGAAGTCAAACGCTAACGTTTTCCTCATGAAAATTAGCAGATTACCTCAGTTAATCAGTGATTATATTGGGAAAATAATGTTCGTAATTATTGACAATTATCCCGTTATCAATGGTAGTATAACGTTGTACTTAAGAGGGAGCATTCTTCTTGGTGATGGCTCGCCCAACAGAATAGATGGAGAGGTTTTTCAATGGCGAAGGTTTCAGGAGAATGGGCAGAACACCATCCGTTGGCTTCGGGAAAGCATAAAAAGCACGCTCGACTGGGACCAAAGCTAGGCGTGTTGATGATCATTCCCAGCATTGTGTTGGTGGTTTTGTTTAACTACTACCCCGCAGTGCGAAGTCTCCTGGGATCGCTAACGTCCTGGGATGGGTTCAATCCGCCCCAATTCGTAGGATTTCAGAACTTCGTTAGCTACTTTCAACAGCCCGTTTTTTGGCCGGAAGTGCGCAATCTTGTGCTGTTTGTGGTCGGCGGAACTATTATTTCCATTGTATTTCCGTTCCTGGCCGCAGAATTGACTTTAGCGCTGCCGTCACTGAAAGGTCAGAATCGCGCCAAGTACTTGTTTGTGATTCCTATGGTGATTCCTCAGGTGATCATGATTAGCATATGGGCATATCTGCTAAATCCGGATGATGGCTTGGTAGATGCGGTTCTTGGCTTGTTTCGGGTGAGCCCAGTGCAGTGGCTCGGGAGCACTCATACGGCCTTGTTTTCGATTCTGCTGATTGGATTCCCTTGGGTGTCGTCGTTGGGGTACTTGGTGTTTTTGGCGGGTTTACAGGGGATCTCTCAAGAAATCTTCGACGCGTCTTCGGTCGACGGAGTCGTTGGGCTTTCTCGGTTGTGGAGCATTGACCTTCCTCTGAGCATTCCCCAACTGCGATTCGTTGTCATTATCGCAGGCATCACCATGGTACAGAACTTTGTCCCGATTTTGCTCCTCACCGGAGGGGGGCCAGCTAATGCCACGATAGTACCGGGTCTGCAAATGTACCAAGAAGCATTTACCGATAGTCAACTCGGCTATGGAATGGCCATTGGAACTCTGTTATTCGTGTTTATGGTATTGGTCTCGGTAATCACCCTGCGATTTTTGAAACCGCGCACTTAAGGCGAAATACAGCGATTTTCTATTCGAACTAGGGAGGTAAGGTTCGTGAAGAAGCGTCCATTGAAAGGCATGATATCGATTGCAAGCGTTGCCTTGCTTGGCGGATTGGTTGGCTTTGGAGGTGCACCGCGACCGTCTGCGACGCATCCGTCGGAGACCTTGACCGTGCAGTTGCAGGCAAACACCGGAACAGCGAGTTCGAAGCAAAATAAGGTGCTGGTCCAAGAGACCCGGCAGTGGGAAAAGCTTCACCCGGGAGTGACGGTCAAATTTTTGCCCAATCCTTACACCACGACCACGGACAGCAACGCCGCCTTAGTCACTGAGGCGTCTGCTCATCGTGCGCCTGATCTGGTCTGGGAGCAATACGGAGCGACGTCATCCGGCGCCATCCCGCAAGGCATCTTGATGAACCTCATGCCGTATTTGCAAAAGCCAAATCCTTACGTGGCCGGCAACAAAAAATGGCTTGATTTGTGGGAGCCGATTGCGACCGCATACATGGTGACCAATGGGAAGGCTGACGTGTTGCTTGGGTCTGATTTGGCCACGGAAATCGTCTATAACAAGGCGGACTTCAAGAAAGCTGGGATTACATCTACGCCCCGCACCTGGCAACAGTTTATTGTGGACTTGAAAAAACTGAAAGCCGATCATTTTGCTCCGTTCATGTTCACCGACGCGACGGGAGGCTGCAATCCCTCTTGGTTTGAACGAAAGTTCATGTCGGAACTGCTCCACGCTGAGATCAATCGGTTTGACGTGAACCACTCGCAAGTCGCTGATGGACTGGATACCGCGGTCGGCATCGAGCGAGGTGTCATCTCAATGAACAATCCCGCCTATGCGGAAGGCTGGAAACTTCTTGGACAACTTCGGCCGTACCTGGCTGCCGGGTCTTCGAGTTACAGCGCGTGTGCCAACGTCACCGCAACGGCCGCGCCGCTCTCTCAGTTGATTCCGTTTACTCAGAACAAGTATGCGATGGTATGGTCCGGTACCTGGCATGTTCCCGACCTCGATGCGCTAGGTTTCAGCGGGAAGTTCGGAATGTTTCCTTTTCCGACCATTACCACCGCCACGACTCGTTACTCCTCGGACCTCAATTTGACCGGAGTGGTCGGAGGACCCAACGGCGTCGGCGAGTGGTCGGTGACGACGCCAGCGGCAAACTCCAGCATGACTCCAACAACCAAGAAGTTAGTCATCAATTATCTGCAGTACCTCTACGCTCCGAAGAATGAGGGAAGATGGGTGGCGGACGCGGGGAGCGGTTCCTTCATTCCAGTGATTAAAGGCGCCGAGTACAAGAGTGCTGCCGGAGTCACCAATCTATTTTCTAAAAAGAAGCCGCCAGTAACCATAGATGGGGTGCTCGATGGCCAGTTGAGTGCGAGCTCTCAAAGTCAGGCGATTCGCATCCTTCAGGCGTACCTCGGCAATAACTTGTCGTGGGCTCAGTTTGCCAGCGAGTGGAACGCGATGTTACAACAGACCGCAACGGCTTGGGCCCAAGCCAATCACGTGAACCTCGCTAAATATAAATAGAGGATGATAAGGGTCTGAGAGCAAACCTTGCGCGAGTTGGCTATCGAAGCCCAATGGGTAGGCGTGGTTTACTCAGATTGCTAGGGATAATACTCTCAGACCCTATCCATATCGCCGGAGACGAGACAGGAGGATTCGCATTGTGCGATTAACCAAAGGCAAGTGGGCGGCCACGATTGTGGTGGTTCTGTTGGTTGTGCTTACTTATTTTCCCCTTCTGTTCGTTCTGAGTAATTCCTTTAAAAACAGTGCCCAATTCGCAACCAATCCCTTTGGATTTGTTCTGAGCTTGCACCTTAGCAACTACCTCGTTGCCTGGCAAGGGATCGACCGGTATTTAATCAACACGATCGTGGTGGCGGGCGGAGCCATCATCTTAGGGCTTCCGGTGGCGGCTGCGTCGGCTTACGTTTTCGCAAAAGTTCAGTTCAAGGGCAAAGAGGCGTTGTTTTATATTTATATTGGATTGCTGATGATCCCTTGGACATTGACTTTGATTCCTCTTTTCGTGGAGATCAACAAGTTTGGCATGTACGATAGCTGGTTTGGATTGATTCTGCCCTATGCGGCCGGCAGTCAGCCGTTGAACGTGTTCTTGTTCCGCACATTTTTTGAAGCTATCCCGGACGAACTATACCAGAGCGCACGGATCGATGGCTGTTCGGAGACGCAGATTTTGCTGCGCATTGTCACCCCCTTGTCTATTCCGGTATTTGTCACGAGTACCTTGTTGCTTTGCATATCGATTTGGGGGGATTATCTCTGGCCCACCATTGTCTTGTCCAACTACCATCTGTACACGGTGTCCGCGGGATTTGAGATGTTCGTGCAGAGTTTTGGCGTCAGTGGACACGGGATCGGTCCAGAGTTTGCCGCAGAAATTTTGACGATGCTCCCTATCGTATTGATTGTCTCCGCGGGCATGAAATACTTCGTGCGCGGGGTAACAGGTGGTGCGTTGAAGGCTTAAGCCAATGCGGACGCCTTGAACCCGCTCGAACCTGAGGGTTGCGAGACGGCGAGGATGAAATATGGGCGAAACCTTATGAGAGCCTTTTGGGACCTTCAGGTGTATGGTTAATGAAGGGGGGAACAGTTCGGGAGGGATGAGTGTGGTGACGATTAAAGACCTCGCTAAGCTAGCGGGCGTCAGCTATAGTACGGTGTCCAAAGCGCTGAACGATAGTGCGTCGATTAGTGCGGCCACGAAGACACGGATTCGGGAGATTGCGCAGAGTGAAGGCTACCAAAAAAACCTCGCGGCCACCCATTTGGCCTCAGGGCGGACACGCTTGGTGGGGGTCGCCTTGGTCGAGGTCAACAATCCCACCTTTTCGAACTTGGCTTTGCACTTGCATCGAGCCTTTCGTGCCCGCGGTTACCATATGATTTTGGCCGTGTCCTTGGACGAAGTGGAGGTGCTCAGCCGACTCCGGGTGGAAGGTTTGATTTTGTGGGAAGACGTCATGCGCACCCACCCCGGAGTGGTGAGTCGCATCCATACCTGGAAAATCCCTGCCTTTATTTTGGGCACCGATGATGTCTTGGAGGTGCCCCACATGCGCTTTGACCGAAAGGCCGGCATCTTGGAGGCCGTGCGCTATCTGCGATCGTTCGGACACGACCGAATCGGCATTGTCGGCGACTCGCAGGAAATTAAGATTCGCGCGTTTATGGAGGCCATGGCCGATCTGGGGTTAGAAGAAATTTCAGGCGAATACCTCTTTCCGTCCGAGCCGACCTGGGAAGGAGGCTATCGCGCGTTGAAATATGCCCGCCGCGATCGGCCACTCCCAACCGCGTTTATCGGTCTCAACAACTTGGTCACCAAAGGGGCGCTGCGGGCGTTGCTCGAGCGCGGCTACGCGGTGCCGAGAGACATCTCGCTGATCGGGTACGATAATCTACCCGACATGCAGTTTGCGGAGGTCCCGATTACGACCGTAGGGCCGCTATTGGAGGACATCGCAGAAACCGCGGCCGCGGTGATGGTCTCGCTGATCGAAAAACAGACCACCGAAACCGTCGTGGTCATCGATCCCGTCCTTATCGCCCGAGCCTCGGTTAGTGAGTGTCGTCCGTCGGCCGACCCCGAGGAGGGCGAGAGACGGGTGGCAGTGACCGAGCCGGCCATCGAGGAGGTTTCGGCCAAATTACTGTAACTCGGGGAGCTGTGGGAGCCTAAGCGACAAAGGCAGGCGGCTTAAATTTTCATTGATTAGGGCAATTGGTCTGGCGAGAACGAGGAGGAACGATTTCAGTGATCAATTACTGTATTGTAGGCATGGGTGTCCGTGGGCTTTCGATGTATGCCGAGGATATGGTGGCTCAGTATCAAGATGTGGCTCGCCTGACCGGGGTGTGCGACATCAATCCAGGGCGAGTCCGCTATGCGCAGCAGATTCTGGGCCCCGATATTCGCGGATTTACCGATTTTGATACCATGCTGAACGAGGTGCCTTGTGACGTGGTCATCGTGGTCACCAAGGATTCGACGCACGCTGATTTTATTGTGCGCGCGCTGCATCGAGGCAAGGACGTGATTACGGAAAAACCGATGACGATGGCCGCCGATCAATGTCGACAAATCCTCAAGGCCGAACAAGAGACCGGGCATTCGGTGCGAGTTACTTTTAACTATCGCTACGCGCCTTATAAGACGGAAGTGAAGCGGTTATTGCGGACTGGGATTGTGGGCGATGTGCACTCGGTGGAGTTTCGTTGGTATCTGGATACGGCCCATGGAGCCGACTATTTCCGCCGCTGGCATGCAAGGAAAGAGAATTCCGGTGGACTCCTGGTGCATAAGGCTAGCCATCACTTCGATTTAATTAATTGGTGGTTGGATCGTGAACCGGAAGAGGTGGTGGCCATGGGATCTAGGCAATACTATCAACCACAGCAGCACCCGGGTCATGGGTCTCGATGCACCCGCTGTGGAGTGGCTGAACAGTGTGAGTTTTATTTCGACCTCGACCGAGACCCTCTACTCCATGCCTTGTACCGAGAAAATGAATCCTACGACCACTATTACCGCGATGGGTGCGTCTTTTCCGAGACTACGGACATTGAAGACACCATGTCACTGCTCATTCGCTATCCTGATAGGATTCAAGTGACTTATGCGTTAACCGCAGCCACCCCATTCGAAGGATGGCAGGTTGCATTTAATGGCAGCCTAGGCCGTCTAGAAGCCTTCGAAGGTGAAGCGATGGTCCTCGAGGACGACGTGCGTGACTTTGCACGACGGTCTGACGGGAAGACCCGACGGGCTCACGACTGGCGCACGGTCGCGGCGGAAACCCCCACGTCGCCCGATCATCTGGAATGTCGCTTCTATCCACTCTTTGGCGGAGTGAAGACCTTTTCAGTGCCTAACGTGGAGGAAGCCCACGGAGGGGGCGATCGTCGGCTAAAAGATGATTTGTTTCGGGGAGTAGCGGAGGACCCCTTAGGTCATGCTGCCAACAGCCGAGCCGGGGCGATGGCTTTATTGGTGGGGGTCGCAGCTAATCAATCCATGGCTGAGCATCGATTCGTAAGCATTGATGAGTTGTTGCCAGCCGAGACTTTAGCGTCGGTTCCTGCAACCCACGGATAGCCATACGCCATCGCCGAAGCAGCAGGTCTTGGTGTCCAAAGCAGGCCTTATTAAAGAACCCGTTGGAGAGAGGAAGGTTCGACCGACCCCTCCCTGGGAAAAGTTGGCCAGGGTGTTGGTGCAGATAGCATTGAATCATCGACAAGGACTGTGATCCGGGTTCGGACGACATTGGGGAGATCGTGATGGGGGACAAAATTGATCGGGAGCGCCTGGTGCGAAAGCATAATCCGTGCTTGCGTGGAATCTATCCAATGGCGCCGTTAGGCGTGGGCAACGGAGAATTTGTCTACACCATAGACGCCACCGGAATGCAAAGTTTTCCTACGGCTTATCAAGCACCTTTGAGCAGTCAGTCGCAATGGGGTTGGAATGTTTCGGAACCAGAGCCTTCAGCGCCTATGATTTATACGCCATTGGCGAGCGACCCGCGTCAGGTCGGCTATCCCTTGAAGTCCGACCCTCTCTCCCCGGCATATCATTGGAAGCGGCAAAATCCTCATCGTCTGCAATTAGGCCAGGTGGGCATGACTTTGATGCGCCATGGACCACTGGAGGTGGACATCTCTAGACTTGGCGAGGCATTGCAAATTTTGGACCTGTGGACGGGGCAGGTGCAAAGCCGTTTCACCTTGTCTGGGTATGCGGCGAATGTCCACACTAGTTGCCACCCGTCTCGGGATCAAATTGGGGTCAGTATCGAAGGGAACCTGGTCATCCAGGAAGACTTTGCCATCGTGGTGCGATTTCCCTCGACTGAATGTGCCCATGAAGATTGGCGGAAGGACATCCATCTGAATTGGGACCCCGATCCGCAGCACGGGGTCGATTGGCTTGTCGTGGACGACGGCGTGCTATTTACCAGACGATTGGATGGGCAAGCTTACACCTTGCGGATCAAAGCGCGTCTTAAAGCGGTACGCCAGGTGCAATCGAATACGTTCGTGTTGTCGCCTCGAGTGGCTAAAAGCCATCCCCAGTGGCATATTGCCTTCGGATTCTTTCCTGGAGCGGGGGATCCGGTACTGGATGGCGTGGAAACGATTGCCGCGAAAAGTCGGGATCATTGGCAGAACTTTTGGAGTCATGGCGGAGCCATTGATTGGTCCGAGAGTCGGGATTCCCGTGCTGCTGAGTTAGAACGTCGGGTGGTGCTGTCGCAATATCTGACGGCGATTCATTGCAGCGGATCGTTGCCACCGCAAGAGACGGGATTGGCCTATAGTAGTTGGTTTGGCAAGTTTCATCTGGAAATGACGTGGTGGCATGCCACCCACTTCTTTCTCTGGGGCCGTGGCACTCTCGCTCAATCCACATTGCAATGGTACCGGCGGACCCTCCCTCAAGCCAAGGAACTGGCGCGATCTCAAGGCTACAAAGGTGCACGATGGCCAAAGACCGTCGGCCCAGACGGGGATCAAAGTCCTTCTCCGATCGCCCCACTGCTGCTCTGGCAACAACCCCATCCCATATTCCTGGCGGCTCTCAACTATCGTCTGGACCCGACTGAGGGAACTTTGAAAGCGTATGCCGAGGTGGTTGCTGAGACGGCCCGGTTTATGGTGGATCGACTCGAATGGGATCCAGCGAGAGCATGCTACGTGCTGCCGCCACCTCTGATTCCGGCACAAGAGACGCATAATCCAGAAGCGAGTCAAAATCCTGTATTCGAGTTGGAATACTGGCATTATACCTTAGGTCTGGCCATCGATTGGTTGTCGCGTCTTAACCTAAAAGTCCCAGATTCCTGGAGGCAAGTCTACGGAGGGCTGTCTCCTCTACCGAGTCAGCAAGGGGTCTATCTGGCGCATGAGGGATGTCTTGAGACGTACGAGCGTCAGAATCGTGATCATCCATCCATGCTCGGCGCTTACGGCATGTTGCCAGGATCTCGGGTCGATCCTAGGGTTATGAAAGCGACCTTTCAAAAAGTGCTGCGAACTTGGCAGATGGATACGGTCTGGGGGTGGGATTTCCCCATGATGGCGATGACCGCGGCTCGTCTTGGAGAAAGCGAATGGGCCGTGGATGCGCTGATGATGGAGACCGAGAAAAATCAATATCTGATCAACGGTCACAATTATCAAGACGAAAGTCTTTTGGCCTATCTTCCTGGGAATGGAGGCCTGTTGGCGGCAGTAGCGATGATGGCGGCAGGATGGCTTGGCGGCCCTAAAGGGCAGCGCTCTCCGGGTTTTCCGCGCGACGGAAGTTGGGCGTTGGCGTGGGAGAATCTGCATGGATGGCTGTAATGAGAAACGAAGGAGCAGCCATTGAAGGACCCTGTAGAACCCAAGGGGGAGCTACAGCTAAAGACCGACGAGAAAGAAGAGAGATAGGATGCGGTTAAGCACTCGTCAGATTCAATTGCGCGATCCGTTCGTCGTCCCCGTGGCCGAGGAAGGCCAGTACTATCTGTTCGGCAGTACGGATACGAATATTTGGGGCAGGGGGCAGGGCTTTGACTATTACGTCAGCCAAGACTTGCGCCAATGGGACGGCCCTTATCCCGCGTTTCGGCCCGAGTCCACATTTTGGTCCGAAGAAAATTTCTGGGCCCCAGAAGTCTATCACTACCGCGACCGATATTATCTCTTTGCTACCTTCAAGGTCAAGAGCAATGGTCGGCGGGGGACCGCGGTACTGGTTGCAGACAGTATTCGCGGCCCGTATCAGCCTCATAGCGACGGCATCGTGACTCCCAGTGATTGGGACTGCTTGGATGGTTCGCTGTATGTCGACCCGAGCGGAGTAGCATGGATGGTGTTCTCTCACGAATGGACTGAAATTCAAGATGGGACGATTTGTGTGATCCCCTTGGCTCCTGATCTCAAGCGTGCGGATGGCAAGGCTGAAGTGCTGTTCCGTGGATCGGATGGGCCGTGGACGACGGCTAAAGCCAATACGCGCTTCCCCAGAGGGGAAGCTTACGTCACCGATGGCCCTTACATCCATGTTTCTCAGAGTGGAGCGTTGGTGATGTTGTGGTCGAGCTTCCGGGAAGAACGGTATGCGCTGGGGGCTGCGATTTCGGTATCGGGCAATGTACATGGCCCATGGAAGCACCTCCCTGACGCGCTCTATGAACACGATGGCGGCCACGGGATGATCTTCCAAGGACTGGATGGTCGTCGGTATCTGACCCTGCACCACCCCAATCAAACGCCCAATGAACGCCCGCAAATTTTTACCGTCGCAGAGAACGCGCACCAAAGCACCAGCGGTCTAATCACGCTGGTTCGGCTGTGATATACTGCGCTCGAGCCGTGTGAACCGCTGAAGATGGCTTGTGGTGTGGGGCCATGGCGGTTAGTCCTCACGGAGGCTTAGGACGGAATTAGGGGGAAGCAAGGTGCCAACAATTGAAGAGGTTATCACTAGACTCACCGAACAGGTTTACGTCGAAGATACCGTCGATGGGCTGAAGATGGGTGGCGCGACCTCCCCGGTGCACGGAATTGGTAGCACATTTATGGCATCGTACGATGTGTTGAAAAGAGCTCAACGGCGCGGATTAAATCTTGTGCTTACCCATGAGTCGCCATTTTACAGCCATCGCGATCAAATCGACATTTTAGAGGGAGATGCGGTCTACCAAGCGAAGTTGGCATTTCTCGCCCAGTCTGAGATCGCCGTGTTTCGACTGCATGACCATATCCATCGGATAACCCCGGACGGTATCGTGGACGGTCTGATTCGCGATTTGGAGTGGACGGCTTATATCGATGCGAATAAAGTCCAGATTAAGATGGACTTAAAAACGCCGGTGTTGACCATTCCCACCATGCCCTTGGGCGAAGTGGCCCAATACGTCAAGACCAAGCTTCAGGTGAATTTTGTTCGGATAGTGGGCGATCGGACCATGCCTTGTCAGCGAATCGGTCTCTTGCCGGGATATTGCGGTGGTGGGCGATTAGCCATTCCCTTTATGGGCAGCGAGGCACTCGATCTCATCATTGCCGGCGAAGGACCGGAATGGGAGACGCCTGAATACGTGCGAGATGCTATTTCTCTGGGGCAGGCAAAGGCGATGATGATACTCGGTCACAGGGAAAGTGAGGAGTCGGGGATGAAGTACTTGCTTGACTGGCTTCAGCCGCTGTTCCCAGAGGTGCCGATGGAGTTCCTTCCGTCTAAACCGTTGTTTGAAGTGATTTAAAGATGAATTATCGCCAGTTCTGAACAGACAGTGATTGAATGTTCATCGAAGGAGTTTTGGGTTCTTCCTCACGAAGTGGTCGATATCATTTCATACTACCCCGGAGGGTTCGCAGGATTCCGTTAGAGTCTCTCGTGTCGTATTTTAAAAGTTCGGCAAACTTCGATGATCCCAACGGAAAACGCTCGTTGCCTGGACCTGGGCGTTGATGCGTACCTCATTGCTAGGGTCGCGGCCATCGGCGGTAGGTTAGCGATGGCTCGGACCACCTCAGGCAAATATGCAATTAAACGAGTCTACCGATCTATCGGTAATGCTGGCCGGGATATGGAAATTTTGTGTCGCGACCTCATCGATACAGTCATGGGGAATGCTCGCGAAATTCTCCCAAGACCATGCCTGGCCCTTGGACTGGATTGATCCCAAAACTAAAGATGGGCAGTTTCAAACCGAGAGGATTAACGTTCGAGCCCAGGGGGGGACCTTGCCTATTTGGGCCCTCCAACGCTATCAGGGAGTCCGGCGCAAGCTGGTTCGTCATCAAGAGACGTTCCAGGCCAGCATTCCGCCGGTCGCGAAGTGATGTTGCTCACCTAATCCGAAGCGCACGAACCCTGGCTGTCAGCGACGGCCCGGATTAAACGGTTCCGACATCGGGTGGACATGAGACTGGCTTCCACCCGGTAGTGCCTTCGTCGGAAAAGCCCAAGTCACGACGCGCCTCCGAATGCGAACCGTAATTCCTTACCCTGCAACGATCATGACAGGATTATGCCAGGAAATGTCGCGATAAATTGAGGGGCTAATCCACGAACACGTCGATACCATTCAGGATTTAAAACGTCAATTAGGGTTGGAACAGCGGGGAATGAGCTTGGGCAAGGCTCGACCGATGATGTGACAACCCCTGACCTGCACGTCGCATTCCTTCACGTTGGTCCCTCTATGGTTGTAGGGCTCCTTGGTACTTGATGGCATCCTATCTTCGTGGGTTGCTTCGCGCGTTAGTGATGCCGGTCGCCCTGTTGGACCGCATGCAAGGTCTCTCTATCCAGGCCGGTGAAGAGCACGACCCGTTCGAGGGGTTCACCAGACGCCAGCATGGTTCGGGCGACCTCTAACCGTCCTTCGAGCTTTCCTTTAATCTCGCCTTTTCGTATTCCCCGCTCTAGCCCCCGGGTCTCGGCCCGATGAAGCTGGGAAGCCTCATCCAAGAGGGTCTTGCGCCGTGAAAGAAACGCCGCATATTGATCGGGATCGTGACTAATTTCTTCCCATACCCGCAAGGCATGGTCTAAGGTCGTGTCTGACATCGCTAAGTCCTCCACAATTGCCCGATTGCGGGCGTTCTTCGACGCATCCAAGAGTAGGAGCCATGGCACTAACCGATCGTCAAACCGGTCGATCCCCCCTGCCGCCACAGTCGGCGGAACTTCGGCAATTCGATCATGTGGAGCGCCAACATGTCGGTCAACTGACCCAGGTGGCCGGGATCTTGATAAATATGATACGTCGTATGATAGTCGGCTGTCGAGCGGAACAGCCGAAAATTGAGTACATTTATCGACAGGGTGGGGGCTAAGTCTTGATAGTCCATCCCTTGCACCGCCTGCGCTTCAAACACACTGGCCCAATATAAGAGCGCTCGCGGCACCGTCGCTGGCTCACGGCCCACTTGGATCTCGAGGTTGATCCGCTCCTGGCGGTCGGTCTGAGCATAAATATCTAGTCGTTTGGTCTTGCCCCCATAGCGGTTGGCCGTCCGTTCGCTGTTGGCCACGCTGACCTGAGCGATGGCGTCGGCACCCTCACGGTGTAGCAGGGCATTCAAGAAGGCCCGCAGAATATCCGTCGTCTGCGGTTGGCCGAAGAGTTGTTTAAAGGCATAATCAGTTTTCAAATCTACCCAGGGCTGGCCGTCGATGGGACTCACCTCGCACCTACCATGATACGAAATGCGAACTACAGGATTCCTACCCAATTGACCGGAGGTCGAAACGGACTGGATGCCAAACCCGATGGAGCTCTTGCCCAACTTTCTAAGAGATACTGCGCGTGGGTCAAACTTTGCGTTTTAGCTGGCCTTAAAGGGTTGAAATTTCAAGGTTAACAAAGTAGCGAGTTGCAGCGTGTCGTCGGGTGCCGTCTTCGTTAAAGAGGCATCCATGGCTTGCTTAAATGCGGCAAAGGGTTCGTGATAGCCCGAGTTGAGACATTGTGCTTGGACAAACTTCCGCAGGCGTTCTATCAAGTTTAGATTGGGCGAGTACGGGGGTAAAAAGGGAAGCTGAATATTAAGCTCAGCCGCCTTATCTAAGACAAGGGTCATCGGGAGCTCGGAAAATTGGGCGTGGAGCTTCGTGAGCCGGTCGACTACCGACTGCGAATGATTGTACGCGGTGTTGGCGATGGTCACTACCTCATGCGACATGGCATTGGAAGCACCGAGCACGTGGTAACGCTGGCGCCCCGACAAAGTGGGCAGAACGATCCGCGTAAACCCCCAGAGGGGGCCTAAAAAGGCCGCGAAGACAAAGTGCGAGGCATCCGACAAAGAACCCGTGGCGCTTGCCCCGTATTTGGCTTCCTCCAGGACCGGGTTCAATTCCTCGGCCAGCAATGGTTCCTGGACCTCGGGCTTCGCTTTCGTGGGAATGGGGGCCACTTTTCGGTGTACGAGCCCCAATTGCTTGCGGTAGGCCCGCACTGAACTGGGGCTGTGACCGAGCCTGGAGAGGAAATGGTCCTACCACGGCCGAGCCCCGTCAGTTTTGTGATCCGATGCTGCGCTTTTAACGATGCGGGCCGGATGTTGCGCAAACTCCGCGTCAAGCGTATCGGGATGAGCGTTTAAGGCACTCGTGCTCCCACCGACCTCAAACTGTTTTAACGCGTCAATGCCGCCGTCGCGATACGTCCGAACCGTGGTCTCAGTAAAGCCTAACCTGGCCGCGACGAGGGAGCGATCCGCGCCGAGCGCGGTCCTTTGCACCGCCGCCATTTTCATTTGACCTCGCGGGTGGGGGGGAGGGAAATGCTCATCTCGTAGCGCCTTTAGCTCCTCGGCCCTGCAGGTCATGGAGATCATCGAAGGGCCTCCTGGCATGGCACTGGGAACCAGTTCCGATTTTTCTCTGGGGTTAGGGCAGAAAATCCGCCGGGTCCAGCCTCGCCTAGCCCTCTTCCCGTCACCACTTAACACGTAAAGTTTGACCCGGGCGCAGTAGAACTTATCAGATCTTCAAAATTCAACCGGGTTCAAATAATTTTCCGACAGGTTGGGCACCTGTCATTGCAAGTTAGCGATCTTGGTTGACAGAACCTATTGAACCCGATATTATAGTAGTGAGACTAAGTATCAATAAGGGAGTGGGGCATCATGAATCACAACGTAGGCCGTGAACGAACATACCGGTCAGATATCCATGGCCAGCGAATCCGAACAATCGGATTAGTAGGAATGTCTTTGCTGTTGTCGGTGATGAGTGCAGGGTTCACGACTTTGGGGCAACGCCAAAGTGTAAAATCGAGCACCGTCATTCAGGCAGTAGGAGCCGAAAACGAATACTCGAACGTGATTGGCCAGATTGGCGGACACTACGTGCACGCCGTCGGTATCATGAGCAATCCCGACACCGATCCCCACACCTTTGAAGCGAGTCCGGTGGATGCTGAAATGATAGGTTCAGCAGCACTGGTGGTGCAAAATGGGGCGGGCTACGACAGCTTTATGAATCGTTTGGAACAGGCGAGTCCTAACCGTAAACGGCTGGTCATTACCACGGCTGCCGTTTTAGGATTGCCCGCCAACACCAAAAATCCCCATCTTTTTTACAAGCCGGGAGCCATGGAGGCGGTGGCGAGCGTCGTTGCCAAGGACCTTTCTCGACTGAAGCCCGCGCACGCGTCATTCTTTCATGCCCGTCTGCAAGCCTTCGACCGCTCGCTGGTTCCCTGGATTCAGGCCATGGCTAAACTGAAAAAAGCCTACCATGGGACGCCGGTGGCAGTCACTGAACCGGTGGCTGACTACATGTTAAATGCCTCCGGGCTAAGGGTCTTGACACCCTGGCCTTTCCAAGCGGCGATTATGAATAGCATCGATCCGTCGCCCCAGGATGCCGAGATTGAAAAAAATTTGTTGCTAGACCATAAGGTTCGGGTGTTTGTGTATAACCAGCAGGCGATAGATTCGACCACCCAAACCTTACTGGGTGTGGCTAAAAAGGCGCACATACCCATCGTCGGCGTATACGAGACGATGCCTCCAGGGCACAATTATCAGACTTGGATGCTTGACGAGACCCTTGACGTCTATAAGGCTCTTAGGTTTCATCGGTCGTATCTAACGCTTAAGTAGACGAGATGGGATGGATGAGAGTCCGGTAGGCGTTTTGAGTGGATTGACATCAGGGCGCGTGCGGATTACGATACGTTTATACTGATACTAAGTATCATTAGGATACCGATGGAAGGAGGATGAGACCGTGGATACCGACATGCCTTCAGATCCCGTTTCGGTGGTCGCTTGGCTGGAAGCAGGGCTGGTGGCTGATAGCTATCGTCTGACCCGAGCCCGGCATGTGATTTTGACGGTCATGGCGACGTTCGGACACCCTTTTACCAGTACCGAATTAGAGCAAGCGGTGGCTGACACGGACGCTTCGATAGGGCGCGCATCAGTCTATCGTACGCTTACGTTGATGGAGAGCCGAGGAGTGGTGGAAAAGCTGCATCAGGCCGGGATTGAGCATTATACGCTCTGCCTCAAGAGCGAACACCATCATCATGTTACCTGCGTAGAGTGCGGACGCACCGAGGAGTTTGCGGTTAAGGACAACATCGACCTGATGTCCGCGGTCGATGGGTTGGCTCGGCGCCTCGGGTACCTGCCTCGCTCACACGTCCTGGAGGTCTATGGCGTCTGTCCATTATGCCAAGAGAGCGGCGCTGGAGGGTCGGATGCTGCTCCCACAAATGGACACGGCGCCGGTGGACGTCACCCTCTCGGGCGCCGCGCCGACCGGTGACCGGTGATTGCACGGCGGTAAGTCCGGCTCTTTGATGACTGGCATGTTCCATTTAGATATGCGGAAAGGGGCGCCTAAACATGAGTAACCAAGAAGTGAATGATGGGATTGATGCCGTAGACGCAAATTCTGGGCACCTACAAAGTTCGGAAGCGTTGCCTGTTTTGAGCATTTCCGATCTGTTGGTCGCATATGACACCAAGGTGGTATTAAACCACATAAATCTCAGTATGCGAGCGGGTGAACTCATCGGCATGATTGGTCCCAACGGTGCCGGCAAAAGCACATTGCTTCGCACTATCGCGGGATTAATCCGCCCGCAAAAGGGGACGATCACCTTCCCCGGATTAGACCGAGGCGACGAATTGCGGCACCGGAAAATGACCAAGGTCGGGTACGTTCCGCAAAGATTTGATATCGATCCTGATTTGCCCCTCAGAGCACGCGATTTAGTGGGCTTAGGCTGGGATGGTCACCGATGGGGAGTGCCCTGGCCCAGCCGCCTGCGTAAGGAGGCGGTTGATAAGGCATTGACCCTGGTGGATGCGCTTTCCTTCGCCGATGCGCCTTGCGGGCGGCTTTCGGGCGGGCAATTGCAGCGCATTCTCATCGCCCAAGCCATGGTCTCGGACCCTTCTCTATTATTGCTCGATGAGCCACTGGCCAGTCTTGATCTGCGTAGTGCAGATGCCATTGTCGAAGTGGTGGATCGGGTGGCCCACGAAACCGGAGTGACCGTGCTCTTGGTGACCCATGACATGAACCCGCTGCTCCGAGCGATGGATCGGATTATTTATGTGGTCAACGGGAATGCGGTGATAGGTTCGGTTGAGGACGTCGTGAAGAAGGACGTGCTCGGGGCGCTTTACGGCTACGAGGTTGAGGTGATTCAAGTACGGGGACGAATTTTGGTGGTTGGGGATGATGCTCCCGTCGATTTGTCTGGTGGGTTACACCACATGACCCCACGTCCAGAGGTCCCGGAGATGGGCAGCCGAATCGCCGAGGAGAGACGATGAACGGGGAGGGGTTGGACAATGAACTACCTGTGGCAGTGGTTATGGCCTCCGGGATTGTGGGCTAATTCGGACGTCAGAACGGCGTTCTTCATTGGTACGTCAGTGGCCATTGCAGGCGCCGTGGTCGGAGTGTTTGTGATTATTCGCGGCCAAGCGTTTTCGGGCCATGCGCTGGGGGATGTAGGCGCTACCGGCGCCGCCGGAGCTTATCTGATTGGGATTTCGGCGCTTTGGGGGTTTTTGGCGGCTGGGTTTAGTTCGGGTATCGCCATGGAGAGCTTAGGGGACCGGGTTCGGGAACGTGATATCGCCACCGGGGTGGTATTGGCTTTCATGCTCGGGCTGAGTGCCCTCCTGCTGTATTTTATTTCTACTTCTACGGGAACCGCGGGCGCTCCTATTGCGATTCTCTTTGGATCGTTGTTTACGGTCAATCCTGCGATTACGCCCGAAGTATTTGCGTTGACCGCGCTCTCCATATTGATCATCGCTCTCATCTATCGTCCTCTGCTATTCAGTTCTGTGACTGCTGAAGTTGCACGGGTGCGGGGAGTGTCCGCTCGACTGCTTGGCCTCATGTTCATGGTTGCTTTGGTGATTGCGGTCGAAGAGTCGGCGTTGGTTGTCGGCGCGCTGTTGAGTACGGCGCTTTTAATCGGACCTGCTGCTTCAGCGGTGCAGGTTACGCGCAAGCCTACCAGTGCGATTTTTTTGGCGGTATTGATTGCATTGGGTCAGATTTGGCTCGGAATTATCTTGGCGTATGATAGTTTTTTCTGGCCGCCCGTGGATCGAGGATGGCCGGTGAGTTTCTTCATCACCAGTTTGGCGCTGCTTACTTATCTGACGATGCGCCTTGGGACCTCGATTTGGCGACACAGGAGGAGCAGGCGGCCTAGGACGACGTCTACAAGCAGTTTAGTCGCCAGCGACGCACAAGGAGGGACCCTCACATGAGTAGTGGCAGCGTTCTCGGATTCTTGTTCCCCCCTGGGATCTTCACGTTGGCCTTCATGCAAAATGCTTGGGTTGCTGGAACGGCAGTCGCAGTGATATCCGGGATTGTCGGGTTCTTTGTGGTGCTCAGGGGCTCCTCATTTGTGGCCCATGCCGTGCCTCGAGGAAGTTTTGCTGGGGCTGCCGGAGCGGTCTTGATAGGGCAGAGCACGCTATTGGGGTTGGCGGTGTTTGCCTTGATGAGTAGTTTAGGCATTGCCGTGATGCGTCGTGGGCGTGAAAATACGGTGGCGACGGCTTTGGTGTTGGTGGCGGCTTTGGGTCTCGGTGACTTCTTCTTATCGATTGGCAACGTGTACGCTCCTGAGGTCTTTTCGTTGCTCTTTGGGCAGATCGTCGGGATTAGTCGGCAACAAGTCTTTTGGGTTCTCGTGATTTCGCTCACCATCGTGGCGGTGGTAGCCTTTGCCTACCGTCCTTTGCTGGCGCAGTCGGTGACGCCAGAGACCGCACAAGTTCGGGGGCTTAGACCAAGACTAATCGACGCCATATTTTTGGTTTTGGTTTCCGCTGCGGCCACCGCGACTGTACCGGTGGCGGGAGCCCTGCTCTCTTTTAGTCTGATGGTCGGTCCTGCGGCCGCCGCCAGTCTCTTGGGCCGACGGCCGGCTACGGCGATGGCACTCGGTGTCGGTATGGCCGCACTGAGCCTTTGGATTGCGCTGTGGCTGTCTTACGTCACCTCGTGGCCGATCGGGTTTTTTGTCAGTAGCCTATGCTTGCTAGCATACGTCGTCGCCCGATTGTTTATCACGCGTCGACAAGGTCACGGCAAGGTTCTCGGGTCGCTTGAAGGAGCGCCCTTGTAACCGGAGATATCCCCTCGGTGCGCCCGCTTAAATTCGAGGGTTCTGACGGCGCTTTCTGGAACGGCGCTGTCAGAACCCCCGGCTGACTGATCCGATTTGAAATGACGGGCGATTAGGAATCGGAACGGCTAG
This sequence comes from Clostridiales bacterium, assembly GCA_027365485.1. GTDB lineage: Bacteria > Bacillota > Sulfobacillia > Sulfobacillales > Sulfobacillaceae > JAMCVM01. Next base: position 61,335 of record DAHXNH010000191.1, read on the forward strand.
AACCGACCGTGACCACCGTATTGCCGTCCGCCTATCTGACGGTACTGCACTTGGGTCAAATGTGGCGGTTTGATGCCAAGGCTGTGGGCGTCCCAACACCTTCCTGCATAATGGTTTTTCAATACGATGGCGTTCTCCCAAAAACGACAACTATGACCCGCGCGCAGTATATTTGCTTGAATCGCGCCGAGTGGCGATAGCATGCGGGCAAGGGGATCCCGTATCCGCTTTCGATAGGGGGTCGGTTCGGGCCGATGGAGTGATCGGCTAAAACGGCTGTAATAGAACGTTGACGCTGTCATTGGCGGCCGAATGGCGCATGGCCAAGGTTAAAGCCTGGTCGATTCGCGCTTGACTGAGACCATAGTCCAAGGCTGTGCCATCGGTCATGGCGCTAGTGAGGGACCTCAGCCCATCGGCTACGGCAATAGCCTCATCGTCGAAGTAGACATCGCGGAAGGGGTTCTCCCATACCAAGGTTTCTTGGCCGACCTGAGCGGCAATGGCGGCCAATACTTCCATGCCACCGACATTATGAATCCGACGCTCCAAGGGAATCCTTAATGGCCGCGTGCCATCGCCATCGACCTCGGTCAACTCATCCCCATGTCCCATCCCTTGCGTGCCATAAAATCGGGTTTGCCGTTCCCAGCGCAAGGGAGATCCGTAACTTAGACTGGAAAAATCAAAATGGCCGACAGCACCGTTGGCAAATTGAATCAGAGCCCGCCACCATTCCTCTTGTTGGAGGGACTCGGAGGAACTGGTGCGATGGGCGACCTCGTGGCGCTGGACGTGGCCGACCACGGAGACGGGAGAGACATCGCGACCGAGATAGGAGCGGATCAGGTTAAACCCATGGCAATCGTGGCCCATCAAGTCGTTGTAAGCAGCGACGATGTCGCCAAAGGCTCCCGCCTGAATCAACATTTGCTTGACTCGTTCCAGAGGGCGACGATGATACTGTTCGGCGACTTCGACTAAGTTGCCTAGACGGTGGCTGGTTTGCAACAGAGCATCGATAGCCTCCACCGTGGTGCCCGCCGGCGTCTCTAATAAGCAAGGCAGTCCGGTCTCTACCGCCTGAAGCGCAAGAGCGTCGTTGGCGGCGAAACTGACGCTAACCAGTAAGATGTCAGGATGACTTTGAACGACGAGTTCGTCGATATCTCGATAAAATTGAGTATGGAGCATCTCGGCAGTCGATTTGCCTGCCTCAGACGAACGGTTGGTCACGCCGGCTAAGGTATAAGCGTGGCTGAGTCGGGTCAGGATGGGGCCATAAACCGTTCGAATGCGGAGCCCACTGCCAACGATGCCGATGGATGGTAGCATTTTTCCCTCCTTACTGATGGTGGAGGCCCACTGGATCGACCGCGATCGACCCCAACGCCAGAGCCTGATAGTGAATGCCACAGAATGGGGTTTAATCGCCCTATTCAGCTGAATCGAGGGGTGCACGCAAAAAGTCTAGCAATTTAACCGTATCGGTCTATGCCTCGGATCAAGGAGTATCTTGTGCCGACATCGAGATGATATCGCGCCTTCGGGCGAGCGTCTAGGTAGAAATCGCCACTTAATCCAAGATTCCATGCGAGCACGCTGAACTTTTTCATCGACAAAGAAGCCCACGGCTCCAAGGGTCAGAACAGATGCGCCGACCCGAAGGTGCTCAGGTCGTGCCACGGCTGGGTGAATTTCTTTGATGACGAGGGGGTGGATGTTCGCCTTCGTTGCCGTCGAAACCCCTTGGGCGTACCCGAGTACCTCGTTGAATCCGATGCCCACAGAGACTGGGTACGACGGGCCGTAGAGCACCTGGCAGCGAGCCTCGGTTGACGGATGTGGTCCTGCGATTTGGAACCGCTCCTTCATAAACACGCCGAAACGTCGGAATAATAATATTGTTCAATATTATTAAAATATGGTATAATCATCTTGGTTGCTTAAACCACGCAAAACTCCTCCGGCTTTCCCAACCTAGTGTGCGCATCGACCTCGAATGAGGTCGTTCCGGCAACGTCCTAGAACCTTGGCATCTGCCAAATCACCGGACGTTCGATGTGGTCTGGATGATTCCTTACGGGTCAATCATTCACCACCAAAGGAGTGTGAAAAATTTGCACAGACTGGCCTTAGGGCTGATTGCCTCGGCGATCGCAATCAGTGGTTTGTTGGTAGTGGGCATCCCCCCCAGTTTTGCCACCGGGGTACCCGGTGACGTGGTCCATCGTTCCAGCGCGCCGACCATCCTCATGGCCAAGACGAGTGTTCGCTTTGGCGCGGCCGATCTTGTCCGGGTAATGCGTATCCCCCGGGGAACTGCGGTCACCTGGTCGGTCAGGACTCGGAACGGCGTTCCCGCGCTGATCTCTCAGCACGGCAACCCCACCGTATTTGTAGCAATCGCTCCAGGATCGTATACCGTACAGGCCGAAGTGAACGGTGCGAGGTTTGCGACGCGAGTGGTGGTCTATGGCGAAGCTTCGGGGGTGACGCTCACTCCTTCTGCCTTGACCCTGGTGGACAAGAGCAAAACGAAAGACACGATTAGCGTCCACGTGGTCGATTCCATGGGGAATATCGTAGCCGACTTCAATGGGACGATGACCATTCATGCGGTCTCGGGAATCACCTATCTCCAACACGGAGTTTCCTTAACGGCCACCGATGGGAAGGTTTCCGTTGCCGTGACCGATGGCCTGGCTGGCTTTACGGTGGAGGATAGCACGGGATCCAGTGCGGTCGTCTCGATTACGGCGAGCGCGCTGACCAGCGACAATCATCGAGCCATTGCGAAGGCGCCAACGTATGCTACGACAAGCATCGCCTTCCCGGGTTAAGACCCGGTCCCATGGCACCGAATTTCTCTGAATTCACGGCGCAAGGCACCGCGTGTCGAGCCGCCAAAATCAAGACCTCGAGGCTCACCCTTACGAATACCGCGCTACTGCACGCGGGTCGCATTTGACGGCTTGATGCCCAAGCTGGGAGCGTCTCAACACGTTGCTACATAGATGGGTTCCCAACACGATGGCGTTTTCCTAAAACGGAAACGATGACCCGCGCGCAGTATACCGTTCGAATCGGAAGCGGACAGAAGGTCGCAGCAGGAGGAACCTTTCGTGCATGGTGTGCGTCTTTCGCCAGGGTAGAGAGTGCTCTGAAAGACTCTCCAATAGAGTGCGTCGTGATTAAAAATGGGAGGAAGAATCACATGTCGAGGTTCGATGAAAGAATCCGTCAGACCAAATGGCTGCAACCGGTGCAGTCACGATTAGGCGCCATTTTAGCGAACGCCTCAGTCCGTAAACTCGATCCCGACGAAAGTCCTGAGTCAGCGGATCGGGGTCCGACAGATCCATACGCGGAAGGTCTCGGTGTGCAGTTCCCTGAGGTTAACGAAGAGGAACGGATCACCTCGGAACTGGTGGTGTCCGCGCGCCACCTCAACCGTCAGGGCGTGGTCCATGGAGGAGTCTTGTTTACCATGGCGGAAGCGGTACTAACCTTGTCGGGCCATCGTCTCGGCGTGCCTGCCAGTACTTTAGACGTTTCGCTATCGTTGCTTGCTCCGGCGCGCACCAGTGATCGCTTGAGCGCGAGCGCAGAAACTATGGTGGTGCGACGACGGATTATCGTCTATAAGGTGACTATCGTGAATCAACACCAGGATCTCATCGCCATCGGTCAGGCTACGGTACTACGCATGGTCTAGTTAGTCCCAGCGGGGAGCCGTGAGCCACTGCTCATGGGCTTGTCACGAAGGGGGACATCCAGAAGCCAACCCTATCCGGGCGATCGTAAGAGTACCTGGTTGTCATCGGATAGGGAGATGATCGTCATCATGTGGATCATGCAATGTGAGGCGGGAGACTACTTCAATCCACAAACCTGGCGAGAGGTGCGACCACGCCAACCTTTAGCAAAGATGGGTCGCAGGAAGAAATCTCTCGTCGTAGATGGATAGAGGATTACGGGAACAAATTTTATCTATGGCAAAGCAGGAGGGTGGCGTTTCTTTGCGAAGTACTTTTTGAGAAATGATAAGGAGGGTGAGCATGGCCATGTTGCCCGCGACCACTGTCGTCGCCCCGTTTGCCGCAGGGTTTGCCCACGCCACGGCCAATATGCGGGGCTTCTATCCGAAAATATGGGCCTCACGCCCTTCTGGCGTCGACGCATACACCGCGCCGCAAGGATATCATATTGCGTTTATCGATTGGGCTAGTTTGCCGCACGATACCGCAACGGCGATGTTTTTCTTTTACAATGCGTTCCGCGATTACGCCGACTCAACTTTGGCTTCGTCAGGGTCCGGTGCCTTGAACAACTTCGGGTTTGGACCGCCCTACTATCGCAGTTTTACGTTTTACATTGGCGGCCAAAGCCAATATATTTCCGCATCAACCGAAGAACTCTATGTCACCAGGGTAGGCATCGCTCCCAATGGTTCGCTCTGGCTGACTCACATCATCAATTTTCGCACGCCGAAAACTCTTTCGATGGGAAGCGGCAAGGCATTCGCAACCCAAGCCGGATACGGGCGGTTGCCGTAGTAACCGCGTGGCCCCCCCCTTATCGCCGGTTCCACGCCAATATTGCTCGAGGTCGTGGGGCTATTTCTAGAACCTCAGAGGAAAGGAGTGACCCCAGAGCGCCTGCTCCAGTATTTCGCGAGCGAGGTGACCGACGCGATATTGGTCCACGCCAGATTCTCACTCAGGGCAGGTCCCGGTTGGCGTGCTGCAAATAGCGTCGCATCTGGCTATGGGCCGCTGATGGTGAGGGATTTCAGCCGCCACGAAAAAAAGGCCGTCGGTCGGGACCCCCAGTGTCCCCGGCTTTTGACCGGCCTTGGCTTCCTCCCCGTGTCCCCAGTACGGGAGAACTGCATTCGATTGAGGCTATTCGTCTGACCTATCGAGCCTTTATCTCAACGTGCGGTCCGGGTCCAATTGGCAGTATGATAGCAGCGGATATCATCGATTTAGAAAGGTGGACAAGCGATGCAACCGCAACCGCTGCGCTGGGGCATTTTAGGGGCAGCCAATATTGCCGAACGGGCCATGATTCCGGGGATTCAGGCTTCTCTATGGGGTCGCGTGGCGGCCATAGCGAGCCGTGATGGGGTCAAGGCGCAAAGCATGGCCGAGCGCCTTGACATCCCGGTCTGGTACGGCACCTATGAAGACCTCCTATCGGATCCGAACATTGACGTGATTTATATTCCGCTGCCCAATCACTTGCATGCCGAATGGACGGTGCGCGCTGCTCAGGCGGGAAAGCATGTGTTGTGTGAAAAACCGGCAGCCTTGAGCGCGGTTGAAGCATTGCGTATGGTAGAGGCCTGTGAAAGCGCGGGGGTGCAGTTTGCCGAGGCGTTTATGTACCGATATCATCCGCGCTACACAAAAATTCGGCAATTGATTGCCGAAGGGACCATTGGAGAATTGCGTGGCATGCATGCCACGTTTACTTTCAACAACGCCCAAGATCAGGGCAATATTCGCTATCAGCGGCAGATGGGAGGCGGTTCGCTCTATGACGTGGGCTGCTATCCGATTAGTGCCGCCCGTTTAGTATTCGGCACCGAACCTAAAGCGGCTACTGTGACCGCGTTGATATCAGACGCTCACGACGGGGTCGACATGATGGCTTCGGGCTTGCTCGAGTTTCCCGACCAGTTGGCGCTGACCTTCGACTGTGGAATGTGGGCGGACTTTCGCAATCACTTGGAAATTTTGGGAACGGACGGCCGGATCGAAGTACCCCACGCCTTTTTGGGACCGGCAAATTTTCGAGTCTGGTCGCGCGGAGAGGAGCGTGAAGAAGAATTCCCCGAACTAAATCCCTATACACTTCAGGCTGACCGTTTCGCCCAAAGCATTCTGCACCAAGAGCCTTTGGCTTTTGACCCCATGGACGCGGTACGCAACATGGCGGCCCTGGATGCTTGTCTCGCCTCGGCCTACCAAGGGGATCGCAGGCTAGTGCAGCGGACGGATTGAACGACATCCGCGAGAGAACATAAGGGCAGCTTGGACCGCGTATTGGTCGAGAGTTCCGATCGCGGGATCTTTCTGGCGAAATGGGCGAGAACTGTGGATATGGGGGCACGCGTCGTAGGGCAGGTAAAGTCTACGGATCCATTCCTACGGTCTGCCCTCGTCGGTCATGGTTTCAGTTGCGACCACACCGGCGTGGCGCGGTCCATCGTTCCGCTCGATAGAATCGACAGCGGTTGAGTGTGCTTGCGGACGGATTTAACTAATCCTACGGTAAACGCCCGAGTATCATATTCGATGCGGCGAGGATGATAGATGGCAGCGATTTGGCGGATGGCTGCTTCTAAGTCCACCAAGGCGTGCTGCCAGTCGCCGGGGGTCAGTTGAGGCAAGTACTGACCTTTCCACATGGTTAAGCGCACGGTAAATTTGGTGAGCCAGGCAACCGTTTGCGAGCGTTCGCCGAGATGATTTTCGGAAAGAGCCAGTAAGAGAGCTTTCGGATCATGAAGGCTGGGGTTCCAGAAAATTAAGTCGAAATTCAGACTGGAATTTCCCGAAGAGATCGCGGGCTTTTCGTCATGGAGCTGAAGCATATGTGCTGTCTCCTTCTTAAGCTGGGAAGTACGAATTCTGCTGGCAGGGGCGATGGGGGAAAAATCGCAGCTATCGTTAGCGGCGGTGGCAGGCAACCGCTCTGGTGGGACCCAACGGATGGTTTGCTTGTCGGTGGTCATGGTGCTCGCGAACGTCAGACCGAAGGGTACCCTCGGCGGTAAAAATGTCCGTGAGTTCCCGGGTTAACGGATCGGGAAAGTTCTGATCATAATCGCCAGGATGCGGTGATCGTTGTCGTCTGGCTTCAACCCTCAGGACGAGCGATCGAACGTAGTTAGCACGCCTAGGAGCCAACCTCGAGAGATTACGGGCTTTTCGAACCTATCGCTGGGGGGGCTTGGCCCCAGAAGTTCTTAAAAAGTCAGGCGGAATAAAGGAAAGCTAGACCAAGGACGTCTTTTAAAAACATAAATTCAAGCCCTGACAGTGTAGAAAAAGTGGCTCTTACGCACTTTTTGGTACAACTAATTTACTAGACAACCATAAAGAGCCGGAATATCTGGTGGTTTTCCCATTCTTTATGATTGACACTACTGGAAATACGCAATATCTGTCTATCATCTCTTGACTTTCTGACGA
>DAHXNH010000254.1 GCA_027365485.1 Clostridiales bacterium
GGACGGCAAACATCGCACAGCACCTCCTTATCTTATGTCATACTAGTATAACGATAAATCGCGTCCGTGCACAGAGTCTCCTGACTTCTCTTAACGGATCCAAGAGGCGCACGGGGTCCGGGAAGGGGGCGTTATGTCAAGTCGACAAGTGGGATAGGGTGCCTCGCGGTAACTTAAATGAATTGCCTGACGTTATTTACCAGGTAACTGTGAAAGACAAGCGTGTTGCTCTTAGCACACGGACCGAAAGGTCCGGTCGCAAAGCCATAGGGTCTGACGTCCACTTGCAGAAGGGGGCAAGACTCGCCAGTGCTTGTATGCGGTCGACTGTCACTGAGTACTCGGGTGTCAGGGACTTTCGCCGATGGGCCAATTCAAATTTTTTAACGCGGGTAATATCGATAGGGAGGTGCACCTGATAATGGCAAACCGAGACAGGTTCGTGGACTTGGGGTCGAATCCGTCCACGGGGGGACTCCGGGGAGGATTCGCTAACACGCGGCCCATGGTGCTTTATGTCGGCACGGCCGTCGCTGTGGTATGGGACATTGTCGCCTTCGTTCACGTGTTCCATTTTTCTCTCTCGGGCGCATCCGTCAGTTTTTGGTGGCCGTGGGCATGGTTGCTGCTGACCACGATCGTATTGGGATGGTTGAACTGGCGCGGGCGCACAACACCGTGGTGGGCTTGGGCCCTCCTGGGTATCGGGGTCTTCACAGTCGCGGCCACGACAGAAGGCACGGCCCTGAGCATCTGGGGCGCCCTGACCCTGGCCGTGTGGCCGAAACACGGGCATCCGTGGTGGAGTGTCCTCGGGGGTCTAGCGATAATCCATGCGGTGATCCAATGGGGCCTGCTGCTCAGTGTGTGGCATCTACCCCTATTACCTACATTTATCAACATCGACCTGATGTGGGCAACGGGTCTCGGGATGTTGATCAGTGCCCGGGGATCCAATTGGCATACGGCAGCTTAATACGGTCACGTCGCACACCAAAGTTACCAATAGGGTGCGGGTGACATCACGCCCCCTTCCCGGACCTTCCTCGACCTGCCTACGAAAGACACGTACAGTACAGTTTAAAACGCGTCCAAACTGCCAGAGCTTGGCTCATGGCGGGAAATTACGAATCGTTGCCCATACCCCATAATATGGACGAAGGACGCTCTCTCTGCTCGCATTTAAATGCGGCTGTCCGCCGGACTATCGGGCAGTCCTCTCTGAGGACCGTGGCGCCAACTAAATGACTCCCCCCATACCGCATAGATTCCGTTGTCGGCAATGGCTAGCACGGTATAAGCGTGCCGAGACCGGACGTATTCAGGATAAGTGCCAGACCATGCAAACCCGCTGCCAAAAGGGACAGTCACCGTATCTACGGTGACTGTCCCGAGGTGAACCAGGTCGGGATGCGTGTAATGTTCGAGAGCAACATTATTAGCCCACCAGGCCGCACCATCCATGCCAACATCAGGCTTAGGGCGGAAGAAGAACGTGATGTGATGGTAGGGCGACCAATCACCTATGGACCAAATAGTTAAGGGCCGCGCTTTGATAAACGATGCGTTAAACTGGAAACTCACGCGAGGTTCACGGTGCCATAGATGCCCATTGATAGTCAATACCGCTGGTTCTCGCATTAGTACACCCTTTCGACACTAAATCCACCGGAAGAATTGACCGAATTTCCGACGGGTTCTGCCATCACATAGCCACTGCCGTTAATTAAGACATCCTGCCAATAGTTTTCAGTGTTTAACAGTCCACTACCAGTATTCCACATATTTTGACAGTCAGTGAAGTTAATATCACCAAAATCGGGGAGAAAAGATCCATTCTGCTCCACCTCATATTCTGCAGAACTTCCATTGTAATCTGGGGTAGCATTGGTAAAAGAATCGTAAGCACCGGTTGTAGTATTCTCAAGATAATAATATGTTTGCCCGTTTCCCAAATATTCAACGTCAACATAAACTGCGTCATACGCGTTAATGACGGGGCCTTCATAGATCGGTTTGTTAGGATAGTATTCTGTCCAAAATCGATATTCTGGTGTAGCGGTAGCAAAATCTTCTGTCCCCGCTTGAATAATCACATCCGAGGGAGCGTTACTGGTGCCTCCCATCCCTGTCCACGCCGAAACTGCTGGAGTTTCATTTGAATTCCAGTCTGAATTGGGATACGAAGAATCCCCGGGCACGCTTGAGACATTCCATTCAGCCGAAGTATCATAGTATGCTGCATTGCCATTGTTGCTTCCAATGGCGCTGTAGCCAGCCCATGGACCATCCTCGCTGCCTGTGAGCGCAAATGGTTTGATAATTACATTGGATGTGGTGAATGCTGGTATGACTTCTCTCGTTCGGTTTATCTTTAATGAAGGATGAGGAGGCTCTGGTGCAGAAATGTCATATGTTCCCGGAACAGGATTGGGAGCTACCCAATACTTAGCTTTAGACATCGCTGCGGTCCAACTCTGGAGTCGCGGAGAGTTAGCCGCCGGGCGCTGGGGAAAACCGTAGTGAGTTAATGCTTGAGGGGATGCGGTCAAAGGATTAAATCCTGATGGAGGTTTCGGAAAAACCATCACTGGTTCGAACCATGAAGTGGCCGACGTAAACGGCACCGATGATATTGACGCGGCAAGTGTCGTGCTCCCCATTGCTAAAGAAACGATCCCTGACGTTAAAGTAGCCGAGATAGCTTGATAAACTTTAATCCCCATAAATATTAGTACCTGGTTAGAAAAACCTATAATAATCTCTTTCGGCTTTTCTCGGTCCCTCACGAGACCCGCAGACCTCACAGGATTCGTCTGCTCGGGGGTGGCTTCCGCCCCATCGAGCGAGGATGTGTGTCCCTCGCTCACCGCCAAGGAGCCCGGATGGAGAAGAGAACGAATGACCGTCCTGGTGTCCGTCCGGTGGTACCCTCGACCCGGGTGTTACCCGGCCCTCATCAGAATGCCCCGTCGCTCCTTTCGCCACGTGGTGGCGACGGGGATGATATCAGAGCTATTCAGAGAATAGGGTCTGACGATACGCTAACCAGCCGTCCAAATACTGATGCTGTGATGCCAACGTCTTCGTTGCCGTGCGTTTGATACGCGCCCACGTACTCCAATCATTTTTGCGATAGGACGAATCGTTCCATTGATGCCGGGCTTGCATCCAGAGCCGCAAGGCTTTGGGGACGTTCTCTCGGCGGACTTTCAGCCCACCTCGGCGACTAATGACCAGAGCCGCGGCGTGATGCACACTGATCCCGTATTGCGGCTGATACTTGAACCGCCCGATAATCGAAGTATAAGCCGGTTTGACTTTCCGCAAGGCGACGCCTTCCCGCGCGGCCTGTCGTTCGACCGCCGTCAACAAGGATCGATAATTAAACTGGTGCGTCACGCGGTTAAACTTGGCACTCACATCCCGATCGTGAATGAATTGCAAGTCTTCCACGACCAATCCCGCTCCACGAGCCTTCGCCCACTGAACGGTCTCGACCGCGAGACCTCCCACCAACGCATCGCGTTGGGTGGATCGGACATCGTAGAGGCGCGGATCCCCGATCGTCGCGAAGGTTTGGGGATTGCCGTCAGCTTGCACGTGACAGAGAGCCAAGAAGGTGCTATTGGTATCGACGCCCACCCAGCCATGACGAGGATCGGTCTGGATGGGTGCGGGGACTTCTTCGACGGTCACGCGGACCTGATACCGTCCTTGACGTCGGAGGATTTCCACCTGATAGGGATCGCCGGAGGCGAGCACCCGACGCAGCAGCCCCTCATAATCACGGCCATTAACTTGGCCAGTTGTCTTGGACACCTTGCGTGCGATGTAGAGGGGGATCTCTAGTTTCTCATACCGAGGGGCTTTGGCGTGGGGTTTATTCGGTTTGAGCACATCGAGCGAAATGTCTAAGATCCAATGGTCGACACCTGCGCGGACGCGCAGGAGGGGATTGCCCTGTTTGGTCCGATCGCCCCGGGCCGACAAACGTCCATTCCGGCTCTCGTCCCAGTTATCTTTCCACGCTTGCAGGCGTTCCTGTTCGGCGATGGGGTCATCGAGCGTCTTGAACCGATCCAACCAGCGCTTTTTGGTGCCAAACACCACCGGCGGAAACGTGTGCACATCCACGTGCTGTTGATAGAAAGCTTGCTGGGCTTGTTGCCGTGCGAGCTTCCGTTCTTGCCGAGCCATGCGCCGGGCATTCGGATGGGGGGAGGCTTGGATGGCTGTCAATCGTTCTCGGGTTTTTTGGACACGCCGTGTCCACAGGGCGAGTCCGTCTTTCATCGCTTGATGGCGGGCTCGGATCAAATCTTGGGCCTCTTGCACCGCATCTTTGGCATAACGCAAGGGCAAGGTGGTTTCACTCGATACATGTCGTTCTAATGCACCGACGTTGACGAGACCTTCCAACAAGCGTTGGAAGGCAAACCGGAGCATGAACCCATATTTGCGCATCAGGCGGCGCAGGATCGTGTCCTGATCGGGCGTGACATCGAGTAAGACACCAAAAATGGTCGTCTTCATTCGGGGATTTCTTCCTGAGCTAAGGTCGCCATCGCTTGGCGCACGGTCGAACCCATCTTTTTCCCTCCGCGTTTGCCATAAATGCGAGCCGAGAACGACGTGGTAATGGCAATCAAGTCCTCCACGAGTTCCTGCTGATCGTCTTTCACCATATTCTCCATGACGATCACACGCACGCCAAAGGCGTGCAGAAAGGTTTCGAGATACCCTAGACCGAACCGGGCTAATCGGTCCCGATATTCGACGACAACGACGCTGGCCTGCCGTTCACGGGCCAGGTCCAGCAGTTGATGCAAGCCTCGGCGTTTTTCGTTCAATCCGCTGGCGACATCGGTGAACGCGGCGACGACCGTCCACTGGTGTTCGGCCGCATAAGCGGTCAGCCGACCGAGTTGGCGGTCCAAATTCCCCGCCTCTTGTTGTTTTTTTGTCGAGACTCGCGCATAGAGGATGCAACGGGTGTCGGGCGCGGAATTGTGCTCCGTTTCGTGCATCAGGGCATGCAAGTCTGCCACCCGATAGCGGCGATGATTCGTCACTGTGCGTACGGGAATCAACCGCCCTTCCCGTTCCCATTTCCGGAGCCCTTCGATACTCATCCCGAGCATCTTCGCGGCTTTGCCGATGCTGACAAACTGTTCGTCCATGGTTCCATCACCTTAACGTAATATACCACAT
>DAHXNH010000257.1 GCA_027365485.1 Clostridiales bacterium
GTCGGTGGCGCTGGCGAGTGTCGTCACCCTATCCCGCAACCAGCAACTGATACGGTGGAGTCAGACCCATCGTCTGGAATTCCAATGGGTCGCCTGACGCCTCTTCGCTAAGCCGGCGTCCCATAAGGCGGGGCTGTCCGACCGAAACGCCGTACCCACTCAGTGCATTCTCTGGTCCTTAGCGTCCTATCGCGCACAATTGCGAAGACGGTATATTCCCGATTGACGGACAATATATGAACCGCGCTTTAGCTCGCTAACGTAGCAAATTGCACAGCTTGGAAGTATCTCTTTGATCAGCGGTGGCCGAACGGATTTGTGTGTTCGAAGTGCCAAGGGACCCAATCCTATAAGGTGCAGCGGACCGGCCGGACCCTTCCCTTGTATGAATGCCGCACCTGTAGTCATCAAGAGTCTCTCACGGCCGGCACCATTTTTCAGCACACGAGAGTGGCTTTGCGGGTCTGGTTTGTCGCGATTTTCCTCATGGCCATGGATAAAGGGGGCAAATCGGCCCTAACCCTCAGCCGAGAACTCGGGCTACGGTACGCGACGGCCTGGTTAATGCCTCATAAAATTCAACGCGCGATGGCCGATCGCAATGCGAAATATCAATTAGCAGGGTTGGTGGAACTCGACGATGCGTATTTTGGCGGTGCGAGTCAAAGTCCTTGGCGTAGTCCAAGGATGGCCCGGGGAAGCAAGGGCGGGGAACCGACCAAGATCCGGTGGTGGTGGGCGTCAGTTTGAACGAACAAGGACATCCGCAGTATGCATTTTTGGAGGTCGTGGAGGCTTTAAAGCAAGAAACGGTGCGGGAAGTGCTCAAACGACGAGGGAATGATGCGGGGATCTGGTTGAGCGATGGCGCAGCGGTCTATGCTGCCGGGGCTAAAGCGCATCACGCGGATCATCGGGTGACCCTGAGTAGCGATCCGGACGCGCCGACGGTGTTTCATTGGATTAATACCGTGATTAGTCTCGCGAAAACGTTTATTGACCGGACCTATCACGGGCGCGTCCGCGCCCGACGTCAACTGTATTTGGAAGAGTTTACCTATCGATTTAATCGTCGGCACATGGGGACCCGCATTGCGGCCCGTTTACTCATGGCCTGTGTGAACAGCCAACCCCATCCCTACGGCGAATAGCACCATGAAGGCTCTCCAGGAGCCAGCCGATCCCAAACGAGGGAAAAATCAGGTCAGCGAGGGCGAAACGCTCGAGGCTCGTAGGTAACGCGTCCATCAAAATGGCGTCAATCCGGGCTTTTTTCCGCCGGCAAAAGATCCCTGGTTTTTTGCGGTCTTTTCCTCCTATTCCGTTTCATTTTTTCAATTTTTGCTGATCGGCGCAAAATTGATAGGATCGGCAGGCATACCTGGGCAGAAAATCGCTTCCATAAAGTAATCTGGTGGAGGCTCATCCCTAGAACCTGACTGATCTGTGTATGCATGTTTTAAGATGGTCTATCGCCCTCCCTGGCTAATTCTGATCATACCATCGCGCAAGTCTCCACCAACTGCCGGCACTGCAACACATGCGCATCATCTAAGTCAAATTGCGAGTTACAGCGAGCGGGGAATAAAGTGACCGCTAAATTTAACTTCAATCTCTTCGGGAAGGTTTGTAGTCACCGCGAGTTCGTATTCCCTATCCGCCGATGAGGACTGTACGTCGATTCTCCACCCCTGCCAAGGGGTAGGGTAGGTCTTTAATCCGATGATCGGCTGACAGTGCACATTCTGCCCATCCAATAGACACTGGACCGAAAAATGGGTTCCAAGCCGAGTCCGTTTTTCGACCAGCGCATCCTTATACATCTGTGCAATAAATATCAGCGTCCCTCCATATTCTCCTGTATTGAGCTTCCCCTCCATGCCGTACACATTGTCAATATGCTCGACTGCAATGGTCAATTGGCGGCTGGGTTCGGTAAAGGTTCGCGGCAAGGGGGCATGAACAAAGTTTTCGTTCAATGAGGGCGGTTCTCCAAATGGAACGGCTTCCAACAGCACGACCTCAAATGGACGCAAAGCGAACTCCATCTCAGGATCATGACCGGATTTCTCCCCTATCAGCCTCGCTTTGTGCGGATGCCATCGATATAAGTCCCATTTGTCTTTGGACGCTACACCCCAAGATGCATTTACACGCAAAGTAACCAAGGCATCGTTCCATGTGCAATTATTCAAGGCAATAAAAGCCCGCTTGCCGTCCGTGCAGCAATATCCGTATGGCTCCACTTTCCACGGATCTCCGATAACCAATGTTGAATGAGCGAAGCAGGCAGTCTGCTCTCTCATCATGGCCATCCATTCAGCCATCTGCTTCCTTTCAGGACTGGTTAACCACTCCTTATCACTCCACGGTTGAAACAGCAGGCTTCCCCGACACATGTCCATAACGAATCCTTCCTGCCACCTCTCAACGCCGATGGAACTGTTCCACTCCCAATTGGATAGCCAGACGCCAAGCGAGTCTTTGCCCAAGTTCGGAACATCGTCACGCCACCAATGTGCTTGGTCCAACCCGAGGGTAACGCCATCACGGGCATACAGCGTCGGCGACGTGCTGGGAGTGGATGCCTCGAGTGCCAAGCCGGATTCAAAGAGCGTATCCGCATGGAGCAGCCACCACGGAGAACGATAACCCCAGTACAACATCAAGAAAACATCCGGGTCCGTTTCATCGAATCGGTTTAAGGACCAAATAATGGCGCTTTGAATGGCCTCCGTAGAATATATCCCCGGAAAATGATCATGATTGGGATTATGGCAAATCGCCATGGCGTCGTCAAATTTCAACAGCCCGACATTATTTTCCTTCATGTGGAAGCGAAATCCGTTCGTAAATATCGATTTGAAAGGCTCCGTTGCCCGACAATAGGCGATTATTCGGGGGTTGCTCGGCGCTCCATACGACCCGTCATAAGTCAGCGCAGGGGCAATAACGGGATTTCCCCCAATCCCCCACGCCGACAGTGAGCTGCTTATCCAGAGCCCCAATGAAGAACCGGACTTTTCGAGTGCACTTTTGATCTGTTTGAACCCCTCCGGGAAGCCATCTGGTCTTGCCCTCTCCACATCACCGTAATAGTCCACCCAAAATTGAATGCTGTAATAATCAAAAGCACAGCCCTCTTGCACTTGTCCCTCGGTTACATGCCCGATGTGCTGGAGAATGATTGGTTCTGTCGGCCAAAATCCCAAATCAAGTTCTTTCTCGTTGTTCCAAGATCCGAAAGACTCCATAATGGTGATCAATCTATCGTGTTTCCGTACTGTGCGGCGCATGCGGCTGCGGATATGCTGTAGAAACGCTTCTCTTGCCCCGCCTTTCGCTTCGGACACTCCCAAGACCGCCTCCATCGTATTCAGCTTTTCGCCACTATGCAACATTTCACCCGGATACTGCCTTAGAATCACGTGCCGATCCTGACCGATGGCCCAACCGGAGGGGTGAGCGAGACTCAGATAGAAGCTGTCGTCCACATAAACAGGAAAACCTTGCTCCCCCTCTGTCACTTCCTCATCCACGCGATAGGATCCTAACCGGACATTCATGATTCTTGCCCCATGTTCCGATGGGTTACTCACTTCCACTCTCTTATGCAATGTCGCGCTGTTCCTTGTCCACGTGTAGATTGCTTTTGCGAACAAGCCGCATTCTGCTTCTTTTAGCTCAACAATAAATTCACCCTGTTCACCTTCCTTCACAACCTGGCGACCAATCACTTTCCATACGGGTGTGCGAAAAGCTTCCCCCACCACAAAAAACTGTTCGAATTGCGCTGGATACATCCTTCCAAGGGAAGCCATATCCCTTCCTTCGTGGGGATCAAGGGCATTCAATCGTTCCGTTCTGGAAACGAATCCCGTCAATTGCAGTGCGATGATATTGTCCTGGCCGAAACGCAAACAGGAGTGCCCGTCGGAACCGGGCGTCAATAACACCTTGGCCGGTTCATGCCATCGATCCGTTGTTTCCCTCGTTCCCACTTCTTTTCCGTTGATAAAAATGCGTATATATTGAAAATCGAGGAACCCAATTCCCCCTATAACTAAAGTCAACGGCGTATTGATATCTTCTTCGGGCAAAAATGCATGTGTTCTGGCCCACCTGTAGCGTTCTTTTCTATAACGGAAGCTCTCGATATTTACGGGACTCTGGCAACCATCCCATTCCGAATCGTTCAAATACGGCTGGGAGAACCCTTCTTGAAACCCCGATTCCAAATTGGGATCCAATACGCCTTCATCGGTATCCTTTACCTTCCATCCGGGAATCCATATTCGTGTGTCCGCCGCGTCCAGATCCACTTCAAATTCCAAGCCATCGGCTATATTCAACTTTTTACCAGAACCGAGGTTTTCCCATGACAGGGCTCTCAGCTCTTCTTCTAAACTTAAGGAGTATCGAAAATAAGCGGAGGATAACGTTACACCCCCCTCGTGATCCACCACAGTGCAATCGCTTCTACTCATCATGTACCATCTCCATTAATCGTTATAGTTTATGCCCTGGAAGGTGAACACATGAGCCCATTGGCCCACGTCACTTACAGACTCTTTCTCCCCCATTCATCACCTCCTCAATTTACATACACTCCTACGCACTCCTCCCTTCAGGGAAACATGCATCCCAGGATAGGTCAGGTAATAGGGCACAGCCTCCACCGAACTTATGAAAAGTAATCAACCGGCTACCCCATTCACTCCAATAATCCCCATGAATTTTGCTGCTGTTTTCCAAAAAACATGTCACCTAGTGACATCCTGAAACGCGGAAACGATTCGAGTTGCTTACAACGGACTCTGACGACGCTGTTGTATACCACAGGTGTCAGCGCAGTCAGTGGTAGCTATCGAGACGTCAGACGGTGTATAATACAACAAAATGTATCCCGTGTATACCATCTGCTACGTGGCGCAGCTCTGAAGCATACTATGGTATAGACCGCAAGGGAATCGGCACAAACTGACTGGAATTCGTTGTTGAACCCTCCGAGGGGGAGTGAGTGTCAGCCCTTTGAAGACCCCTGCCATGGTTGGAACAGGACCCATCGGCGTTCCGGGCACACTGAAGAAGAAGGGGCCAGCCCCTTTGATTTTTGAGAACGAATGCAGTTGACAGACCCCGGTGACGATTGGGCTTTTACCAAATCAGCCGCAATCGACGCTGCGGGGTTTGCTCCCTCAGCCGGGCTAAGCGCTCACAATCCAGCCAGCGACCGGCGATCGTCTCCCTAATCCATTTTAGGGTACCTTGGACGGT
>DAHXNH010000196.1 GCA_027365485.1 Clostridiales bacterium
GTGAACTCTTGCTGAGCTAGGGCCTGGCTGGGCCGTCCTGGAGACGGTTCAGCGGCTGGCTGGTGCCGGCGATACCAGCGGATGGTATGCGGGGACACCTTGACCCCAAATTGCTGCGCAATTTGGGCCGCCATCTCCGAATCCGACCGCGCCGAATGCGTCTCGAGATAGCGAAAGATCTCGGGCGTCATTTTGCGGGGCCCGACGGGCCCCGGTTTGAAATCACTGGGGGTTAACGTGCCGGTTCGCCGAAGTTGCGCCACCCACTCGCGGAGCGAGGTCGAGGGGAACCCAAAGGCGCGAGCGATCGCTTCGGCCGACGCGACCTGGAGTTGGACGAGCTGAGCGGCAGCAAACTTGGCCGAATAGGCATCTCCCTCTGGCAGAATGGCAAACAGAGCGTCGCCAATATAGACGTAGGTTTCCTTCAGCCGAGGGACCAGCCGACAGGTGGAAGAAATCCATCGGGTCCCAGGATCCATCATGGTCACCGTGGGTAAGGTGCCAGGCACCAGTGTGGGCATACCATCGACCTCCTAAGGATGCGCGTTGGTTGTTAGGAGGATTCGCTATCCGTGGTCAATATCCTTCTGAGTCTCCGATGTTTTCTACCCAAAAGAATGTAGAATTGTGTCAAATACGCGCAAAGGCATTATTGATCCTGATGTGATAGAGAATTTTCGAAAGTATTAATCCACAACCGATCCGCACTATCCACAGCCTTTTCCGATTTTGGTCACAGTCATCTATTCTCGAAAGGTAATATATCAGTGCGTTTTGGCGTCAAGAAACATACCAACCGGGGAAGTCTGAGGCAAGCGACGGCTCAGATCGTGGCCAACACGGAAAGCCCGCCACGTTTAGAAACGCCCAGGCGTTGGCCATCGGCACTGAGCGCGAATCGCAGGCCTTTTACAGGTCTAGACAGCGATGAGCCACGAAAAGAGCAGAAGGAATGGTCAGCAGCGTATCTTGGTAGAAAGACAACTGGAATGGCGCTCGGAGCAGATGGCGGCACACATTGGCTTGGATCGGTAATTCCGTCTATGATTATGAAGCAAGGAGTATGGTTGACGGTAACCTTTTGGGTGTCTCTTCAAACCTCAGTTGCATAGATTGTCCTTAGGATCTTGCTAACGGTTGAAGAAGGCTTGGGTGCCGGGTTTTATCTAAGTCACAGTGTTTGGCAAACTGCTGCATGAAACCTTCCATCACTGGTAGTGATTGTAGAGTGTTGTCGAATTCAGGAGATGAGATGGTGGTTTGGATGACAAGATGTATACGGTGACCTTTGATTTAGATGGGACTATTTTTCGCTCTCCGTTTTGGCGCTTGCACTTGAGACCGTGGTTGGAGCTCTTGAGTCATCAGGGTCGCGGGGAGTGGTGGGACCTTTGGACCAAGATACGAGATCTGGGAAACCGTAAGTGGCAACGAGGTGACTGGGTTGGCGCCTTCGACTGGAATGCAATCATTCTAGACGCGTTGGGCGAGGTGTTGCCTCATCCCAAGGTCCCTCCTTGGGCGGCAGTCAGGCCGCTGTTGATGCCCTACGTGAGCGAGACGTTGCTGGCATTGACCGAGATAGGTGTCGACTATGCCATTGTGACCAATGGCTTTTATTCCTACCAGGCGCCATATTTGGAGGCATTGGGCTTGGAGCGGTGGTTTCACCAGATTGTCACTCCCGACAGGGTGGGGACGGCTAAGCCCGATCCGCGAGTGTTTTCTCAATTAGGCCCGGTTCTATGTCATATCGGCGACCGTCCAGAGCACGACGCGGTGGCAGCACAACGTGCGGGAATAGTTTCGATCCAAATGGGACCGGCACCCTCGGTGCCTGATCGACCGGATTTCCTGGCGGCAGCTGTTACGCCAGACATTACCGTTGACGATTTCCGATCGCTGCCCACGGTGATAAAAGGGTTGCTTAGGGCGCAGACGGGAGTACTGCGATCTCGACGCGGGGAGGTGGCATTGCCGTGAAGGGGCTGAGTCGGGAAGAGACTCCAGGGACCAAAAAGAAGAAGCGAGTGCGAGTTAAGCGAAAGACGCCGGCGGCTACCCTGAAGAAGGGGATTCGGGTCAAAAGCTCGCGTCGCATCGTCCGCGCGACCGGCGTGGTGGTCGGGGTCGGGGTGCTTTGGATCTTTTTCCTGGGGCCGATGGTGCGCATGGCCGTGGCGGCAATCCATTTGGATCACGATTTTAAGACCATGCATGGCACCGGACACTTTTTACCTACCCTGACCCGAGCCATGCCCCAGATAGAACTGAGTGTGGCGACTTTGGATGACAGCCTCTCTCGGCTAGGGTACTGGAGTGCTGTGCCGGGTATCGGAGGGGTCTATCGAGCGTTGGATGGATTGGCTAGCGCTGGCCGCGACGAGATCCAGGTGATAGGCACACTGCTTCCTCACCTGAGCGTGCACCAGGGATCGGGGACCATTGAAACCGTGGCCGAAAATCTGCCGCAATTAGCACCGGCCTTGCTCGCTGTGCAGCCTGAGTTGCGCCGCGCCAATCGCGCCTTTTCCATCGTGAATCCCAATGCCCTAGGCATCTTAGGCGCTAATACCGTCAATGAAGTCGCGACCCTGAAAAATGTGACGGCGAGCTTTGCTAAGAACTTGCCGACGATTGAGTCTATGTTGCCAACGATTCAATCCCTGCTCGGCATTCCGAGTTTGCAGCGTTATTGGCTGGTGTTCGAAAATAGCGGCGAATTGCGACCAACCGGCGGATTCATGACTGCCTACGGAGATATGCCCCTCAGCGGAGGGAAAATCGGCAAAATTGTGACTCACAATATCTATGGCCTATACTTGGGAACGACCTACCGGCCTCCCGCACCGGCCATGTTTACGGCCGCATTTGGTGTGCAGCATTGGCACATGGAAGATGCCAACACCTCCCCTGATGTGCCCCTGACAGTAGACAACATCTATCGATTCTACGATTCCATCCCCACGGCTCCCAAACCGTTGGACGGGGTCGTGTTTATCACGACTTGGTTTGTTGATCGTCTTATTGGAGATTTTGGCGGCATTCAGTTGGGAGCTCCCTATAACGTGGATATCACTGCGGCCAACGCCAATTACGAGATGGAGTACTTATCGGAAAAGGATAAGCTGATCCCTAACGATAAGCGCAAGGCTTTTATCGGCATGATGCTGCACGATCTTATGCATCGGGTCTTTCATGAGTCTCCAACCGAGCTTTTGCGTGTAGCAGGCACAATCGACACCGCTCTTAATCAGAAACTGTTGTTGGTCTACTTCAACAATCCTCAAGCGGAGTCCCTAGCCAATCGCTATGATTGGGGCGGAGTGATTCCAGCGGCGTTTAATGGTAATTATCTGCAAGAAGTGGACGAAAATTTGGGGGGCCACAAAGATAACTACTATATGAAGGAGGCCGTCACTTCCACTATTGTTCCGGATGGCAATCAGTATCAGGAAACGGTCGACATTCACTGGACCAATCCGGCCATTTATAACGACTGGACCGTGGTACCGTACCAAGCCTATGTTCGCCTGTATGTTCCGCCAACGGCTACCTTGGTAGGAGTCAATGGGGAGGACGCGTACTTTACGGACTACTACAACGCCACAGAAAACAAAAATGTGTTTGGGGGAGAATTTCATATGGGAGTCCGCAAGAAGGCGTCCGATCTCCCAGCCACGTGGACCATGCAGATTACCTATCTGTTACCTGGCAACACCAACATCGACCGTTATCTCATACAAAAGCAACCGGGGGTGCTCAGCCAAGAAGAAAGTGTGGATTTGGAAGGCCACCGCTATCAGTTCAGCTTGACCCATGACACCCTTTTGACCTACACCGGACACGGGTGGATAGCGCGGCCGTATCGTTAAGCCGTCGACAGATAGTGAGGACTGGGGCGGTCCGTCACGTCGAATCGAACAACGCGCCCTAAGCGATGCATGCTAGTCGCTCGCTTCATCGCCACGAAGGCGGTGGCCAGGGGGTATGCGTTTACGGCAAAGTTCGTGTTTAAGGGAGCAACGGCCTCGGATTGAGAATATCTCGCGTATTGCGATATAAGATGCATCTGCACCTCTTCACGAGACAGCCGGCAGCGCATCTCTCAGTCCCCGCAGCCTTACCCTAAGCCAGTCCATGGGCAGCAACGAAGCGTTTAGTCAGCGATGCGGGCTCCGAGGCGTCTCAGGTCTCGTCGGGCTTTGTCGGGCTGGTCTGTAACGACGGTCATACGAATCGGTTCAGGATGGCGAGAGTCGGCAAAGGCCGGAGCCAGGCGGTCTTGGGACTTCTCCGCGGCATGTTCTAACGGACCTAGAGCCAGAAGAGGACCCACGAACGGGATAGCGGCGATCAGGCCCAGTTCGATACCGGTGCCCAATGCCGAGCCGATAGCACTGCCGTCTACCCTCGGGCTTTCTGGTGTGGTGGTTTGAACTGGGAACGATGGGGCCGGAACCCGCACCGAAACCTCGGCATATCCAGCTTGCAGGAGTTGTTGACGGGCAGTCTGAGCGCGGTCGAGGGTTTCAAATTCGGCGATGAGAGTGGTCATGGAGGCGCCTCCTTGAACCTAGCTTGCCATGATTGAGCCGTATTATGCGGAGCCTAGCCGACGTGCCCTGGAATTAAGTGATTCGGGATGGAAAAAATCGTCTGAGACAAAATGGTGGTGCCATCCGTTTTCCCGGACCGCTCGGGTTGACCGAGCGAGAAAAGCCTATAGGCGATCCACGACCGAGTGGGGACATTAAGAGCACTTAGGGTGCGCGTTTTTTCGCTCAGAGTTTCATCCGAAGCGCTTCACTCTTCATATATTACTAGGGCCGAAAGATCCAAGGCGATCGTACCAGCGACCCGATTGCACCGAACAGAATTCGTTCGGGTCAAGCGAAGGTGCTATTGCGCCGCCATGGGGCGCGGTCGGCAGGGGCTCCAAGATTGGGCCCATATTTTTGATTAGGAGGAGAAAATCCTCGGCCTAGAGCAGGAATTTTCAGGGTAAGTATGGAATTCTTCTAACACAGGGTCGTCAAATTCTTTGTGGGTTAAAGCGCGTAGTTTCGATGGATGCTATCGTAAAATGATGATTGTGCGGTCGTATGAGCGAGATGGGAGATTGCAATGGATAATGAGGAATGGGCGATCGAGGTGGAATCTGGCCCCGCACACAAAGTGGAGCCTCTTCGCGATGATGGGCCCCATGCGCTGGCTCTGGCGCATCTGTTCGATCAGATCGTGGGAGACGCCTATCATGCGCGTTTGGGACGACTTTGCTACTACGGTCCTGAGGTCATGGCCAGGGAGCTTCGCTTGCGGGCGGACCTTACTCCGGGTGGCAATGTGACCAGCGTGGGCGTGGTCGTCTTAGACCATTTGCCGGAGGATCTAGGCCATCCGCAGAGGATCTATTGGATTCGGCGACGCGGCAAACAGATGACCTCGCTAGGACCGGAATGGAAGTGTTTAGCTGAAACCGATGTGCTCACACCCAAGGTTCAGTGGTGGGGCATTTGGATTCGACTTTCTGGGATTTTCAACCGGCTGGACTGGCTGGATCGGGCGATGGCCAAGATGCGTCGTGAATTTTCGATCAAGGGTCATGGTAGAGGCCAATATCAATTGTCCATTTGGACGCGGAGTGATCCCCATTATGGCTAACTCACAAGAGGAATTACGTGATTTGTCACCTGAAGAAGAAGCTTTTCGGGTCCGTGTGACCCGGGCGATGTTGAGGCTTGACGACTGGTTCGAGACCATGCGCCAACCCGAAGGTTACGGCGGTCCAGTGGTTCACTGGTGGCGCCACAGCCTTCGTTATACCGGGGCAGCCGTGGATTGGCGTTATGAGGGAATT
Source organism: Clostridiales bacterium (assembly GCA_027365485.1). Taxonomy (GTDB): domain Bacteria; phylum Bacillota; class Sulfobacillia; order Sulfobacillales; family Sulfobacillaceae; genus JAMCVM01. The sequence continues at coordinate 5,864 of DAHXNH010000196.1, forward strand.
TTGGCTGGGTACGCGCGTTTGGCTCAAAGTCAAAATGAGTGGCGATGGCGCGACCGCTTGAGTCGAGCCATGGAAGACGTTCGTCGCAGTCAGACGCCGGAAGGAAGTTATCGAGCGTCTCGTTTTGAGCAAAACCCGGGAACCCATGGGACTCCCCACGAGGCGGCTGCTAGCCTCGGCCTGTTGTTGGCGCTTCGATCAGGGCGGGATGAAGATTGGGTGCGTGATGTGGTGGGGCGCAATGTCGATCATCTGATTGCAATGTATTGGGATGACGGGCGAAAAACCTTTAACGATCATCCTAGCCAGGTCGGCTTTGTGCCCAACAAGCTCGCTACCCTGGCCGAAACCTTGATAGAATGGGGAATGCTGGTTGAGAATGAAGATTACTGGGTCAAGGCTAAAGCCGCATTGGATACGGTTTTGCGCTATCAAGTGAATGAAGGTCCTTGGATCGGGGCTGTGCATCAGTATGCTCCCAAGGGGCGAGAGGGAGACGGTCGTTTTTTCCCTTACTACAATGCGCGTTGTGTTCCTGCGCTCTTGAAAGCGGCCCAGGTGTTTTCTAATCCTGCCTATCGCGAGGCTGCAGAAGCGATTTTGGGATTCCTGGATAAGTCCATGCTGGTCAACGGAAGCTGGCCTCAAGTGGTGTACGCCTCGGGACAAGTGGCCGACGGCCCACGTTGGGTAGCGGGATCCGCGGACGTGTTGAGAGCGTATTGGCTAAGTGGCCGCAAAGTACCAGAAAGAGGCTTTCTCCGCCTCCTTCACGGGCAAATGTTATCGGGGGCATTTTCTGTGGCCGAAGGATTCGCGGGATTTAGAGTCGTTCCCGCTTGGTACGATGTGATGCCGGTGACGGGATGGAACGACAAAGTCTTGCGCTTCTTCGCCGAGTGGCTGGGTGACCGGCCTTTGCCCGTCCAGGAACCTCAAAGAATGGAAACCGTAGACGGGGCGGTGCGGATTGCTGGAAGGCAGCAGGCGCGGTGGGTAGAGACGCCGAAGAAGTGCGAATTATTAGCCAGAGATGGGACGCCGCTATATCGTTGGCAGAAGTCAGAGCCATGGGCTTGGGTGGATTCGCCATTGATCGCCGAAGGTTGATGGCCGAAGGTGGACGGTGGAAAGTATCGATGGATTGCGAAAGGAACGAAATGGTTTGGACGAAGGATTGGCTGTATGGACCACGGAAAACCAGGGTAAGGTCTTACCCCCCATGCGAGCGCCGATTCGCATTAGTCTTTGGGTTGGAATGGAAAGTTCTATCTTTCACACGCGGGTGATTGGACGCGAGCCGTGGCAAGACTTCTTGGATGCGATAAAAACCAAAGAAGGGCAAGTGATTAGTGATCCGAGCTTGGCCGGGCTAGAGGCCAGCCTTTGGTGGGGAGATGACCGTCGCTGGTTTGAGTATCCGGTGCGCATCGATGAAGTGTTGGAACCGATCCCGATTTTGGCCGTGCGCTATATTTCGGCGTCCGTGCTTCATGAACGCCGATCGGGTCATCGCAGCAATACCAGGGTGCCAGGAATCATCCAAGTGCTGGATCGCAAAATGGGAGGGAGCGCTCCCTGTTGGACCCGTGACATTTCGGAAGCCGCTTGTCGGATGGTGGTGCCGATGATGGTGGAACCCGGGGAAAGAGTTCGGGTGCAACTGGCATTGGAACCCGGGCGAACCTGGTCTGCCGAAGGCCGAGTGCTCCGCTTTGAGGACCGACCCACTGAACTCTATGGGCTAAAGGGCCGCCACGCCGTAGTTTGTTGGGATTGGGCATCGTTAGGAGAACGCGAGACGGAATGGCTACTATACTGCTCTCGCCATCGTTGGGACATGTAACGATGGGCGTGTCCTCCGCTTTCGTGTGGCGAGGGTCTGCTCGGAGACTCAAAGTGGCAGAAAGGATCCTCGCTTTAGGTGGGAGATGGACCTGGGTCGAGGAGAACACCACAACTAAACCAGACCATATACACTCGCTGGCCTTCAGCAAACTTGATACCGTTTGGTTCGTTTTATAAGGGAGGTCCAATGAGGGAAAGCCACTATCTAAGACCAATGAACGATGGAGCGGTCGGGTCGGTATCGCACCGCCTCTACGCGCCGGGTAGGCGCGTGTGCTGCTGTGTTACACTACGACCGCGTCAATAAATCCTAAAACAGAATAACATAGCGATGAGGGATGTACAAGATAAGCGCAGCAAAAACTTTCTTAGGATTTTTGCAAAGAGATCCGACACCGCCACTTTTGCATCCGAGGGATATGATGGTCAAGCCCTCATTTGCTCCCAGAAAGGTCGGAGGCCCTGATGCGACGGATGGATGGCCTTATCTGGTTAGAACTAGTCGCTTAACAGAGGCTAAGACCAAGGATCGAGGGAGAGCGGAGGGAATGAGATCTTGGGATCGGGTCTATCACTCATCAATTCCTATCCGTGAGAGAGTCGTCCTCCCCCGAGGGCACATTCGTGGTCAAGAGGCATCGGTCGAAGGGTATGAGACGGGAGAAAGCGGACATCCGTCCTGCTTTCTCCCGTCTTAGAGGTCTACTTCAGAGAGGTCTACTTCAGATGAAGATACTGAAATTGATAAAAGTTGCTCCACGACCAAGGATTTGGCTGAACTCCGGTGAGATCCGGCTTTTCCAGGTAGACGGTTTGGGCTACGTTTAGCGGGACTTCATAGCCGCTTTGAATCATTGCGTTGGCCATGTCGGCGGACAGTTGCGCCGCCTTGGCGGAACTGGCGGTGTCATTCAACTCGGCTTCCCACATCCGCATCTTGGCTTCCAGCGCGGGCTCATTTTGGTCGACGTAGACTTGGCCGTTTAGACCGAGACTCATTCCTGCGTTTCCGGTGGAATAGGTTCCGACCCACTTCCACAGTGCCACCCAGGCCGCATGCTTGGCGGCTCCGGTCTTGGCGGTTTTCCAAGCGGCCTCGTAGTTGGCTAACTGTTGCGCCAATGGCACCGATCCGGACGGTTGCAAGGTGGCTCGATACGTGGCGGATTGTTTGGCGCTAAAGGCGTTGAGATAGGCGATGTCCTTTTTCGCGGAGGCGATTAGCGGCGACCACGAAGCAAAGCTGACCCCGAGACTGTTGTCCGTGGGATTCCCCCAAAGGGCCACATTGCGGGGGTCGTAGGCATTTAGATACCAAGCGGCGGCGTGAGAGCGAAAGGCTTCGGAACCGATGGTTCCCGAATAGCCCAATTGCACCATTTGGTAGGTACCGAGAGGCCATTCGTTGGGAGAATTCCAGTTGGCTGCTCCGTAGCCGATGACGTAGCCAGGCAAGATGTTGGCACTGATACCACCGGACGTTAATTCGCCGTACTGAGTCCCGTTGGTCGGTTCAATTTTTACGGTCAGGTTCAGGTTTGCCTTAAGTTCTGCGGATATGGCTTCGCCCATGGCCACCGATTGCGGAGACGCCGAGGTTGTTTGCGTATACAGATACAACGTCGGCATACCCTTGGCATTGGGATATCCGGCCCGACTTAACATCTGCCGGGCGTGGCTGAGGTTGTACGGGTAAGGGTTGTGCTCCAGCTTATAGGTTGGAAATCCAGGATAGGCAAATACCGAGGTGGCCACCACCATGTTATTCAAGACCGGACTGACGATAGGATTGCGATTGATCGCCATGGCAATGGCCTCGCGCACATTTTGGTTATTGAGCGGTGAGGCGTCCACCGAGTGATCCCATTGGAGATAGTTTACATCGGCCTGATTGGCCTTATGGACCTGTCCTTTGAGATGAGCCAAGGCGTAGGCATAATCGGAAGGCGACGTCAGGATAGCGGAATCGAGCAGGCCCGACTGATAATCTTCTACGGGGACCGATGGGCCCGGAATGAGGTTGATTTGGGCGACGTTGCCCTCATTGACTTCACCGGGATGGCCTACATATTTGGCGTTTCGTGTGAGCACCAATTTGCCGTTAGGAACAAAGGAATGGACGACATAGGGACCGTCGCCGACAAAGTACTGGGGTTGCCACCAGGTGCTGGGATGCGCTTCAATCGAGGGCGGATAAAGAGGCATGGAGGCCGCTAAGGCGAGCGTCCCTTCGATGTTCATGGCCCCCGACAGCGTGAGTTGCAACTCGTAAGGGTTGATCACTTTGAGCCCGACTGCGCTGGCAGGCACACCACCGGCGTGATAGGCATAGCCGTTTTCCAGATCGCTGGCAATGCCGGCCCAAATTGCGCCTGTGCTATCGCTTGGGGCTAGGAGGCGCATCCATGCGTAATAGAAATCATTGGCAGTCACGGGTTGACCGTTGGACCAGCGGGCGTTTTTTCTTAGTGAGATGGTCCACACTCGTCCGCCGTCGGTCACCTTCCAGCTCGACGCAATTTTTGGAACGATCTGATTCTTGGGGTTATAGCCAAACAGGCCTTCAAAAATGGTGCCCTGGTCCACCAGTAATTGGCCGCTCCAATCAATGGGGTCCAGCGTTTGCAAATTATCTGCGGGATAGGTCAGGGTGACACTGGAGCTGGCCGCTTCGACTGCGGGCTGAATAAACGAGGATAAGCCTGAGACGAAAAGCAGGGAGCCGGCTAATGTCGAGGCGCCGATCAGAGAAAGCACGCTTTGGGTTCGCATTCCAATTCCTCCTCGATTTACTGGAAATCCTGATATCAATGTGGACGTAGGTGGAATAAAGGGTAGATAAGCCTTTCATCGGTCGTAAAGGCAAGGGCAACACCCAAAAATGCGGCCAAACCTTCGTTTAGGCGGATGCCCGTGCCGACCCAGAATACACAACAAGGTGGTCTGACGAGAATATTGTGGAAACGTTGGTCATTTTACTTTGTATAATCTTTATTGTCAAGTGATTATTGTGATGGACGGATTGGTTGATCATGTGGATGGGGTTCGAAATAATGGCTTGCTATTCCTGGGATGTTAAGAAAATAAGGGGATAAACCGCGGGTTTTGGGCCGTTTTTAGTCAAAATGCATCGCGATCCACAAAAGCGTAGCTATTTATAACCAGTAAGGTAAAGTAATATAATCCCGATAGAACAGTGGTTTAACAAAGCGCCTCGCACGGATATGGGCTTGGATGGAACCGCAAAAGAAGTTAAGTTAGAATTGACTAACAGGACGGGAACGGTCGTTCCGACCATTATTTTAAAGAAGGATTGAAGAAGACGGTGATATCCCGCGAGAAAATGGCGCGCAAAGGCTTTCAAATGGCCATCCTCAAGTGGCGCATGGGGTGGCTCTATCGACAGAGAATGCGAGGTGAACGTATCGGTGGCTCCGCGTCGGATTAGTCAATCGGATATCGCCAGGACGTTAGGGCTTTCTAAGAATGCCGTGTCTCTGGCTCTTTCTGGGAATCCGGGAGTGAGCGACGAAACCAGGGAAGCAGTTCGCAAGACCGCACAAGAGCTTGGATATCGGCGAAAGTTGAGAAATTCACGATCTTCGGGGCAATTGCAAACGGTGGCGTTGGTCTTTAATGAAGGATTGTTGCATTTTCCGGAAACCATGTTTTTTGGGCCGGTGATTCAACATCTGCAAAAGGAATTGCAGAGGCGGCAGTACAATCTCATGGTGTTCGGTATTAGCGATGAGGATGAAAGCGCTCTAAGGTTGCCGCCGTGGCCCGCGGGCGCGGTACAAGGGATTTTAGTGCTTTCGCGATTTGGCGCGGAGTTTGTGGCCGCTTTGCAAACCAAAGCGCCGGTGGTGTGGATAGATCATTACGATGAGACCTTGGCGTGTGATAAGGTTCTGACCGAAAATCGGCTGGGAGCGTTTTTGGCCGTCGACCATTTAGCCAAAATGGGACATCGGGAAATTGGCTTCTTCGGCGGAGTGGACCTCTCGCCCAGTTACGTGGAACGGCTTTCAGGCTACCGGGCAGCTCTTGAACGCAATCACCTTCGCATTGAATCAAGCTGGGAGTGGACGGTGGCGGACGTCGATCCAGACAAGATTTTGGCCTATTGGGAGGGGTTGACCCATCGGCCTAGCGCGTGGTTTTGTGTCAACGACGTGCTCGCCGTTAATTTGCTCCGGGTGCTTCAGGAGCACGGCGTCGCCGTGCCTCAGGAGACGGCTGTCTTGGGATTTGATGATTTGCAACTAGCGCGCACCACTAATCCCGCGGTGAGTAGCATGCATGTCCACCTTCCCTATTATGCGACCCGGGTGGGTGCCGTTTTGTCGGCTCGCTTAGATGATCCGATGCGACCTATCGAAGTGGTCAGGATTATGCCCACGTTAGTGGCGAGGGGATCCACGGTTAGGGAGACGCGGGCAGAGTCAGAAACCGTGTTTAAGGCGTAGGAATTTGATGGAAACCATGCGGCCAGTGGAGGACACGCTAGGTGAGAACCCGAAGCATGGATTTTCCTGTGTTTTCAGGTGTTTTTCCGCAGGTCTCGTGTCCTCACTGAGGTGTTATATCCTGATTGTTCAGGCCTTGGCAGAGGAGAGATCGCTTGGTTTGCTAAAAATCCACGGGATTTCACATTAATTGGATTTTTTAGGTATTATATCGATAGACGGGGGAATCAGGAGAGATCTCGGCCAAAGATTTATTTGATGACCGCCGTGGATGTATCCCAACATTGAAAGATTTGGCTTGGGAACACCGGGTGCCGTTCGATTCACTCTCGAGGGCTGCGGCGGTTCGCTAGATTAGGCGGGCTCTGAGACACCAACGGCGCAGTTTCTTGATTCCTCTAGGAGCTTTCAAAGTTTATCAGCCCCTATGACGAAGGTAACGGGGATCTAGGGCAGAAACGGTCAGCGCGTAGGGGCGTTCTTTCAGGATGAGGGTGGAGGTTGGAATGGCGGTCCCAGTATAGGAACGATCATGGGGTTGGAACCGAATGATGATTAAAAAATAAATCGCTAAATGTTTGCGTTAGCGTGAGCAGAGCGCGAATATTATAGGGAAAGGAGGTATGGAAAAATTAAGGAATCCCAGGATCGTCCGGATTTTGCGACAACTTTGAAAAAGTGGCGCTTGGAACGGGACTTGACTCAGCGTGGGCTTGGGCTCCCTGCCAGTACGGTGGCAGAGTGGGAGCGGGGGAGCCGGCGGCCGAAAGGTGCCGTTCAGATTCGTCGTCTGGCCGAAGCGCTAGCCCTTCCCCAAGAGACGGTCTATCGCGCGCTGGGGCAGAGCCCGCCGTTATCCGAGGACGATGATCCGAGAGACCTTGAGGCGCTCTTTCGCAGTACTCGCGAGGCGCTGCTCCGAGCGTATCGAGTCGGTGACACTGCCGCGATGGCTGCCTGTCAGGAACGCCTGCGCGAGTTGGGGCCTAAAATTCCGCAAAAGGTGGCTGCGGAGTTTCTCGCGGGCCATGCCGTGGACCCCATGGCTACGGTAGACCTCGGTGGAATGCTGTTTCATGCCGATCAGTGGAACGCAGCCGCTTTAGCTCTCGAAGGATCGTTGAAGGTCTTGCCCATGGCCAGTCCCTTAAGGACTCGTGTAGAGAGCAATCTGGGGATGATTTACGCGGCTCTTGGCGAGTTTGAACTGGCGTTGGCGCACGACGAGGCCTATTTGGGCTTGGCGTGCGAACAAAATGACGGATGGCTGTCTGTCTTAGCCCACGGGCAGTGGGTCGAGCATCAAATTCACCGCGATCCGCTCGACATCGAGCTTCTGAGCCATTTGGAAGCGCTTCATCGTTGGAATATCTCAGGCATCCGGCCCGATCCGTTTCTCGAAATTTGGGAAGCGCTCGCCCGGGCCGAGCTGGCGCTGGCCAGGAAAGAGCGGCAGGAAGCCAAGACTCTCTTGCGCCAGATCCATGACCTGATGGACACGCATTCGGAGCTCTCCGCTGAGAGGATGGCGGTTTCCCTGGTGGAAGCTAGGTACTTGGCATTGTACGATTCTCCGCAAAAGGCGTTGGACCTTTTGTTGGACTCGCTGCACCGTCTGGCCTCCGCCCGACCCTTGGTAGAACGGTTGCTGACGCAGCAAGAGCTTTGCCGAGTCGCTCGGACGTTGGAGTTGGCGCAAACGCGGGAATGGCAACTGACCCTGATCGCAACCTATCACGGTTTAGGTGCCAGGGCCTGGGTGGACCGCTTGTGTCGAGAATGGGATCTGCACCTGAACGACCATCCCGTTCTAAACTGTGGTCCGAAATCCATATCGTAGGGAAGGATATATTGACACTCCCCACGCCTAAAGGCGGGGGATTCTTACGAGGAACCCACTCACGTGAGCTTTACTCGCAAAGGGTGAGCCAAACACCCGCTATCCAGTCGCCCGAAGGTCTCTGGTTACTTGACATGATGGTTAGACTTCGCTAACCACCTTGGTTCGCCGAATCCTGTTTACGTCTGGTCTTGACGACGCGATCCATTTTACGTCTCCCACGATTGCGGGAGACAACCGCCAACGGATCCAATTTTCAAAGGGCGAACATAACGTGAGTATAGCGCGAAGTAACCAAGATATGGTATGACACAGACAAAATTTCGCCTGACGGCGAGCGCCTTATATCCCCATAGCTAAAGCTAGGGGTTATACGGTGCATTCGATAAGGGGGGATTGGAGATGTTTAGAATTCGACGACTGTTGATGTTCTTAGCGCCGGCCCTAGTATTAACGGCAGTTTTGACTGCGGTTTTGGGAGGAAGCTTAGAGTTTGCGTCGGCCCATGGCGTCCTTCACGCGGCCTTGGGCAATGTCCAGCCAGCCGATGAACCCATTCCGTTTTGGGGGTAGCGAATGGTGAGTCTAGGGGGCTGGCTCAATTGGGGGCGAGCCCCCTTTTTGATGCAGCTATCCATGCCAGCCAATGATGATTGATGCGAATGAGCATCGGCGAGGAAATATTGCCGACCGAGACTTTTTATGAAACAACCTTTATGATATGGATGAACTGCTAACTTTCTGTGATCTTGGGCAACGTATTGAGGGAATGAGCGAGAACGCTATGATATGGGTGGCTGGTGTGTACGGCATGGTGTTTGGATCCTTCTTCACCTTATTTGGGTTAAGGCTGCCTCGGGGCGAGTCGATTGTTCTTCCCCCATCGCATTGTGATGCATGTCAACGACGTCTTAGCTGGTATGAACTCATTCCGGTGTTCTCATGGATTGGACTCAGAGGCCGATGTAGGACTTGCGGGGTTTTGGTGCCGATGACGTATCCGATCATGGAACTCTTGTGCGGAGCGGCATTTTTCCTAGCAGCGTTACAGTGGCATTGGGGACTGGGATTTTGGATTGCCGCTTGGTCAGCGGTTGGCTTTGTGGCCATTGCGATGGCCGATGTGGATCAACACCGCATCCCGGATGCCTTTTTGATTCCTCTTACCATAGGTCTCCTGGTCTTCCGCATATTCGACCATCCCTTGCCAATTTGGGATTATGTTCTTGGTGGGTTGGCAGGGATGGGGGTACTATGGTCTATAAGGACCGTGAGTCGCGGCGGTATGGGCCTCGGCGATGTTAAGATGTTTGGCTATATCGGGCTCTTAGTCGGCATTTCAGGCATGGTGTTGACTTTGATATTGGCCGCCTGTCTGGGAGTGTTGGCTGGCATCGGACTGTGGTTTTCTCGGCGAATGCCGTCGGATCATCGCCTTCCATTTGGACCCGCGATTGCTTTGGCTGCTATGATGGTGTATTTATACGGATCAGGCTTTCTTGCCCAGTACTGGGCGATTCGATAGCGGTGCGATCGCGGAGACGGTCTGGCTTGTAGGAGAGGAAGAGGAGATGGACTTTGTCGGAATCTCGTCACGACGAGATAGGCATCAACACGGATTGGGCCTCGACGTGGACGGCCAGGTGATCTTGGCCGAGGTGTCGGTGCAGGGCCAGGAAGTGCGGCCTATCCGCAGCGCCCGAATCTTTCCTCATTCCACCAAGGATTCTTCAGCGCCCGCCACAGAGGCAACGTCCGACTTCACCGAGGGCCTTAGCATGGTGGTAAAACGATGGCGCCTAAAAGGCCGATCAGTAGCTATTTCCGTGCCATCGCAACTGGTGGTCATGCGCCAATTGACCGTGCCGCTTAACGCCAACCCGGGATTTATCCGAAGTATGGTGGAACGCGAGGTCGTCGTCCGTCTGCCATTCGCTGCAAACTCCATACAATGGGACTATTATCTTGCCGGGACTACGCTGGGAGGCGAGCAGAGTGTTGTGGTTGTCGCCGCCCCACTTGACACCATCCGCTCTTGGGTGAGCGTCGTCACTGCCGCCGGGTTGCGCCCGTCCGAGGTGGAACCTAGTGCTCTGGCGGGGTTGCGTTGGGCCAAAAGTCGACTGGCTTTTCCGCGGGCATCGGCGATGCTGGTCATTTTGATGCGTCAGCGAGTCGTGATGACTTTGGTACGCGACGGGGTGGCGGTTTCCATGCTGCAAGCCGAATTGATCTGGGATGAGCGTCTCGAAAGCTACGCCGATGAGGTATCCCAGGAAATTGCTCGGTCAGCGATGTTCTTTCGCTCCCGCGAACCATCGCCTCTGGAGCGAGTCGTGCTGATCGATCTGGTCGGGGCGTCGGAATCCGTAAAACAAGGGGTAGCGGTTCGTATCGAACTTCTGGTCGAAGTATGCCCTGCACCGCTAGATGGCGAGTTGCCCCAGTTCGACTTTCCCGATCAACAAGAAGAGATCAAAGCGAGCGATGGACTGCCTGCGTTGGCGGTCGGATTGGCACTGCGGAGGGCGAGCGGATGAGTGTGAATTTGTTGCCACCGCCACCTCCTGTGGTGCGTGCTAAAATTGGAGGAAGGGCTCTTCTCTTCGGGATCTGGGTACTTTTGCTTTTAGGGATAGGAACGCAGATTCAAAAGGCGGTAGCTCAACAGAAGGCATTGCGTGATCAGATCTCGGTGGATAGCAATACCTTGGTAGAACTAGACGCGAAATGGACCCAATTGGCGCCGATTCGAAGCGATTATGCCCTGGCTAAAGCAGTAAAAAATGCTGAGGCGAGTTCGAGTAACCCGGTGCCGAGTGTTCAATCCTTTTTGGGCAATCTTTCAGCTGGGGCAACCGTCTCCAATCTTAATTACGCATCCAATGCGATTAACGCTGAGGTTATGTTTTCTAGCTTGAACTCCGCGGCTGCAGCTATCGCTCGCTTGCAAAATGATCCCCTATTTGTCCAACCTGTAGTTGACAGCGTGGCCGAAAATTCAGGTGGTCAAGTGGCTGTGACGTTTTCACTGCAATTGGCGTTGCCTCCTGGAGGAGGGTCATGAACCGAGGAATAAAGATAGATTTCAAGAAACTCGGATGGGCGCGGACAACCGGATGCGCGATGGCCGTGATAGTGGTTGGACTGGCAGGGTTTTGGTGGAGAAGCGAGGCCATGTTGGCCACCTTGAAAGCTCGCGAGCAGTCTCTAACCAGTCAGACGGTCCAGTTAACCCAATCGATTGCAGCTTTGGATAAACTGGAAGCATCCAATCCTGAATTGCTCAAGATTGTTGTGCCCAGAGCGCTCAATGTGGCTCAAATTCTTACTGAAAGCCAAACGTTGGCATCCTCTCACCATGTGGTGGTCACCAATCTTCTGGTTAGCCCGTCGCAGGACCCGTCTCCGACGGCTGGCATCGTCAATGCATTTGCTGCCTTGGGCGTGGCTGCCAGTCTTAGAGCGTACCCGATCGATGTGACCGTAATAGGCACCAAAGTCTCGGTTTTGAGCTACGTGCAGAGCTTAACTGCTGGTCCAAATTTTACGACCATCACCTCCGTGCAATTTTCCCTGCCGAGTGCTCGTCGTATGCAGGCAGTGATCTCTTACGATGTGTATGCGGAATCTAATTAGCATGACCAAATTTCGGGATCGAGGGGATACCTTGATCGAAGTGATGGCGGCGGTGGTCTTGATCGGGTTTATTGTACTCGGCGTCACTCAATGGTCAACGAGCACGACGCATTGGGTCGCTCAAGATCAAGAACAAGCGCAAGCTCTGGTTTATGCTCGGCAGGGGATTGAACTGGTGAGAAGCAAGGCTCTGGCAGATTATACCAGCGGGGCGGCTTTAGCCACGGTCGCCCCCCCGACCTTGCCAATGGTTCGAGGAGTGGCCTATAAGGAGACCATTAGTGGGCCTGTTACGCCACCGTGGGACAACGATGCTGCGACGGTCACCGTCCAAGAATACACGGTTACGGTAAGTTGGCCCGTTGCGGGAACCTCGGGGCCGGATCGGGTTAGTCTCACCGCCGTGATTGATCCTTCGGTGGTGAATTCTTGAAAACGACGATGAAGCCAGGGTTCGGGAGAGTGCATGAAGCAGGGATCACATTGTTGGAGACCTTAGTTGCGACGCTGATTGGGGGTATGGTGATTATGGCCGTAGACTTGCTTTGGACCAGTGCCGAGGGTTATTTCCGCCAAGTAGCTACGGTCTCTGCCCCCTTGGCCGATTCCAGCAGTGTGTATTGGACAGTTGAACGTTTGGCCCAAAATGCGAAGGTTCTCGGAACACAGAATCTGAGTACGGATGAGGAAGTGATAGGTGCTACTTCGGGTTCAGTCCCGGTATTGGCGATGACCGTAACGACGTTGCAGGGCATTGTTCCTGCGAACTCTGCGGTTTACGGCGCAGCATCGGGAGCACAAGGAGGCACGGACTATCTCTGCCTTGCGGTGGTGCCTGTGAACGGAGTGCCGATGTTAGCGCTTTTTCCAGGAGGCGCGCCTTTTAATCCGACCGCATCACCTCCGATCTATCCGCCGCCGAGCGAGGTGACCCCGATCGGTACCGGGCAAGTGAGTTATGCCGGGACGACGTTTTCTGTGCTGCCAGCAGCCATAGGCGTGATCCGACCCGTGGAATTTCAGATGAACGTCGTTGCTAGAACGGTCAGCGCCGATGGCGAGCAACCTAGTCATGAGGCGCAACCCGGTATGTCTCAAGTCTATTCGTTTATGGCAGGGGCGGTGGACTATTGAATAATGAAAGAGAGGGCAAGTGGAAGGATTGGCTGAGACACTCGGCGTTTGCCGCAAGGTCAGAGTCTGGCGTGGCGCTACTCGTGGTGTTGGCGCTGGTGAGCTTGGCCGGACTGTGGATTGCGAGCAGCTTAGCCACTGTCAATCAAACCTTTCGGGCTACGCAATATAATTTCTATCATACCCAAGCACTGTACAATGCCAGAATGGGAATCGACGCCACCCTATATTACTTGTCTAAAAACGAAAGCGCGGTTTTTTCGTCCTCGGGACCTTCATCGGCGTTGACGACTGTCAGCCAGGACTTGAGCGCGTTGAATGCCCCCCCGTTTCGCGTCAGTTTCCCCAGTGCCCCGGTGACCAACGGATCGGGCGACAACGAATCTGTGACTATTACAATCGTTAGTGTCGGAGACGCAGGAATGTCAGGCATCGATGACGCCGAAGTAACTCTGACGATTCCCGTCACGATCACCCAGACTACGACCAGTTCGTCCAGCGGTTCGTCATCCGGCGGTGGAGCAGGAGCGGGTACGACTGCGACGTCTAGTAGCACTATTTCGTTGAGTGGGGGTACGGTAGGCGTTAGCGCACCGGGAATTAGTGACACTCCCGACTCTTCCGAGCAGGTCACCGTGTCGTCCAATGGGACGACTACGGTATCAGGATTTTCTAAGCTTACTACGGTCAGCGGAAACGACACCACGGAATCTCACCCGATTCATAATTCTGCGTGGATTTCGGGGACTGACGACACGGTGACCAGTCCCATCGATGGAACAGCCATTGTTTCTGGTTCCGGCGATACGTTAACCCAGCCGGTCAATGGTGAGGCGATTGTGGTCGGGGCTAATGCTACGTTAGAGGCTCCGATCAATGGTCCCTTGATTCTGGATGGAAGTGGGGATACGACCGAAAGTCCGATTAACTGTGATGCCTTAGTTGCTGGTGATGATGATACGATCTTAGGCAACATTAATGGGGTGCTCATCGTGACGGGCAGTAACGATGTGATCGGGTCTAAAAACAACCCCATTAATTTGAATCATGGAATCGTTATTGTGGGCAATGACGATACGATTTACGCGAACATTAATGGTGCTTTGGAAAAGGGGCAGGGGAGCCCCACCGTATTGTCCTTAGGTACCGGGGAGACCATTACAGGCACGGTTAACGGCAATATCGACGAATATGGCAATGGCTTGACTGTTAACGGCACGGTAAATGGCACCACCAGTGCGATTACTACGAACGAAACCTATACGATTAGCACGCAGTGCCTCGGCACCGTCAGCTTGTCGGTATCGCAACCTTCGCCTGGATCCACATCATCTTTAGCCAATATTTCGATAGTCTTCTCTTCGGGCAGCATTGAAGGATAGAGGAATTTCGTTTCAGGGAGGGCTTGTTCTGACCAGACGCATTGGAGATTTGCTGGTGGAAAGCGGCGTCGTTACCGAGGCGCAGGTGGCTGAAGTCTTAGCTGCCAAACGTGGTGATACTGAGAGGTTGGGCGAAGCCATGGTTCGCTTGGGCTTTTTGACCGATGGACAGTTGGCCGAGGTACTCCACGAACAGTTGCGCTTGCCATTGGTGAGCTTGACGCAGGCGGCCGCCAATTCCGATGTCCTGAGACTCCTGCCGGAAGAAATGATTCGGCGCCATCGCATCCTTCCTATTCGGCTTGAAGCTGGGCGCTTACTGCTCGGGATGAGCGACCCGTTGGACTACTATGCGCTGGAAGATGCCCGATTGGCGTCTGGCTTTGCCATCGATCCCGCCGTCGTGGTTCGCTCGGAACTGGAGACGTTCATCGAACGCTATTTTGGCATGAAGCAATCTTTGAATGATTCTCTGCAAGCGGTCGGGCGCCAGTCCTCGGGACGCGTTCATCAGGAAGAGGCAAGCCCGGTAGGAAGACTCTTGATCCAACTTTTGACGCACGCCGTGCGGGCTAGAGCTAGCGATGTGCATTTTGATCCCGGCGAAGATACGGTCAGGGTGCGTTTTCGCGTCGACGGAGTATTGCATGATGAGGAACACCTGCCAATGAACGTCTATGCCAATCTCCTTTCGCGGGTGAAGATTCTCAGCGAACTCGATATTACCGAGCATCGATTGCCCCAAGATGGCAGAATTCGGGTGATGATTGATCAGCGGCCGATTGATCTCAGGGTCGCGATTCTGCCGGTAATGCGCGGGGAAAAAGTGGTGCTACGCATCTTGGATGCGCGAAGTCAATTACAGACGTTAAGCGGCCTTGGTTTTGTGCCAGACAACCTAGTTCGGATGGAACGGGCGCTTTCTTCTAACGGTGGGCTGATCTTGGCCGTCGGACCCACCGGAAGTGGAAAGACGACCACGCTCTACGCGGTGTTGCAACAGGTATCCTCTTCAGCCATTAACACAGTGACCATTGAAGATCCGGTGGAGTTTGAGATTTCTGGAATTAGCCAGGTAGCGGTCAATGTCAATACCGGACTCACCTTTTCTGCAGGACTACGATCGATTTTGCGTCAAGACCCAGACGTGGTCATGGTCGGCGAAATTCGGGATGAAGAGACGGCGGAAATTGCGTCACGGGCGGCCCTAACCGGCCACTTGGTTTTGTCCACGCTGCACACGTTAGGGGCCATGGAGACCATTGGCCGTCTGAGAGAGATGGGGCTTGCCCCCTACCTATTGGCTTCGGCCATTCGGGGAGTGGTAGCACAACGCCTGCTTCGGCGGATCTGCCGTGGGTGTGCCCGGCCGCGGCTGATTGCGGCGCCCGAACGGGCGTGGATCCACGAAGCATATCGCAGGGAGTGTGAGGAAGCCGGTAGCTATGCCGATAATATCCAGTGGCCATTTGCTGACCAAGAAGGCGAGACCGTGCTCGAGGGCAAAGGTTGCTCCGACTGTGGCGGTACCGGCCTTCGCGGAAGAGTGGCCATTCACGAAGTCATCTATTGGGATGAGGACTTAAGATCGGGCGTCTTAGAGGAGGCCTCCGAATCAGAACTGCGTCATCGTGCGCGACGCCAAGGGGCTTGGAGTCTTGTCTACGATGGACTGGTGAAAGTGAGGAGAGGAGAAACCACGATCGCGGAAGTCATTCGATCCACAGGAGGCCAGCTAATTTAGGCAAAAGGGTGACCCAATAGGAGGGGCTTAGACTAGAAAACCCGATCTCGGCTTAGGGAGAATCGACGGAAAACTTTCGTGGGAAGAAAAAATCCTAGGGGTGGCATCGAGTGCTTGGGATGATGGGAAGGAGAAAGGTGGGACGGGGAGATGGCTGACTATCGATATTTAGCGCTGAAGCCCGACGGCCAAGAGATACGGGGGAAGGTCTCGGCCAACGACGAAAGCGAGGCGGCGAGTAAGCTCCAAGGGACGCATCTTCATGTGTTGGAACTGAGCCCCTTGGCCGATCGCGTCTGGTGGGGAAATTTTGAACTGACGCTTTCTCGAAAGTGGCCGCCAGACAGGCTGGCAGTGTGGTCTCGACAGTTGGCGACTCTAATTGGGGCGGGCGTTCCTATTCTGCAGAGCCTGCGAATTATTTATCAGCAGGGGGAGATGGTGTCGGCAAAAAAGGTCATGCAGGCAATTATTGCACGCGTGGAAAACGGCGATCCTCTCTCGTTTGCGATGGCGGAACACGGATCCACCTTTCCTCCATTGTTGATCCAAATGATTCGCGTGGGCGAGGTTTCGGGGACCATGAACGAAACCCTGGAACGCATGGCGTTTTATTTTGAAACCGATCACAAAAATGGAGAGAAAATTAAATCTGCCTTGATCTATCCCTTGGTTGTAGGGCTCATGTCCATTCTGGTCACTATTTTCGTCGTCGTGCGTATCGTGCCCACGTTTGTTTCTACCTTTGCGGGTGAGGGGGCCAGTCTTCCCGTAGCCACTCGGACGGTCATTGCGATTAGCCATTTTCTGATTCACGACTGGTGGATGGCACTTGGCGTGGTGGTGGTGATTTTGGGTTCAGACTTTGCTGCTAAACGCCGATTTGGTCGATATCGGTTGCGGCGTGACGGGTTCTTGTTGCGTCTTCCGGTTATCGGTCCATTGCAGCAAAAAATGATTGTTTCTCAATTTTCTCGAACGATGAGTCTTTTAATGAGTAGCGCCGTTCCTATTGTCGAAGGCGTCAAAGTAGCCAGGCAGGTGGTGAACAATGATGCGGTGGCGACCACATTACAGTCGGCGGCCAATGATCTCGAGGCAGGTAATCGACTGTCGGATTCTTTGCGGCAAAGTCGATGGATTCCGTCACTAGTGACGGAAATGGTGGCGATTGGAGAAGAGACAGGAAGCCTCGATGTGATGCTGAGCAAATTGGCAGACCTCTATGAGACTGAAGTAGCCTCGATGGCGTCTAGAATGCAGGCGCTCTTGGAACCGGTGATGATTTTGGTTCTGGCTGCTGTCGTTGGCTTGATTGTGTTGGCAGTCCTCGCGCCCGAGTTTAAACTGATTCAAGTGCTTCACTGAATATGCGCAGATCACTTGCACGGGCCGGGCTCAACGACGAGTCAAAGAGAAAGATGACGACGGATGGCCGTAATCGGATGCGGTACTTCGTTTGGGGACGCTGACGGGGATAACCGAAGGGTTTCGGATTATGTGACAGGCTAAACGAGGGGAGCGGATATTGCGAGCAAATTAGTAATTGACGCGAGCGTTCAAGATGCTGCTATATATTGGGTGAAGATGGTAAAGTTATTTCTGTTAAGAACTTGCCATGGAGCCGAAGAAGATTTCTGCGTAATCGGACGCTTGCAGGAGTCAGAGGCCGTAGCGTGCCCCCCCCTGGATTTCGCGTGAGGTGGGGGATTTTTATTCCCTAAGAAAATTTCTCATGCGAAACATCGAATCGGTGAAGTTGCGTGGATGTGGATAGAGGCAACTGATCGACCACTTTAGATGCTCACCTTTCTAAGGATATCTAATTTAACGCCCCTTAATTGCCTCTGAAAAGATCTAATCTGAGGTTGACAGTTGATATCATAAGGTGAGAGGAAAAACACACTATGAGCATACGAATGGGAGGATATTCGTGAAGATACGAGCGAACGCGTTATGGCAGCGTTGGGTCCACCGGGCAGCAGAAGCTCCGGCGGATCAAGAGCGTGGGTTAACGCTGATTGAAATGTTGGCAGTGGTTGTGATCTTAGGTATTGTGGCGGCGATTGCAATTCCCTCAGTGACCAGTGCGATTAATCAAAGCAAAACCAATACTACCGAGTCCGATCTGGGAACTCTGCAAAGTGCGCTCTCGCGGTACTACATGGATAACGGCCATTATCCGAGTACTTTATCTAATTTGGTGACGAATGG
>DAHXNH010000204.1 GCA_027365485.1 Clostridiales bacterium
GCTTTGGCGGGCGAACCCACGAGGGTTAGACTTCGCTAACCACTTTGATCAGGCTCGGACGGAGCCTTCGGGGAGCGGATGGAGAAGACGCCACCGCCATGAACCGAGAAGCCCCCGGCTTTAGCCGTGGGGAGTCGTCACAGAAAGGACCACATCATGCATCGCTGGTTTCCTCTCTTTTGGGGGTTTTTCAAGGTCGGCATCTTAGGCTACGGGGGCGGACCCGGATCCATTTCGTTAATTCAGTCGGTTGCGGTCGACGGCTATCACTGGATGGACAACGCCCAATTCTCCGAAGTTTTGGCCGTGGGCAACGCCCTGCCTGGGCCCATTGCCACCAAACTGGCAGCCAGCATTGGCTGGCAAACAGCCGGCCCGGTGGGAGCGCTGGCGGCTTTGGCGGGGGTGGTCTTGCCTTCGATGGTGCTGATGTTGGGCTTGTTTCAACTGCTCACCACCTACCGTAAAAACCCGTACGTTCACGGTCTGATTCAAGGAGTTAAGCCCATCGTGGTAGTGCTCTTGGTGCTGTTGGTGGTCCAATTTATTCCTACCGCATTTTCCACCAAACGTTGGGTTTTGCCTGGAGTATTTTTTGTCGCGGGTCTGATCGCCATTCGTTGGTTGAAAATCTCCGCTGTGCTCGTGATTTTAGCCGCTATGCTCGGCGGTATCCTTTTTATGCGTTAAAGGGACGTGGTCCACGTCACCACGTCCTCAGCCCACCCAACCAGAATTCACCCCCCCCACGCCCTAGGTCTTGGCTTCCTCCCATTTTTGGGGCTGAAATCCAATTTGCAGGCCGTTCTCAGTGCGCAAAATGGGACGACGAATCAAACGCGGCTCCGCAATTAAGGCCTCCACAATGCCTTCCTCGGAGGTCATCTGGTCGCGATAGCGGGGATAACTCGTACTACGCTTGGCCACGATGAATTCCAGCCCTCCCGCCGCATTCGCCAACTCCAGGATCTCGGCCCGGGTCAGCGGATCCCGAATCAAATCACGGGACTCGAACTCCACACCTTCCTCGGCGAGCCACGCTCGCGCCTTTTTACAGGTGACTCACTTAGAATACTCAAGAAATTGATTCATGACCGCGCCTCCTTCGCTGTTCCCGGATATGGCAGAGCCGACAAATTCCATAGAGCGTAAGCTCGAAATCGACCAATTGAAACTCGAGTGACTGAGTTGCCCAAGACTCTATGTTTCCCAGTCGTTCTTCAGGGATGGGCGTTTGATTGCCGCAGCGCACGCATACCATGACCGGTGGCTTTTTTTCCTCGTCAACTGGCCAATGATAGTGAGCGCGGCCGTCCCCAACCGTTTCTCGGACCAGCACTTCGAGATCCGTTAAGAGTTCGAGGGTCCGATAGATAGTCGCCAAGCCCACTTCTCCAAACCCTTCGCGCAAAAAGTTGCGAATCTCTTCAGCCGAAAATGGCTGCCCCGCATGATCAGAAAATATCCGAATAATTTGCTCGCGTTGTGGCGTCACCCGTTTGGATGTTTCTTCGAGCTTCTCATACACCTCGGCTAGTTGCACCGCATCATCTCCCATATCTTGTTACTTGATCATCGAAGAATCGTCAGCGCTTGTCAACAGAAGATCTAGCAAAAATGGAGATTTTAGGCCATGCTGTCGGGATGGAATCCAAAACCCAGCGCCATGGCTTGCTCATTTTATTGACCGTAGCCAGCATATACGGTCTCATCTTTATGAAGCGTACGGCACCTGGACTAGTGACGCCGGAACTGCTTCGACGGTTTCATCTAGTTCCAACGACGCTGACGTTAATGACCGTCGGCCAATATTTAATCTACGCTCTAATGCAGGTACCTGTGGCCGTCGGAGGAACGCGCTACCGTCCCGAGCTGTTGGTCTTAGTCGGACCGTCGCTGATGGTCTAGGCACGCTTTTGTTTTCGTGTAGTCCTAGCTTTTTTGGGATCGTAACTTCACGGGTTGTCGTCGGATTCGGCGATGCCTTAATCTGGCTCAACAGTGTCGCCGTGCTCGGCCGCTGGTTCGGCCACCGCGTATTTGGCCGCGTACTCGGTCTCACCTCGATGAGTGGAAGCTTGGGTGCCTTAAGAGCGACGGTGCCGTTGGCTTTTTGGATCGATCAATCGGGATGGCGACTGCCTTTTACCATTCTTGGCGCCGGCTTAATTTTTCTGGCGGGCTTAAGTGCTCTCGTGTTCTTTTTTTGGACCCCGATCGATCCTGATTGGCAGTCTCGTCATGATAAGCTCCTTTGACGTCAAGTGCTGACCTCCGGGCGGAGACTAAAAGAGCCCATGTTGTCGCATTTTGGATTTTTAGGCCCGTTCTTGGGCTTCATCAGTGTCTTCGCCGTGCCTTACCTGAGGGCCGCGTTTCACCTTTCGGAAGTGGGAGCCGGCACCTTCCTAGCGTTTGGCCTGGTGGGCTCTCTCATCGCTGGGCCGGTCGCCGGTATCTTGGCGGATCGCTACGGCGTCGCCCCCCCCTATCGCGCCGTGGCCGGAGTAAACGTCTTAGCCTGGGCAGCATTAGCGATCTTTCCACGCCACCTTCCGACTCCAGTATTGGCGACAATTTTCATTGGATTAGGATTTTGTAACGGCGCCAGCGTATTCACCTTCGCCCCCATCCGGGCCCTCTTTCGGCCCGACCAAGGCGCGTTGGCCTCGGGATTGGCCAACAATTTTGGATTTTTTTCAGCGGTTTTAGTGGCCTTAGTGGCCTTAGTGATGGGTCTCGCATTGCCCGCCGGAACCTTAGCAGATCACACCGAATGCGTAGTCGTTCTCCCGTTTTGGGTTTTGGGCGGCATGGGCCCCTTCCTCATTCCTCGGCAAGATGCCTACGACCGGCAGGCCTGCGCCGAAAAGCCAAGCCCCTCGTACCGACGAATAACGGCCTGACGCGTCGAATTCGTAGTGCCAGGCCGTTTCGAGGGTGGCCAAACGGCAATAGCTAAGGTGAGATTTCGATCTCGGTCACCCTCTGATCGCGGATTCTTAATCGCCCAGGGTCTGTAGAAGAGCTGCTTTTTGCACGTACAAACGATTCTCGGCTTGATCCCAGACCGCCGACTGCGGCCCCTCTAACACCTCGTCCGTGACCTCTTCTCCACGATGAGCCGGGAGACAATGTAAAAAGATGGCATCCGGCTTGGCTAATTTCATTAAGGCGGCATTCACTTGGAAGGGCGATAACTCCTGACGTTTGGTGGGCGCATCAACAGAGTCTCCCATGGAGATAAAGACATCGGTAGCGATGACATCGACTCCCTCGGCCGCCTGTTTAGGATCATCAGAAATCGTCACCGAACCTCCCGTGACCAATGCTTCTTGGCGCGCCCACTCTACGACCTCGGCATCGGGCTGATACGCGCCGGGGGCAGCAATCGTCATGTGCATGCCCAATTTGGCGCCGATGACCAAGTAGGAATGCGCCATGTTATTCTGGCCGTCGCCGAAATAGGCAAACTTCAGCCCGGCCAAACGTCCCTGCCGCTCCCAAGTGGTCAGCGCATCCGCCAGGGCTTGAAATGGATGGGCTTTGTCGGTCAGGGCATTATAGATAGGGACCGTAGCAAATCGCTTAAACTCTTGGACGGTTTCATGGCTTCGGCTGCGAATCACGATACCATCCACATAGCGCGACATGACTCTGGCCGTATCGGCAATCGGCTCGCCGCGCCCCAACTGGCTTTCTCCCCAATCCAGGATCACTGGCGCCGCCCCCAGAGATTGGATCGCCACTTGAAAAGAAACACGCGTTCGGGTCGACGGCAGCTCAAAGATCATCGCCACACTCTTGCCAGCCAATGCGTACCGCACTTGCGCCACCTTGGGATTCGACTTCATCCACGATGCCGTCATGAGTACACTCTTGATTTCACTGGGTGTCCATTCTTTCAGCGATAAGATCGATCGTCCCGCCAGTTCTGCCATCGTTTCTGTTAATCGTTCAACCATCGGTGCACCTCCTGTGAATTAGTATGCCATTTAATGCATGTTTATTCAATCGATAGGGTGGCTTGCATCTGAATCTTTCGATGCCCCAAGGCTGGCCAGAGCCGCCGCCACCAGGGCCTTGCGACCGACTGCCAAGGCCTCTTCATTAATATTGAGATGGGCAGAATGCTGAGGATACGCCACTGCATCATCGGGCTCGGCACCAATGAACATGAATGCTCCTGGAATCTGCTGAAGATAATAGG
This sequence comes from Clostridiales bacterium, assembly GCA_027365485.1. Classification (GTDB taxonomy): domain Bacteria; phylum Bacillota; class Sulfobacillia; order Sulfobacillales; family Sulfobacillaceae; genus JAMCVM01. Next base: position 4,211 of record DAHXNH010000204.1, read on the forward strand.
CGAAGTCCTCCGCTCCAAGCTTTGGCACCGCGGGCTTGATCACCACCGCCGAAGCTAATGCGTTCAACCAACGTTCGACCGAGACTGGATGGTTGACCACGGCAGGAACTCCACGGTGATAGGTGACCTCCGCTGACGCACCCCACAACTCGGCGGTAGTGTGCGCTATATGGCCTATCGCTGATTCCACCTGCGACTGGATGGCGGCGTCGTAGGTGCGTACCGTTCCCGTGATTTCAGCCCGCTCGGCGATCACATTAAACGTCCCGCCGGCGGCGATGGTGCCACAACTCACCACGACTGCGGCCTGAGCAGGAACCCGGCGCGAGACAATGGTCTGCAAATTCACTACGGTCAAAGCTGCGATCACGACGGCGTCCTGAGTCGCCTCGGGCTCAGAGCCATGGCCGCCACGACCATGAATGATGATACGGAACTCATCGGCAGCAGCCATCTGCGGTCCCGCACCCACTTCCACCGTTCCTACGGGTTGAGTCGACCACAGATGTACTCCGTAAATCTCATCGATCCCCTCCAGAACCCCTTCAGCGATCATTTTCACGGCGCCTCCGGGTAAGCGTTCCTCCGAGGGCTGAAACACCAAGCGAACCGTCCCTGAAAACTCTCGATGTTGGTTCAATTCCGCGGCCGCTGCTAAGAGCATAGCCATATGGCCATCATGACCGCAGGCATGCATCACACCGGCATGCTGGGACGAAAAATCCAGTCCAGTGTCTTCGGAAACCGGCAGCCCATCCATATCGGCTCTAAGAGCCACAGCCCGCCCTCGACCTAACTTGCCCACAATTTCCGCCACCAGCCCAGTCCCGGCCATTGGTCGAGCGGCAATCCCCATCTGAGCTAAGGCATCTTTTAAATAAGCCTGAGTTTTTACTTCGCTAAACGCCAATTCCGGAATCTGATGCAAATCACGCCGAAACCGAACGGCTAACGCATTCCAATCGTCCATGCCACCATCCCTTTTGGTTCGCTTCACCTCATTGCTTATCATACGACTTCCGGTCAAGGAAGCAATCCGGTGGCTAAGCTTTTTTCTCCGTTAACAATCCACATTTGGCCCCATTTTTTCCAAATGGCGTAACCGTCCCAGTTTCGGGGCAGAGCAATAAAGGTGCAGTCACTAACATGGAACTGAGAAACCTAATCCCCGTAAGGGATTAGGTGGAGTTTATGTAGCCACTAATAGATGGATGGCGCTGTTCAGAGGCCGTGGCGAGTTCAAGGGAAAGAGGATCTGAGGCTTGAGATAGGGCCCCAAGAATCATTCGGTCAATAGATTGCGCCATGGCGTAAAAAAGCTGTATCTTTGCGAAAATCTGCGGTATCCTGTGGCGACCAGGTGACGAGGGAACTCCAACAGCATCCAAGACTGGGGAGGGCCCCCTGGGTTTGACCAAACCCTCGACGACCATGCGAGGCAAGACGTCCCCCCCACGATACAGTGGTGGAGTCGGTGCGGGAGGCCGCACGACAACTGGCGAAGGGCAATACGGATCCGAAGGTCGGAATCACAAAAGCGGTCCATTATGGGTGCGGAAGCTCGGGATCGACCTACCCAGTCCGGACGAGTTGACACCATTTATCGGCCCCCCGCCGCATCTCGCCTTTTCTCAGCGATATTCAGTTGGATTCGGATGCGGTCTCTCAGGCCATTACACACTATCGGCAGTACTTTTCGACCCGCGGGATGTATGAAAATCAGATGTGCGACGGTGTTCCCAGCCTGCTAGAGGAGTTGCTCGCCGCGTCACGACAGTTGGTGGAAGCGACGTCCGGGCCGACCGTCTTCGCGGAAAAAATCATGGACCATTTTGGCCTTCGGGCATTCTTTGACAATGTCATCGGCAGCAACCTCGACGGGACTTCATCACCCATTCACAGGATCGATCCACCCTACGGAGACTTTGCCGTCACGAGTGACGATCGACCTGACTCAGGAGTTGTCTCCACATGGATCCTACGCATCGCGAGCGCCAAGACACCTACCGTTTTTGGCATCCGCAGTTGAACATTACCTTTCGCGGAAGGCTCGAATACCGAATCGTTCAGCGTGCTCTCCGCGAGACTGGGCAGACGCTCCGACAAATCCTGATCCAATGGGCACGGCCGATCGATCTCGAGGTCGAACCGGACTCGACACCAAACCCTACAGAGCCCCCGCTCGACTTCCAAGAGGACTCACCAGGATCCACAGATCATCCGAAAGATATGGGTAAACAATCTACTGACAAGGGAGGGAACAGTCTCACACTTTAGAGGCTAAAAAGCTGTCTTGACAAAGGGGTCCACTTTACTGAGCCTGTATTACCTGTTTGACTTTCCGGTAGGGCATCAGTAGGGCATCAATATTATACGTCCGCAGAATTCCCATGGCATCGAGGACGATGGACCTTTGTTATTTAAATGGCATCCTGTGAGTGAGTTCGGGAACCCCGCTATGTCCGACATTCTTTAATCTGTCCGAACACGCTTTCCACTTCGACGTCGCGGCGTTTCATCAATGCAGCCCCCCATTTTCTCGTCAACTGTTCTCGCACTTGCTGTTTGTACTGTAGGAGTTTACGGGCTCACGCTGATGGATCGATACGCCGCCGTTGTACAGCGGTCACCTAACGCACACGTGGGACAGTCTTTCGCCTGGTACTCCCGGAGTTGGACGATATAGCCACTGCCTATCACTTCCTGTTTCTCGCGGATGAAGCGCAGTCGTTTGTCCGCGGCACAAATCCACTCGACCGCCGTCTCGTCATAGGTCCCATTCTCCACGAGCTCGATTTGGGATCTCCACTTCTTGGTTTTCTCGAGGCAATAGGTATTGAATTCCACCCCCGCCGTGTGGCGGTGCTTCTCGAGATAGGTGTAATTTTCTTCACTCCCATAGCCGGCGTCTGTCACGATCGCGTCGGGTAGCCGCCCGAGTGATGACCACGTCGTCGGGACACGGCGTCTGATCCCGGTCCGCAATCGCGTTCACGTTAGCTTTAAAGTCGGGATCGGGACTGTGGAGCCACATTTGTGTTTTGTAGGGCTTCAGGGCCGCGGTGTTCAAAATCCGCCAGATAGTGGAACGCCTAGGAGGCGTCTTGCACGTGCTTCCTCACCGCTTCAGTGAGCGTATCGTAGGTCCACAAAGTTTGACCCTGCCAGCCCCGTACGCCTCCGGCGGATCGCAGGCGATGGCCACCCCCTCACAGCGCGCATGAGACCGCGTTCCCCATTTGCGCACGGTTTTGGGATGGACGGCCACTTCCTAGGCCACCTCCCGGACGAAAGCCTGCTCATACATCAAACGCCAGATGATGGTCGTCCGGATTTTCAGACGATGTGGCGCTTTTTGCCTCCGATGCAGCCGGCAAATTTGGCGGCGCTACTCAACGAAACGCCCCGCCGCACTCGACGGATCAACCGTCACGGATAGCCCTTCTCCCGATGCCACCAACGGTCACCTCCCGCCTACCGAAGCGGTTTACAGAAGTCCGGTACTTTTCGCAAAGAAAGTTGATCAACGTAATTGCCAGGGCGTAGAGCCATTTTCCGGAAAAGCAATGAACTCATGGAATGAACTACTAGGCAATTTGGGGAGCCTAAAATTCGGTTCGTGCTATACTCAGACAAGAAGACTGCTACCCTGACCGGTGTCGAAGGAGGGTTTAGCGATGTCTGAGGTATTGGTGCGGTTTTTAATCGAGGAACTTCCCGGGGGAGCCTATCTCGTAACGAGCGATGAGGTCCCCGGGCTGGTCGCACAGGGGCGCACTGTGACGGAGGCCACGGAGATTGCCCAAGACGTCGTACGTAGGCTGGTTGAGTCTTATCGCGACCACGGAGATCCTCTACCGCCTAGCTTGCAACGTGTTTTTTCAGGGCATGGGGAAGTGATTGCGCCGGTAGCGGTGGATTAAATGGACCTGCTGTCCGGATTATCCTATCACGATGTGACTCGCAGGCTTCGAGCCGCCGGATTCGAGTTCGATAGGACGGCGAAAGGTAGTCACGAAATTTGGAGAAACGTGCTCGACGGGCGCCGCACGACGGTGCCCCATCATCCCGGGGTACTGCCAGAGGGGACGGTTAGAGCCATTATTCGGCAGGCGGGGCTATCCGCATACGAATTCATTAATCTATAGGCGACGACTCATCCACTATACTCCAAACATGCAAGGAATTTTGCGCGGTCGGGTCGCTAAAACGCTACTATCATCATCTCTTTAGATGAGTGGGGAAACGCGGCGACGTTAGCTTGGGTCATTGGCCTATGACTTGTTGGATGGCCTAACTATTGCTGTTTGGCGAACTAGCCCGTCACCACGGCGTCACCAAGAAGGGATGAACAGTTGCGACACGAGGGTGCTCAAAGTCATGTGGTTAGTTAGAATCCACCCGCGCTGAATGGTGAGCGCGGGCCTACTGTGGCATGGGGCCTTGGTAACGAGACCTTGTGAAGCCCACGGGACAATGTAGCCGCGTCCAGATAGGGCGAATTTTGGCCAGAGCTAGGCCGGAAGTGCGGGGTGAGCTGCCACCAAGCCCAGATAAACTGCGTCATCATTGACAAGCGAAATCACTCTGACACGCTTGAGCCAAAAGGCACGTAGCCGGAACGAACGCTTTGACCTCGTTCGTCCACCATTCCATCGGCTATCGCAGAACATGGGCCACCTAAACACTTCACGAAAGGACTCTGAGCGCAACGTGGTAAGCCTCATCAGGCCTGCCGATTGGGCAGTAGGTCGGTCGTAAGACCGATACAATCTTGAGGAGGTAAGGGATTGGGTAGGAAGCGAATGCCTCTTGGTAATCGAGGGGATAGGAACCGTTCTGCCTAGCAGAACTGTGGTCCAACGCGAAAGCGTGCTGACTTACCCGCGGTCAGTCAGCGAGGAACGAGGTCGCAGTGCTAGGAGAGGAGGACCTGTGATGAACCCATTTTCCACTAAACCGCCTTGTGCGAGTCCACAGTGTCCCCACGCACGACCAAGGCTCTGGCTCTCATGGCCCGGTTATTTCGCCTTCTCGCCTGTGCAGTCAGCGACGGGTCTTCGGGCGATGGGAATCCCATCACCTGGAGACCCCAGTCCCAACCGGGAATCCTTGACCTCCCACCAAAATGGGTTATAGGAGGCTGCCGAGTGGCTTGAGCCGGATGACGGGAAACTGTCACGTCCGGTTCTGAGGGGGTTGCGCCTTGAAAAGCTCAAGGAGGACGTGCCGCCTGCAATGGCGGCCAGGACAGAGCCTAGCCAGCAGTCCTGCACCGAGTCTTGCGTGGTCC
>DAHXNH010000206.1 GCA_027365485.1 Clostridiales bacterium
CGGTCGGCCCGGGCGGCTGGGCTATCGCGATGGATGATTCTTCCACTCCCCCCTTGCATGGTCACGATCTCCAGACCACGTCTTTGCGTCTCACATTAACCGCTTTGCTGCATCTCTCGGCGGAGCGGCCTCTTCTCCCCTCTCTTCGCATTGTGGGAGCGGATGCCACGGTTCGCATGCGCTGGTCCTACGGAGCCCTGGGCCATCAGTTCCCTTCCCCCTTAGCCCCGACTGACTCGCCGCTGTGGGCGGCGTGGTGGCATTGGGCTCGGGATCGGTCTTTGATTTGGGTGCCCACCGTCGCGCCGGAAGCTGTGCAAACGCTGGCTACGAGCGAGTGGGCGCTGGGTCACCAACGCCTGGTCACCGCACGCCTTCGCGGCCGACCCGAGCCCGCACCGTCTTTGCTTGGGGATCTCTTGGAGGCTCCTTTGCCCCCCTGGGCGATTCCTTTAGGATTCGCCACCTGGCCTGACTCGTTGACCGCCATTCGCACGGCTTTCCGCACTCGTGTGTTCGCTGAGCATCCCGATTATGGCGGGTCGGTGGCCGCCTTCCAGGCTCTCCTGGCTGCCCGTGACGCAGCGGAAACTTGGTGGCAATCCCATCATCGTTCGTAAGGAGGTTTGTGATGTTTCAATTTCGCCCCATGACCCATCCCCGCAAGTTCAATATCGCCCTCTGGGGGTTGGGCGGGTCTGGCAAGACCTATACCGGACTTGCCTTGGCTCATCAATTAGGGTCGCGCGTGGCCGTCGTGGATACCGAACACGAAGCCTCTGCGTTGTATGCAGCCCGCTTCCCCTCGGCCATTGTCGCCTTGGATCCCCCTTATACGCCCGAACGCTATCTCGAAGCCATTCATGCCGCAGAAACCGCGGGATTTGAAGTAGTCATGCTGGATTCTCTTTCCCCGGAATGGGACGGCCCCGGCGGGTGCCTCAGCCTGCAACAGGCCAATAAAAAACCCGGAGTGTGGAAGGAAATTAACGATCGGCACGAAGCCCTTTTGAAAGCGATTAATCAGACCCCGTTGTCGGTCATCGTAACGTTTCGGGAAAAACCCCGGGTCATTTTCGGCAAGGATCCCGACACCGGCAAGGCGGTCGTCGATAAAGGAGACACAACTCCGATTACCCGCGAACGGTACGATTATGAATATGATCTAGTGCTACATCTCCAACCCACTCATGTAGCAACCGCCACGAAATCTCGGTTGCTTACGTTCCGCCAGGGCACTGCGCTTCCAGCGAACGGCGATTTGTTAGCGCTCGTTCGCACTGCCATGGATCCTGACTCGACCCTTCCGGCTTCCGCCGTTTCCGAGTAAGATGGGTCGTGGGTTCATCCCCGACTCCGGCCTCACTGCCGAACCTCTTTCTTCGCGGGTTTCTTTCCCAAATCCTTCCGGCCCGGTCACTTTCTGCAGCGCTCCAAGACGTCTCGGAACCCGGATGGCCCCAGCTTCCCCAACGCTTTCGAGATTCGGATGGACTTCCCCGATAACTCTTTTAGTTGCCCTTCTTACTCCCGGCATTCGCGATGCTCAGACCGCCACGGTTGTACTCCCGCCCTGGGTCGCGATTCCGCCAGAATAAGACACTGCCACCCGCTTGCGGTGATGGCAAGGATCGCTTCGCTTTCCTCCTTGCTATCCCGCCGCGCCGCTGGCCCCGATCTTGGTATTCTTTTTGTCTTTTCCGGTATCGATCCCCGAGTGTCCGAGCGTACTGCCGGCCTCGGGGCTCGTTCGATCGATGATTGGGTGAGTTTTGGCTATACCCTAGGAGGGATGCTTCAAGACAACCCCTATGGGTCGGACATTCTTCGCGCATTCGTCCAAAGTGCCACGGATGGATTGTCGAGTCCTGTGAAAAGAACGACTACCCCCTGACCGGACTGTGGAGCCCTCCCCGAGGACTCCGTAGCTTTCACCATGAACGTATCGTACGGTATTATTCGAGAGATCCCGACTGTTTTAGGAACCACAATGGTCCATCGTTGCTCTCTAGTTGCCTCACTCACACTGGTAGTTCCCGTGCCGAGCGGTGAACCTTCTTTGCCTTGACCTGGGTGGACATCCTCTCCCTCGCTCCAACTCGGGGCCTCCCTCCAACGCCCCTGATGGCTCCCGCCACCGGTCGCACGGACCCCATCCTCTTTCGAGAACGAACGGTCGCTCCCGCGAGGGAGCTCTCGTCACCGCGACGATTTTAATGATCGAGCGACTGCTCTCCTTAAAACGGGAGCCTTATTCATGGTGAGTCAGAATGCAAGGCACGTCTCTTTATCCGATTCCTGTCTGTGAAATGAAAGTGTCTCACCATGACTGCCACCGGACGTTGTGGTGTTGTTTGCTCCTGCGTTTTTCACGCAGGAGCTATCATGATTAGCGCTATCTCTGGCTTGCAAACGCAATGAGCCCCCTATATTTCTGGTGAAAAAGGAGTGAGTTCATGTCAACACTCTTAACCGCAACCACCCTCTGTGACTCTTGTGGCACGGAGTACCCTTCGTCCTCCCCCGCTTGCCCGTTTCACTGTGACAGTCTGGATTTACCGGAACACGATGTCTGTGAGTGTTGCGGCACCGAGTACCCTGCTGGCACCTCTTGCCCCTCTTGGTGTGCCTCTGGGGAATGCTTGGGCATTCACGATTTAGATGATGTTACCCATCCTTCGTGGATGGCCCGAATCCACCAGGTTTTCAGTCCCCGGCAATGGCAGATCCGCCGGTGGCTCGATTACCCGAGACATCAGCTGTGGCTCGTCAAATATCAGCGCACCATGGATCATTCTCGGCGCCATCCCCTGGATGAGGATGATTTGCCATTCTGACGCAATTGCCGGAAACAAAGGCCGCCCTCCCGGATCGCTACGCTTTCCTCCGGGACCGCTCCCTTCGTCTCCGGCTCCCGTCCATGGTGTTTTTCCTTTTTCCATTGCGTTCAAGAAAGGCGGTACTCGCATGACTAAAGAACCACAGACTCTGTTGCTCATGGTCCAAAACGTTCGACTAGCGGTCCGCGAAACCTCGTGGAATTCGAGCTCGAATAGCATTGCCGACGGTGTGCGCATTTCGGTACATACATCCCTCGATCAGTCAGGTTGTAGGGATGAGTCTTCACTCGCTTGCTTTAGGGAGGCTTTCATCGATCGCTAAAGCTAGGATCTGACCTACCAGGGAGGAACACTCGATGGCTAAGCCACTTGAAAACAGCATGCGTGTCGGTGTCAGAAAGTACCAAACTCCATTGGGACGTGTGGATGACATGAAAATCCGTATGGATCCGGAATCGGTATCTATATTGGAGCAATTAGCGTCCCGTGCTATCTATCCTGCGGTCGAATTTCTCTCGACCGGGCTTTGCAGTGTAACGCTTGAAGATGATGATCGGGAGATGGACCTCGCCTGCGAGATTGTCTTGCCGGCAAACGTTCAGGCCACCCTGCTCGCGATGATTCGGCAAATCTCGTCAGAAAACACTGTCCTGTCCTCATCGCCATCTGCCGAGTGATTTGCTACTTTAGAAAAATGGCCGGAAGCGAAGGCCGCCCTCGCCACCGACTCCCATTCATGGTGTTTTTCCCATTTAGCTCAAGAAAGGAGGTGCTCGCTCGCATGACCAAAGAACAACAGAATCTGTTTCTCATGGTCCAAAAAGGCCGACAAGCGGTCCGCGACACTTCGCGGAATTCGAGTTCGAATAGCATTGCCGACTGTGTGCGCATTTCGGTATCGGGACGTCGGAAATAACCCCGGATGGGCCTCGACGACCTATCGTCGGGGCCTTCGAGGTATCTACACAGACACAGGAAAGGGAAATCTGTCATGAGCTCTCCGGCATCCGAAGACTCCCTGGTTGCCACCGGATTAGCCCTGCATTCCCTGGAGGACTTAAATGCCTGGCATACTCCCGGTTGGTCTGCTCAAACGATCGCTTGGTTGTATCATGCGGTCTGTGCCGCGTGGCACGCGGATGCTCAGCGCTCTCTTGCCCAGCGAGACGCGCTGATCCGTTGGCTGCAATCCTCACGCGGCGCTCCGTACGGTGGATGGGATTATGCTCGTGAACTCCTCGGCTTGCTCCACGCGTCCGCTTTTGTGCCTACGCCTACTCCGTTTCCGTTGGACACGCCAGACGTGGTCTTCCACATGATTCGGCAACGCCTGGTTTTCCAGGTTCAGTGGACTCAGGCGTTTCTGGCCTGCTTGACCCCCTTGGAGAAAGTGTTTGAGTTCGATCCCTCAGGCCGCCTAGCCGTCCATCTCGCGCCCTTGCTCGCTCTTTTGGGTTGGACGTGGATCGAACCGATGCCCGGACTGACGATCTTCACGAGTCCTTCCCATCGTTGGATGGATCGAGCCCCCGTTCCCCCTCTTGGCACGTTGGTCGCCCTTCTTACTCCTGGCATTTGCGATGCTCAGACCACCACGGTGTTGCGCCCTGCCTGGGTCGCGATTCCGCCGGAATAAGACACTGCCACCCGCTTGCGGTGTTGGCAAGGATCGCTTCGCTTTCCTCCTTGCCATCCCGCCGCGCCGCTGGCCCCGATCCTCATATTATTTTTCTCTTTTCCGGTATTGACCCCCGAGCGTCCGGTGCACCTGCCCGGCCTCGGGGCGTACCGAGCCCTGTTCATTCCCCAGTTGTTTCGCGAAGGAGAGAAGCTTTTTATGATCATGGTTGATCGCGAACGTCCCATCAATTGGGATGTCTATCACGCTCCAGCTACCCCCTCTCGTGGGATGATTCGTGCGTCTGCGCGAACTGCTTCTCAACGAGCCCAAGCCGCCGCACGATATCAAGCGATCGTGGAGACTTCTCCGGCCCGCTCACCAAAGGAGGAATCCTGATGAATCCCTATCTAGTGCGCCTCGCCACCGATGGCGCCTGCTCAGGGAATCCTGGTCCCGGCGGTTGGGGGGCTTTGCTTGAGGTCGACACACCGCGAGGCCTCAAGACCAAAGAACTCTGCGGCGGCGACCCTGCGACCACCAATAATCGGATGGAACTCACGGCGGTACTGGAAGGCTTTCGCGCCATCCGCACCCCAAGTGTCGTGGAGGTGCTGGCCGACAGCCAGTACGTCATTAAAGCCTTTGCCGACCACTGGATTGAAAAGTGGCAGAGCAATGGATGGCGCACGGCAAAAAGGGTCGCCGTGGAAAATCAGGATCTCTGGGCCGCGTTGCTCGAAGCGGTGGCTCCGCATCAAGTCACCTGGACGTGGGTGAAAGGTCATGCGGGGCATCCCCTAAACGAACGGGCAGATCAGTTGGCGCGTCAAGGCCAACCCCCGGCTGTGCCCCCATCTTCCGCCCCCGAGGAAGTTCCTGACGATCGGACGGCGATCCTGCGCTTGCTCGACGATCCGGCCAAGCGCTTATTGCTCGTAAATTATCTCCACACGCATCCTGACGCGTGGTCGGCCATTCTTCCCTTGATGAAGCAAGGAGGTTAATGATGTCGTCATTGTTTGATACCATGATCGCTCATCCCCGGGTCGCAGAGACGGAAACGTTTCTGGTCTGTGCTATTCTTTCTGCGGACAACACGGAAACAGCGTGTCATCTTCGCTCAAACTCGCGCAATGATTGGGTCAGTTTTGGCTATACCCTGGGCTTGACTCTCCGCTCAAACGGACCGACCGCCCAGGGGTTGTCCGTCCTGGATACGTTCATCACAGCCGCCATCACAGGATTACTGAGCGCGCAAGAGATTCCTCCCGCTAGCTCTCCTGCTTCGTCGGATTCCGACGCGACCTCGTAATCTCGCCTTCCCCTGAGCACTCTCCCATTCACGGAATGGACACTCTACCGCCTGACTCACGTCCCAACCGCCGGTGGATCTACCCCTCCCTCTGGGCCCATCCTCCGGTCCGCCCGTCAAGCCACAATCGCTTGACCGCCGTCCCTCGGGTGGGCTTGTGTCTCGTGTCTTTTTTCGGCTATGTGCAAAATGTGGTTGGATTTCCTCGTTTCTTGGCTCAATCTGCCGTTCTCAGCACGACCGCCCAAGGTTGGAAAGACTGATCGATGCGGCTATGATGTGCATGCCTAGCGGGTTGAAAACTCCAGCGCACGGCTCCGTAATGGAAACCCTGCTCACGGCGCTTACCCCTACGGATTGAGGGAAGAGGTTCGTGCGCTATCGCCCCCAATAGTCCCGGAACCATCGCGGGTCTACTCTGAGACGGTGGACTCGGTGTACTTAAATTCGATACTGTGGTGTGCGTCGAGACTCGCCAACACGCCATTGGCCAGAATCATCATCGGATCGGTGTGCCCAAAATCGACGTCATAAACGACGGGAAACGAATATCCTCGTGTCGCAATCGTTAGCACGGTTTCTAGCGGTTCTTCCTCTGAGAACCCCGTCGCGCTCGGAAAGCGTCCCACAATCAAAGCGGAAATTTGTTGATAAACGCCCATCTGTCTTAGTTGGGTCACATACCGATCCACCGTGGCGAGATTGGTTGTTTCGTCATCCTCCACGCAGAGGATCGCACCGGTCATATCGGCCCAATACGCGGTGCCGGCCAACAGCAGAAGGGTGCTCATATTGCCGGCTACAATCCGACCACATGCCTTGCCCCGTTTGAGAATTTTCCACCCGGTGGATTTTTTCAGAACCCGCTGGCGATTGTCCTCAAGGTCCCACTGCAAACTTTCCTCCGTCCAAGACTCTGACGGCTGCAGGACCTGCCGTGTGATCGCGGCATTCATGAGAACGTCCTCAAAACTGTTCCGGCTGTAGTCAAACAATCCACCGAACTCACCAAACTGCGGAAGAATGGCGGGACCCAGATAGGTCACCATTCCCGTCTGCGAGAAAATCCCGAGTTGCAACGCCGTAATATCACTGTAGCCCAATAGTATTTTAGGATTCTCCGCAATCAGGTCAAAATCGAGTTGATCGAGCAACTGGTGAGAGTTGTAGCCCCCAATGGTCGGAATGATCGCCTTGACGTCCGGGTTTCGATACATGGCATGCAAATCGGACAGTCTGTCCTCAATCGTCCCCGCGGTGTGACCGGTGTGTTTTGACGTGTGGTCTCCCAGTATCACCTGAAAGCCCATGTCCTCAAGACACTCGATGCCACGCCGAAGCCGTCTCGGACAACAGGCAGCGATCGGCGAGGCCGGCGACACGATACCCACGGTATCGCCGAAGGACAACTTAGAGGGTCTAATAATCCCCACAGTGGACACATCCAATCATGACGACATTTGGTATATCTCTCTTCTCTGTAACCGACCCAAATCCTTCCTAAGTCCATCACAAGCGCTTTGCTGCTTGATGCACTCTCGCCCCCGATAGCCGGCCATTAGCGTCGTTAAGCAACAGTCCCGCGACCGTTAGGTCGAATGCCCTATTAGCATCAGCCCCATAAGGTATTCGTTAGAGGGATAACTGCAACATGGGCTCAATCCGTTTCAATAGGGATTCAACGGACGCCATGCAAACAGCATGCGGCAAGTGCCCATGGGATTGCCGACGGTGGCGATGGTGTTTTCCAGCTGAGTCATCGTTCCGCCGTTGGGCATCCAGTCCGCGTACGATACGGCTATGGGCGTGTCGGGTTCTTCGATTTTCACCGCGAGTACGCCCGCGAGCGTGGGAGGCAGGCGGTGGGTCGCGAGTGGGCCAATAAGTTCTCGGGCTAGACCAACGTCCTGTTCGCGTCCACCTCCGCTAATCTCCAGTATCCATGGCCCGTGACTCCATGTCAGAACGGACATCGACCGCGCTGGATTTCCCACCGCGGCCGTTGTGGTATCCCGATACCAGTGGCCGACGGCCCGGGGGCCCAGTCTGATCGTCGCGCCCAAACCCACAGGCTTCCGCCAGTCATGATTGAGTGCCTCTGCGAACTGGGGTATGTTGGCGCCCAACCCCTCATCGGTCGCGGACCATGCAATGAATCCCGGCGCACCTTCGCGAGACGCCGGCAGATCCCCCGTTCGATCGACGCTGAAGTTGACCCGATGGCCAAGGGGCCAAAGGCCAACAGCATACCCGTTAGGAGTGATCCGCGCCACCTCTCCATATCCTGATGGCGACCGGGGCAGCGATTGAGGACCGGCAGGCTGGGGCAGGCCGCCACCGGGCTGCTGGTGATGATCCACCCACACCAATGCGGCGGACACTTCGGATGGGAAGCGAGTAGCGGGCCATGTACTACCGAGGGCGGCATGCGGCCGACTAAAGCTTAACGCCCACGCTCCGAGCAATACGGTGGTTGTCCAAGCAGCACACTTTCCAGGCCTCATGCGATCCTTCCTCCCATATCTAGGGGTAGTTTCTCATGAGAATAGCCCATTATCCAGACAGATACCCATGGTGCCTCTCTGGACATTCGCCCCCGTTAAGACCATATATGGCGAACGGCCAGACCGTGTTAATGAATGACCGCACCACCCAGGCGCGACATTTTACGTGTTGGGGCTATACTGCGCGCGGGTCAAAGTTTTCGTTTTAGGAGAAAGACCTGGATCGGGTGGCCCTTATTTAGCAATGTGTTGGGACGAACTAGGCTTTAGTCTCAAACCGTCAAGTTTGACCCGCGCGCAGTATATGAAATCCTAAAGAACGCATGCAGAAATCCCTTCCAAATACTAACCATGTCGGTCGACCGGGTCGTCAACTCCGGTGTACCGCCACAGGATGATCTAAATCAAACGAAACACGAAACCTATCGTTGATATATCTGCTCGCACAGGACTGTTGCATTTCGTCGCCCATGTACTTAGCTTTAGATGCTGGTGTTACGTC
>DAHXNH010000358.1 GCA_027365485.1 Clostridiales bacterium
GGGAAGTACATTCTTTCAACAGGGTCACGGTGTGGGGAACCAGAATTTCTTGAGTGGTCACGCAATAATTGTCTAAGACATCCAGGAATTCCGAGCGCAAATCCTCGGTCAACTGATCAAAATCTTGGATTAAGGCCACCCGATCGCGTAAATCGCTGAGGCCCCATTCAGAAAAATCTACGTCTTGATCAACGCTCGAGTGGTTTAGTGTTAAATTGTAGCGGGGCGCGAGATAGTTGATCCGGGAAGAGCGGCCGCAACGCCCACAGCGTGCGTTGGGACCTTCGACTTTGGTGAAATTGCGTTGGCCGCAGTCAGTGCAAAACGATTGATGGGGATCAGGTTCGAGAGAGCAGGCGTATAAAACGAGATAGCCGCCAGAGCGTCCGTTAAAGCTCGCAGTCCAGCGATGTTGGTGGTCGGCCGTAAAGTCATCGATGACATCCGAGAAACGATCCCGGACCTCATCCATCGCGATCAGAGCATACGCTTTGTCCATGAGCGTGGTAGGCAAGGCAAGTTGAGAAATTTTGACGTTGTGGGCATAACTGGTGGCACGGTTGGTGTAGGTACGGGTAGGATAGCGAAAATGCTGGGCGAGATACTGAATCATAGAGGTTCGGGAGCGCCGGTTGACGATTTGAGTGAACACAGGGTAGGCCTTCTTTCGCCGGTATTGGCAAATATTGGGCATGCGCGCAAAGCGCCGCTTTTGCAGGGCGGATCCACCACTGGATGGACACGCGTAGTCAGAGGAACGCACCAATCCTTCGTATTCACCGTGTGAACGTAAAGAGGGTCGATCGCACAAGATGGAGCCCGAGGCCGGAATCGAACCGGCGATTGGCGTGGTACAAACACGCTGCTCGACCAACGGGAGCTTCTCGGGCCTTTGGAACAATGCGGTGAAAACAGAATGAAAGGTAAACTAAAGATGATGGAGCCCAAGGTCGGACTCGAACCGACGACCTGCGGTTTACGGAACCGCTGCTCGACCTACTGAGCTACTTGGGCGAATGGCTTCGGGGCGAGGACTCGAACCTCAATTCCCGGGTCCAAGGCCCGGTGTCCTACCATTGGACGACCCCGAAGTGGGCAAGTCTGGGGAAAAGGGACTTCATAGGGAGAATATGCGAAGATCCCGAAAGAGTCAAGGAGCGATGAAGATGGGCAAGCGATTGGCACGACGCGTTTCGAATACGGATTCGTTGCGGTAACACAACCAACCGGCCCGCATTCGGGAAGAATACGGGCCGGAACGTGTGAAATCGTTACGGACGGACGGCGTAGGTAATCCCGTCCATCACCACCGTATGGAGACCGATCGTGCTCGGCGCGACGAAGCTGAACCGAGAACCCTGGGGGCGCGGGGGTGTCGTGCCTTGCACGTGATAGGTTACCCCGTTTAGCGTGACCGTGGTCGAGCCTACCGGAGCCTCGGTGGTGAGAGTGAAGCGACTGCCGCGAGCCGGCGGAGTGCTCGGAATGGGGCCATGCAATACCGAGTAGGCATGGCCGTTAATCACGACGGTCGAGGAGCCGGGACCTGGGGTGATGACTCGGAACCCAGCTAAAGCGGCGGTCAAGAAGACGCTCGTAAAAATCGCAACGAGTAATTTCATCAGGAAAACCTCCTTGGAATAAAATCTCTATAATAAAAGGCCCAGCGGGAGCTGGGCGATAGCGTGAGTGAATAGCCACCCAGTGGAAGTCAGTCGGGAATAGCGAGCGAAATGCCGGATCGCAATCGGAGGGATATCGTGCCAAGCGCGGTATTTTAGAAAATCGTCGCCAGGGGGGCAACGGGAATGACCCACCGTGCGAGACGCGTGCGCACTCCTACTTAAACCCAGGGATCCAGTCCTCGGTAGCCCCCTGGGATGGAAACGGAGCGATTACGGGGACTCTGGTAGAACGTCAGGCGACGCGTTTACCATGAGGGTGCGCCAGGGTTGCATCGTTGTGCTGGCGGTCCACGAGACACGAATCCTCCGAGGGTTGTCTGATGTCGGGCTGAGGGAGCGTGGAGACCAAGGTGTTCGGATGAAAGTATAGCCCGGAGGGATGCAGATTAAGGTTTCGGCTAAGGGCACCTTGGATGCGCTGAACCATGGCGAGAATCTGCGGGATGGTGTGGGAACGCGAGGAGAACGTAGCGACCGCTTGCTGGAGTCGCGCGATCGGGGTGTCCAGTTCCCTTTGTGCAGGAGTCACTGGCTTGGATGGGTGCATAAAAGGTTGCTTCCTTCCGGCAATAAGTACAATGCGGTCATGGCGTGGCCAAAAGATGGGCGAAGAGAAGAAGACGGAGATTCTGTAGGGTTTTGGAGAGAAGGTACCGACGCATCGTTAAAGGACTTCGCGACCCCGTACGGTCAGCACGCGGACGAACGCGCACGACGGAGCGTAGGAGTACGTGCCTGTTGCAACGGGAAGTCCTTGATGGAAGTGGCTTAAGGGCGGTCCGCCGAGGCGGTTTGGAATATCTTCCACGAACGACTGTGCCATAAGGCGTAGCCAAAGGTGACCGTGCCGGTCAGCATGAATAGGGCTTTCGACCATTAGGCTCGCCAGAGGCAATAGCCCCCGGCGAGTCTCGTAGCGATAAGGCCTAGGGTGACCATCTCGCGAAACGCACGGAATGCGGTGCGACTCGGAGTCATGGAATCGTCACTTCGGGTTGACTATGTGGTGAACGTAGTGTTCGATAACGATCGGATTACAAGCCGAGATAGATTTGCGGGAGCGATGCAATGCGGTCGGCGAGATCGGCCCACAAGGTTTCGATCTTCGTTGCGGTCTCCGACAAGGTCTTGCGCGATTGGAAGAGCTGTTGGAAGGCTTGTTCATAGACCGTGTGATTCAGCCACGGCGCGGTCGGGCCCCAGGTGTCGATGGGGTCATAACGGAGGGGGGATGTCCGTGTGCCACCCATTCGCTGGGAACCCCTAATTGGGACCAGAAGAGAGCGTCCGGTGCTTCAGGATCGAGTCGACTCCAATTGCTCCAGAGGGCTTGGAGTTTATCGAGAAATTGTCCCAGGGAACGAGTAAACTGAGGGTCCGCTCGAAATAAGGGAGGGGACTGTGTAGAATCAGAATCGGGCCATTGGGTATACAAGCGGGCAAGGCCTGGGAGTTTCCAGCGTAAACGGGCGGCATCAGACGCGGTGGGGGCTTGTATGAGCGCCCAGAGGGGGTCATCCTGGTTTAGCTGGAGACGATAAGACGAGGAGTGTAAGGTGATAGCAATTTCCGAGGATGGGATATTGGCTTGAACAATCGGGGCCGGAGGATGGACTAAGCAATGTGTGGCCGCAACTCCCCACAAAAGATTATCAAGCCTGTGCCGGCTGTCTCGGAGGTGAATGCGGAGGTGGCGATACGGGTCAAACTCGGTGATGGTCTGAGGAAGTTGACAGTGGTAGAGCGTGTGATTGCGTACGAAGAGTAGACACCAAAAACGTGACGGTGCTTTGGGATAGAGATGGACCCAGCCTAACAGTTGGCTATCGAGTGTCCACGTATCTGTGGAAAACGGCAGGGCGTTGGGAATCTGGTCATACAATGCACGAGTCAGCTTGTGCCCTTCGAGCCTCAGGGTGGTCAGCGTGACATCGATGGGTTGGGCTTCGACGGTCGTGATGCGCACGGGGTTTTTGGCCATAGTAAAGATCTCTCCTTGGAGGACAGAATGGAAACAATTTCGGACGCAAAGGGGTGGAGCCTGGACGACCTCATTGTGAGTCCGCTGATTCTAAGAATTCCAGAAGACGCATAGGATGTTGGGCAGCCATGCAGAAGGCTCGGTGAACTTTCTTCGTTATTCGCAGAGGAACCGAGTGGAGGATGCCCCCATCGAGAGGACAGATGTACGTGAGAACGAAAGGTTTGCTAGACGAGCGAGGAGTCTTCACGGCAGATACGCCGGGACTCAAAAAACTCGTCGACTTCTTTTGCGGTAAAATGCCGGGCTCCAGGGTGATGCATCTCGAGATGTTCGCGGCGTTCGACAGGGATGACGGCATCGTTGCATAATACACAATAGGTGCAATAGGGCATAAGGGTTGCTCCTTTCTTGTTTTTGGGTACGTTACAAAAAAAGACGTGAGGGTAAAATCCAGTTTCGTTACGGTCGTCATCGGGACACGACGAGGCTTGATACTCGTAAGATTTGATGTGCGAGGGTTAGTGCAATAGGGCTGACTCTAACCGACGCAAATGTTGCGATGAGATATCGTGACAGAACGCCCACGCCGTGGGCGACTCAGCGATTACCATCGGCAAAAGGTAGCCGGGGAGAAATCCTCCGGAAGCGGGATGTCCACGCAACCCAGTTCGTGGGACAGCCGTCGAGAATCATAGGGAGCTAGGCTTGCCATCCTGATGATCTCGCGCCCCGTCTCGGCCTTTCTTGGACTGTGCCACATGTCCTGGGCGCAGTCCCAGGAAGGACCCGGTCAGGCCGGGGTCGTTGACTTGAGAGATCTAACAACCGAGACGTGCCGAATTTTTATCGCACGGTGGACCCAAACGCGGCAGGCGAGACGAGGATGTCGGCGGTCCACCGTAAAATCCATGGGACATGGGAGGAGCATATTGTCGTCAGGGAGTAACACGCCCTTGCAGGCGTCACCCAGGACCTTAATGAGGTTGCCGGAATCGCGGACCCGGCGATCGGGCCAGTAAATCCAGAAGGCGATGACGATTTTGGTATGGGAATCCGGGAAGGTCCAATGGGCTTTGGGGATCCAGGCTTTGATGCGCCATTGGGCTTCCTCGAGATAGTCTTTCATGGCCGCGGAGGGGACGGAGACCATGCGCTGTTTGGCTTTTTGCGTTTCCGCAAGATAGTCTTTCATGGTGACTGATGGGATGGTCCCTAGGCTAGGTATCTCTTGGGCTTTGTTGGATCGAGACCGTGGCGTAACAATGTGATGCGCCGCGTTGTCCGAGGGAGGTAGCGGAAGAACGAGCCAGGGTTGGGGCATCATCGATTCTCCTTGGGGATCAGAATGGTGAGAAAGCTTGCTGTTCTGGATCAATCATCGACTTCCCACTTCGCCATCACGACGGCCAACAAGGCTCCGGCTTCAGCCAGCGTCCGATGAGTTGGGTGCTCTCCAATGCCCACAATGGGGCTCTGAAGATAGCGAAACTCGGTGATTTTGGCTACCCATTTTTTAGCGTTCGACCACCATTCCGTTGTGATGGTTCGACCGCTCGCCCGCTGGCCGATCCACGCCTCGACTGCCGCCAGGAGAATATTCGCATCGGTGAAGTCCTTGGCGATCCGCCCAATTCGCCATTCCGGGTGAAAGCCCGGAGTCTCATCCAGTGCGCGCCATTCCTCAAGGGAGATGGCGCAAACGCCCTCGGCCACGGAAACACACTCAGCGCACAATTCTCCCAATGGTGGGCCGTCTGGTCTCGGATCGAGATGCCCCTGCGGGCATGCTCGCGCTACGTCCCACGCATACTCCCCCAATCCCGCCGCGTCCAGGGCCTCTGCCAACTGATGATTTAACTCCTGTTTTTCTTTATCGGTCATCATTCGACTCCTCTCCGCAATCCCTGCAATACCAAAGTGTGTTTCGCCGGTGCCATCCATGCCT
>DAHXNH010000209.1 GCA_027365485.1 Clostridiales bacterium
GGGCTGATCTCGACTTTACGTCTGGCTCTGATCCGTGGGATATCTGATGGCACGAGAGTTAGTGGAAGTGATGACAAAACCAGTTAGCGCCAACACCGGGGCCAGCCCGACCCACTTCGCCAGCGCTTCGGGAGTCCGAAACGGAGCGACGGTGACCCCGATTTCGCTCAGCACGGTTTCGGCCGTCCGCTTCCCAATCCCAGGATGGTTTTCAATCAGCGCCTGGGTCTCGGCCAAAGGGGCCAAACGCCGCTCCACCTCGGCATCGAGCGTGACAATCTGCGGGTCCAGCGCCGTCAGGTGCTGCCGTTGCGCGGTGAGCAAAAACTGCTGATGGCTGGCCATCAGTCCATCCCACGCCCGAGTCAGGTCGTCCGCCGTGGCCCGTAGGCGGTTATCGACGAGCGCAGCCAATTGCGCCGAGTCGGTTTCCCCTCGAGTCAAGGCGTGAAGGATTCGGGTCCCCGAAACGCCCAGCACATCGCTAATCACCGACCCGGGCTGGAGGTTCGCCCCTTCTAACCCCTGCTGAATCCCGTTGGCTTCGCGCCCGCTCTTCAATGAGGCTCTTGCGATAGCGGATGCGTTCGCGCAGTTCGCGCTCCGCCCGGTCGGGAATAAAACTGGGCTGCAGCCACTGGGCAATCCAGGCACTATCCTTCACATCGCTCTTACGACCGGGGACCGCCTGGATGTGGGCCGGATTCACCAACCAGGTGGTGAAGTGCTCCTCGAGGAGGTTGAAAATGGGGTTCCAGTCACTGCCGGTCGATTCCATCGCCACGTGGGTGACCCCCTGCGTGGCAAGCCACGCAGATAAACGACGGAGATCCTCGGTCGTGGTCGCAACGGTGTGAATGGTCTCAAGCGTCTCGGTCTCGGTCCGGATCCACACCCAGGCCACAAGGGTCTTCTGATGCCCATCGAGGCCCGCGCAGCGGGCAAACACGACGTCCATGGCATAGCCTCCTTCAGCGAAGCTACTCACCCGAGGGCCATGGGTTTTGTAAGGAAAGAGAGAAAAGGACTCTGTTCCGCGTGCTCAGCCGAAGGCTCGCAACGAGGTGAGGGGCCCCTGGCGCTCCGGATCAAACGATTCATAGGCCTCGTAAGACCCAAAAGATTCCCCCTCCCCATGGGAGCGCAACCAAGGATTCGACACCACCCACCCCGACCCTGCTGCAAGCAGCAGTCAAGCGGACAGAATAAAGGAATTTTTCATGCGGCGGAGCAGCCTGGGAAACTAATTTGTTGAGGGAGTTGAGCGCAGACCGTCAGATCCAGACGTTATACGCCATGCTCCTTGGATTCGGGATGCCAAGATACAACCTTGGGATCCCGCAACTGGTCGGCTTCCTCCGGGCTCAATCGTTCGGAATCCGGTGCTTGTGCCTCGATGTCGCGCCAGGCCTGGACCACGGTCTGATGGCGGGCGCGGAGGCATTGGGGCAGGTTGTACACCGTCTTTCGATCAGACAGCCACAACTGCTCGATGACTTTGGACACTTCGTCGGCCGGAACCCTCACGCCGAGGTCCCTCTTTCTCTTTCTTGTCGCACAGATCAGCCTTGATCGTGGCAATCACATCGGCCCTCATTATCGCAGGCGAAAAAACTCCTGGATCGCTTACGCCTCCGTGAACGCCGGCGAAATGTGATTTCAAAAGCTGCATAGAACATAAACCCGTCTTACATTCTGCTGATGGACCATAGATGGGAGGCGATATTGAAGGTGCCTTGTTCTCCCGACGGAGACGTCCACCTGGCGACTTGGCCTTGGAAAGTTTCAATAGAGATGGGACCGGTCCGTCCCGGTGCGACAAATTGACCTTGCCAGGCCGGGGCCGGACTCATATTGGTGACCCATACCCCGATTTCTCCTTTCGTGGGGGCGTTAGGCACCGATCCACTGACGACAATGATGCCACTGCTCAGGTCTTGGATCGAAGAGCCTGGGTATCGCCCCCAGAACCATGCCGTGGTTTGTGTAATGGCTGGTTGGACAAAGCCAAAGGGAGCGGGGCCTTGGATTCGTGACGGCTTAGTTGGGGTTAAAGAGACGACACCGATGGGATGATCGCTGGGAATGTTCGTGTTGTCCTTCGCCGGATTGACATAGAGCTGAACCCGTTGTTGCTGTGGTTGGCTAACGCTTTGCCCGGTGGTCGCGTGACTTAATCCCTTCGGTCAGTCAATGATGCCGAGGCTGAGTGTAATACAATATCGGCAATCATCGCCAACCCGTGCATTAGGGTTCGCGTGCGCATGGCTGTGCCCCCTCTTCTTTTAAAGCTCCCTACATTAGATTCCACCCGGTCGCCGATTCTGTTGAAATTCAGATCGGTGTATTTTGTAGGTGGTCCCTCCCCATCGTCACAAAGAGATGGGCTTCAGCGACAAGAGGGGCTTCAGCCTAAGACACGATCGATGCGTCGATGGCAGAAACGGAGCAGAACGCCGCGACGTCACAGGTCCAATTGGTTGGTCCCAGTGCTCGTCGGGGTGTGCGATTTAAGGACCCCAGAGGAACAGGTCTTTGGGACGCACTCAGTACGTGGCCGCATGATAGGTCGGATGGGCGGACTTCTTCCTGGCCGCCATGCATCGCCATCTCGTCACTCAGTCATGAAGCCTGGCAACCGCTTCGTTGGACTGCGCGAAACAAGACCCGTTCTACCAGCGCTGGATGCCCCAGCTGCTACCGCCGTTTCGCGTCCGCAACAAAGCAAAGCTCTTTTGATTGCCGGATTCGACCAACATCCATCCCCGTGTCGGCGAGATCATGTTAAAGCTGACCACTTGATAGCCACCATCGAATACGGCCTGTAAGTGCCCAGAGATCGGTAAATTCGACCAGGACTGTCCCCCGTTTTGGGTCCGCCCAAAACTTCCTCCATCGATGCCAATGACCCAGGCATCGCGAGGACTAATCGCCGAGGTCGCCACCTGGTAGGCCGACGGCTGCAAGGCAAATGGCGTGCTCATGTTCCACTGTTGGCCGCCATCGGTGGTCTGGTAGTCGATGACCTCTCCGTGCGTGCCTCCTTGGAACTGGACCAATACACTGCCGCGCGGTCCGGCAAATATCGGAGCAAACTCGGTGGTAGTGTAGGCGTGGCGTCGCAAGAAGGCAGAGAGCGGCAATCGCAGTGTCGACCAACGTCTGCCGGCAGTCGTGGTATGGTATATCGAAGCCAACGTTTCGGTGACAACATAGTTCCCGACCGCTGCAAATCCGTCGTTGGCACTCGTAAACGTCATCGGCATGGGGACATCCATCGCCGGGAGGGCATCGGGGGTCGCCTGTGGATTGGGAACATAGCCTCCAGCGGCCGAGACCAGATTCCACGAACCCCCGTTATTGGTCGTATGATAAATGCCGGTGTCACCTTGGTTCATGACCTCACCGGAAAAAACCCGAATCCATCCGTTACCGCCCACGAAATCGATTTGCTCAACTTGGTGCATGACCTCCAAGATTTGGCGGTGATAAGAAGTCCAGCGACGGCCACCGTCGCGGCTATGCATGACAGTCAGGGTATTCACCGCGTGCGCCGATGCACTATGCGGTTGTCCAACATAGCGGCTCGTTACCCACGCAATCCATCCTTGCCTGGCGTTCTCGAAATAGACCACGGGCTCGGAGATGTTTGGACTATCGATCGGCGGAAGACCCCCGAAAAGGCGCCGATGCCAATGCATACCACCATCGTCGGTCGCCCAGAGCGCATAACGACCATTCAGCGTCCCCCACGCAAGTCCTCGAGTCGTACTCACCATGTCGAGACTGGTGAAGACCGGAGCGGTCAGGGTGGCGGTCTCCGACAGACGGGAGTCGAGCATTGCAATCGAACCTGAGTTGGCCGCGAGGGCTAGAGGAGCAATCCCGAGGACACCCGCGAATGCTGTCGCCACGGCGAATCGTCGCCCTTGGCGTAAGAGAGACTTCACACCTGGCCTTCGAATGAGCAGCAAATCCTGAGACATGCCCCGACCTCCCCCAAACGTGTTGTTCCTCACCAAGCCTTTGAGGACAGTCACCGGGTATAACTTCACCGAGGCCACTTAGGTTACCGGCAGACGATCTTCAATCCAGTGGCATGACCCCACGGTTCGGACTGAATCGCAGGAACCCAAGTGACGGATTGGCAATCCATGCTCTTTCTTGCCGCATCTCAATGGATTTTCGGGGACTCCGCGCAGTCTGCCTTTCGCGGCGGGCTCTCTAACCGTGAAGCTAGCCGTCTGTCGACACGATGTCGGAGTGAGATCGCTTAGAATTCAAGGCAACGAGCAGAAATCCTTGGATTGGTTGGGATTGGTTGGGATTCGTTCGAACGTTGTCCTGTCTTTACTGCCTGGATCCACGCATGGTTCAACCCGGCGTGTTTACTTTTTAGTCGTATCGGCTGAGATTGGCCCTTCCCAAAATAGGATATCGTGGTACTGCTCCACGGATCGCTCCAACACGACCAGCATTCCACGGGGATTGGTTTGGCGGACCGTCTCAATGGGCCATGATTGGCGGCGACCATCCGCGTGCACGGCTTCTAATACGGTCGGAGCAGAGCCTTCTTCGAACGGAATCCAAAAAACCCCACCGCGCGTCACCGTCAGTCGAATACGCTCCAGGGAATAGGTCACCACCAAGTCGTCATTTGCGCAGTACGCGACTCGACGTGCTGCCCCGCTCTGGTCGGTGGCATAGCGATCAATCCGATGACGTCCAGGACCAATGACAATGCGATGGCTCGGGCGTGTCGGTGCGTTCTGATACGTGGTCCAGACCCCCGCTAGCCGAATTTGATCATCCTCGGTCCACGGATCTCCTCCGTCAAAACGCGTGACGTGCAGGAGACTTGGAACGCCAATGACTGCACTCACTGGCCAGTATTGGTAGGCCTTCTCCCGCGTCATGCTCCACCCATCGGCATCGACCAGCGTCCCAGGCAAGGTTCGCAACCCGACGCTCGCCCGGTCAAGCCAGGCAACCGGCGAATCTGAGGCATCGTCGTTCAATCGAAGCATTCCCGTATACTGCTGAACCCAAGGAGCGATACCACTATAGGACAGTAGTGGGTGGGACTTGAACATCCGCGCGGTCTCTGTCAAAAACTCCATGGTGTTTTTCCAGTATTGGTCTCCTACACCCCAACTCAGTCGTTCCATCGAGTACGTTCGCGGGTCTGGATTGCGAAAATTATAGTCCACTTTAAACCCATCGGCATTGAGGCAGTGTCTGTCCTCACTCAGCCCATAACGCACTACTGACCGCAGATGTGCTCGCCCCTGCTCGGTCGACAGGTCGCGCAAGGGTGGTTGCCCTGAAACGCAGCTAGCCAACTCCTCGACGTCGTCAAA
Source organism: Clostridiales bacterium (assembly GCA_027365485.1). Taxonomy (GTDB): domain Bacteria; phylum Bacillota; class Sulfobacillia; order Sulfobacillales; family Sulfobacillaceae; genus JAMCVM01. The sequence goes on from DAHXNH010000209.1 coordinate 5,361, forward strand.
GAGCTGATCGCCATCCCAGGTTCTCGATAAATCTAGCGGACTAAGCCACAATAAGACATGATGACCAGACCGATGCCAGGCCTCAATCAGTGCTCGAAGTCCATCCGTACCCCCAACTCGTTGAGACGCCACCCAACTGCGGCTGTTGTTCGCCCATGAAGCATCTACGCAGATTGTAAACTCGGTATTGCCCGTCATCCTTTCTACCGCATTCACCCAGGTCACTAGGTCCCCCTGGCTGAGATGGACGGGCTGACCGGTTGCTACGTTCCTCGCTGTTTGTTCTCCCCAGGTACAAAAAATCGGCTGACTCCACCACTCCGCCGAAGGGGGGCCCGATCGGTCCCTCTGGTTATTGCGTTCGGCCTCCACTGCCAACGTTAGAGCTTCTTCGTCTGACCCTAACCCAGCTCTTAGCCAAAGCTCGATCGCATCCCCGTCGACTAAAGGCGTCCAGTGTTGCACCACGACCCGTACGCGGTCTTCTGCCACGTGATATTCGAATGCAGCACAGGGCAGAGCACCTGGCACAGCCATACCTAGCCAGTTTTTCCCCTCGGAGCTCCCGCCCTCAAGACGAAACGCTGCAACCTTGGGCGCCGGGGCATTGACGAAAGTGAGTACTCCGGCCTTACGTTGCGCGTCTGTGTCAATCGCGGTCGCGATAGTCACCGAGTGAGACACCCAGGGATTCATCCGTCGATTGAATACATCGGGAACAAATGCTCTCCAACTGTTGCTCTTCACGATGAATCCGCCGGCGCCAAATTCCAGGCTAAGGCCTTGGCGAATGGAGTGCAACGCCTGCACTTCTAGTCTCACCGTATGCCTTGCTCCCAAACTCAATCTCGCCTTAAATCGTCGGTCCGAAGATTCTGCAGTGAAGCACGGATCTGTCTCCCGCTGCTCTGCCTCATCAGCCTGGCGCCAATGCCACCCGACTACCACTCCATCTACGATTATTGCTAGCGGCAAGCGCATGCACGCCCGTTCACCAAAGTGAAGCAGTAGCTGGCCGTCTTCAAACGTCCACTGCCATGACGAATCCGCCGATCTGTCCATGGTTTGTCCTCCTCACTAGCCTCGACCTGGACGCAGTATCTACGGCTGGTCATGAGCCCACTTCGGCCCCGAATTGCGCAATGGGGGAGATGGCCCAGCAAACCGTCCCCTGGAATCCAAATCCACCTTGTTTGAGCAAAGTGCCTTGACCTTGGTAAATTTCCGCCCGTTGGGCCCACCGCGGAGCCAAGATCCCACTCACTCCCTGCGGAAGTTTCACCGTTAACTCCGCCGCATTGTCATCGGCTGCCCGCCAGTGGACCTCAATCTCTCCTTGCGGCACCGGAACTCGCCCCTGAGCGCTCCGCCACTGGTCTAGCGCGGGATCGACCCAGACCAGTCGCCCACCAGCAATCGCTGAGCGAACACCCAGGCCGTGGCGCACCAGGAAATACGCGGGACCGGCTGACCACCCGTGACAAAAGCTCCTGGTCGGACGGACGCTCTTCGGATCTGCGAAGGTTTCCCAAAACGTCGTACTCTCATCACCCATCATGGTTTGCCAACGGCCTAAGGCTTCGTACAATTGGCCAACGCCGTCTGCGAGTTTCATGCGTGCCTCGCACACAAAGAATTCCATCCAGGGCGTCCCTGAAATCACGGTTCCCCGCGGGGGATCAACGATCCACGAGGATACTTGGGTTTCTCGGTTCTTGGGCACCGCTCCGGCCAAGTAGGCCAGGGTTTGGGTCTGTTGGCTAAAGGTCGCAGATCGGGATAGATGGGGCATTTCATCCGCGTAGGCTGCCATCTCATCACTCCACAGGAAGCGATGCATCGCTGCGATAAGGGTCGTGCGTTCGCGCTGCCAGCGTTGGGCCTCTCGCGGGCGCCCGATGGCCGCCGCCAAATGTTGTCCCGTCTTCAGGCACCAGACGAACAACGCATTGATCGCTGTCACCACGCCATGGTCAGAAACTTCCATCGGTGCCCAGTCGATCATGTTGTTGCCTCTACTTTCCAATAAATGGATGGTATTCACGTGGGATAAAAAGCTTTCCAAGACCAGCGCAACCCAAGGGTAAAATCGTTCAAGGGCTGCTTGGTCTCCGCTAAAATTCCAATATTCTCCAATGGTAATGATCCATAGCAAGGTCCAAGCGGGCATCCGTCGGTCCCAGTCGGTGGGGACGACCGCCCTAAACCCATCACCCCGATCCAATGACTGTCCGATCAGTTCTAGACTATGGCGCACCAAACGACTTTCACCGAACAAGGCATAGGCGACTAACGCCTCAACGCGAAGATCTCCCACCCACAGCGCTTGTTCGTAGGCTGGGCAGTCGACAAACGTATCCTCCATACAAAGGCGCGTGGTCAATGCGGACATCGTGTATAGCTTATTGGCTATGGCATTGTCGGTCGACAAGGAACCCTCCGCCAAAATTGGATACGTCACTTCCAGGCAGTGCAAAGACGTGATACTGAGAGGGCGCTGATGGTTGCGGATAGTCAAAATAAGGTAGCGACACCCTCTCCGGATGACCGATTCCACCCGCTGCCGACCTTCACACGTAATATATTGCATGGCCGGATAGAGCGCTTCGGGAAATAACAACTCGCCATTCTGTTGCACTTCGATTCCCGCCAGATCGATGATGACACCGGAGTGCGCACTGACCTCAAAATTCCAGTATCCACTTACCTCACGGCCAAAATCGATGACGACTTGCACTGCCTGGCCGGAATCTACGGAATCTACGGGATCTACGGGATCTACGGTGACACTCAAACCTGGCTCGACAAGATTGTCCATCTGGTGGACATCGGACGGGGAATCCATGTGGGCTCTGGCTGAAGCCGCTTGCAAGTACCCGTCGTCTGTCCATATTTTTCCGGCGGGAACATCCAGCCAAGTTCCGACCGTCTTCAGTTCTGCCCAACCTAGGTCGACCACCCGCTCGAGGGTCAGGTTATCAGGGATCTGGCCTAACACCCAAGGGCTTCCCTGATCGCTGACGGGTCGCAAAGACACCCCCGGTTCCTGGATGCCGAAACTCCAGTTAAATCGATTAGACGGGCCGACAATCCGACTGAGCCAAACATAATCTCCCGCATTGAGCACGCGTTGTGCACTCCACACGGCGCTCAATGGGGTGACCGGGTGCCATCGAACGGGTTCGTGGTTGAGCCAACTGTCCGCCACGAGTCCCGTGTTGAGCCTGTAAAACGTGACGGTTTGTTGAACTGGCAGGTGAATCTGCGTTGCCAACCACCGGGGTGCGAACTCGACCGGATTCGCGCTGGTATCCCCCTGGGTAAGCAAGCCTCGGAGTTCAACCGCGTGAGCTAGCGCTAATTGAGAGGCTTTTTTTTGAGCCATAACTTTTTCAGGGAAGACCCGAGTCTGAGCCAGCAACGGAATTGGACGGCGATTTAATCGTCCCCAGGGCCCGATTCCCACTTTTCCCAGAGGACGCGCTCGCTCCCAGGAGGCGTGCAGACGTTGACGCCCATCCAGCAGCTCGACATATCCTTGCTGGCAACTGATCCGTGGGCTATTTCGCTGCCACCCGTAATCGAGGCTTCCTTGCCAAAGGTCATCCGTGACAATCTCCTTAAGATGCCCTTCGTTGGTCCACATCGTCAGGGCCGCCCATAAGCCGCCCCGCGACCGAACGGATTGAAAAGTGGACACCCCGGGATGGACCACCGTAATCAGCAAAAGGTTGTCGCCAACCTCAAGTTCCGAAGCGCACTCGTATTCGTCGTAATACCACGGCTGGGTCCACGATCGCACCGGCCCTTGACCTATACGCGTTCCATTTAACCACAGTACATAACGGGAGTCAGCGCTCACCCGGATCTTCGCCGACCTCAGGGAATTAGCGACGTGAAACGTTCGGCGAAACGCCACCCATCCGTTGTCCGGTTTTGGCTCTCCCACCCAAATCCACTGGCCAGAAAATGGTTCCAGCGGCTCGGAATCATCCTGTGAACCATCGTCATCGGCCCAAGTCAACTGCCGAACATCTCCTTTCACAGTCTTCGTAAACCTAGTGGCCGTGTCTCGTCTCTCGATGCCGATCTCTCAAGACTCTCTTCGAAGTCTCCACCGCGTTCAGGGCCCCCTACGGTCCACCCGGCCCATCGACTTCCCCAATGGAGTGATTATCGCGACTTCTGAACCTGCTCCTTTAAGCCTCTGGCTGTCGTTCGTCCAGCCCCCGCCCGACCCAGTCTGGGTCCTATACTGCGTGTGGGCCACACGGCACGACTTGCCCGCGAAGCCGAGATCGCTCCGTCATCCTACTACCCCAGTCTTCCGTGTATCCGATCACTGTTCTAAAAGGCGAACACTTTGACCCGCGCACAGTAGCCTTCTCGCGGTTGCATGCGGAGATCTGCATGCCCTTCGAATCCAGCCTAGGCGCTCCGATAGAGCTTGGTTAAGACAAATTCCCGATGTCCCAAGACTTCTGCCGCGGTCAACCGTCCATTCAAGGTTCTTAGCATCATGGCCACCAAGGCTTCTCCGGCCTCCCCTAGTGTCATGTCCAAAGTTAAGAGGCCACTGAGATCCAGATCAATGTGTTCTGCCATTTGCGCGGCAGTCTTAGGATTGGCTGTGGTCTTCAAAACGGGCACAATAGGATTGCCAATAATGTTGCCTTGACCGGTAGTAAAGAAATGAAAAATCGAACCCGCCGCGCCCATCAGCGTCACAAACTCGGCGGCTGCTGACGACGAGTCCATGAAATTCAACCCTCGCTGGCTGGGAGCCTCAGCGGGCGCCAAAGCATCCACGATGGGCCGAGTCCCGGTTTTTTGAATATTACCCATCGCTTTTTCTTCAATCGTGCTGAGGCCGCCAGCGATATTTCCTTGCGTCGGCTGTGACCCCATCAAATCAAACCCGGTCTCTTGAATAAATTGCTGATAGCCTTCATGAAACTCCAAGTATTGGGTCCGAACGGTGTCATTGGCGCATCTCCGAGCAATTAAGTGCTCAGCCCCAGTGATTTCTGAGGTCTCCCCAAAAATGACCGTTGCCCCCTGGTCGATGAGCCAGTCGACGGCCTGCCCGACCGCTGGGTTGGACGCAAGTCCTGAGGTGGTATCTGACTCTCCACACTTAATGCTAAAAACCGCATCCGCCACGGAAACGGGCTCTCGCTGTTGTTCTGAAGCGTCTTGCAAAAACCGCCGCGCCACCCCAGCGGCTTGGGCGATGGTCGCCGTATCCCCGTGACTCTCAATAGAAAAACCGGCGACCGGCTTTCCCGTTTTGGCAATGCCTTCTACGACCTTGTCGGTCCAGTTCGGCTCAATTCCGATCACCACCACCGCTGCCACGTTGGGATTTGCTCCCGTGCCAATGAGGGTGCGAAAGTGCAAGGCTAAGTCCTCACCGAATTGCAGACGACCGTAAGGATGCGGCAAGGCCAACACTCCTGGCACCAGTCGGGCGACTCCTTCCACGGCGGCATTAGACAAATCATCTACCGGGAGAATGACTACCCGATTGCGCGCGCCGATCGCGCCATGGGGTCGACGATAGCCAAAAAAGTCCGTGCGATCTTTCATCATGCTCCCCACCTCACACTTTTAAGGTTATGAATATGCACATGCTCTCCCGAACGAATAGGTTGGGTCACCTGGCCCACCACCTCGTGATATTCCACCAGCTTGTCACCGGGATTCAGATTGACTAGGGCCACTTTATGACCCAGAGGAATCTTATCCACAACGGTGATCGTGATCGGTTGATGGGACGTCAGATACATGCCGCTGACCACTTCTCCCGGCGTCAAATCACGAACAGCAATCCCCACGTGGTCCTCGTCACCATGCACCAAAAATCCATGGTTCATCCGCTATTTGCCTCCCTCGACCCAATATTGGTATGTGGTCATACCTTTAATCGCCCATACTATGACAAGTTATTCTATCCTTGTCAATCCATTTCGGCTCTCGCTTCCATCCTTTTCGACACCAAACCCAAACCCTTTGCAAAGGCAAAAAGTTCGGGTTCATCTTCTGTTCAGTGCCGGGGGTTGCCACTATCCCCGGCGGAACTCTCCGCCTCTGGTCCTTCTTCAAAGGCGGCCAAAATAGCCGATTCCACTGTGCTTAAATGGTCTCGCATTGCCGCTCGCGCACCGAGTACATCCCCAGAAGCGATCCGTTGGGCGATCCGTTCGTGATCTAAAACCGACAACCAAGCCCGGCCTGGGATAGCCAGACTCTTCTTGCGCACTGCTTCTAAAAGATCGAGTAAGTTCAGCATGATGCGACCGGCAATCGGATTCTCCGAGGCCACGATGAGCCCAGCGTGAAACGCCTGGTCTGCGCCGGCGGCCAACGAAAGATTGACCGCTTCTCCTTGACCCACCACGGCTTTCGCTTCTTCCACCAAGGTCAAGAGATTGGCCTTCTGATTCGCATCCGCTCGCTCTGCAGCCCATCCAGAAGCCTCCACCTCAAGGCTTTTGCGGACCTCGAACAACCACGACACGGTCGTCGGCTGCACGACCAAAGGTTTCCATAAAGCCTGGCCCAGAGCAACCCCTGGTCCTGCGCGCACAAACATGCCTTGCCCGTGACGGATGGACACCACCCCCAGTCCTGACAAGGTTCGCAAGGCATCGCGGACCGCCGTTCGACTCACTTGGTAGGCCGTCGCCAATTCGCGTTCGGGTAACAATCGG
>DAHXNH010000368.1 GCA_027365485.1 Clostridiales bacterium
TGTTGGCGCTAACTAGTTTTGTCATCACTTCCACTAACTTTCGTGCCATCAGATACCCCACGGATCAGGGCCAGACGTAAAGTCGAGATCAGTCCAAAGGGCTGGGATTCGCTGATTGACGCACCACCAGTACTGCCAGCACTCGCCGTATAGCTCGTCGCTGTAAAGCTCACCAGAAAACCCACTGCCTACGCCAATCAGCGAATGCTGGGAATACCATTGGGGAGTTCTCCGACCACCAGTGCAACCTCGGAATTAGGCTAGAACTGATGACTACTGACTTAGCCAAACCATAGACAAAGAGAGTTAGCCAAAACACATGGTCGAACCGCAGAATGGTTATCGGCAACCGAATGTCGATCACCGTACGGGAGTGATTGGAATGATGGTGAGGATTAAAATCCGCCTACGACAACTGAAAGAATGGTTCAGGCAGAACTGGAATGAGTCGATCGCGGTCACGCCATCCGCGAGTGATTTTCATGCGGTGTCGAATCGATCATCGAGTTCCGCTAAAGCGGATGCACTGAACGGGAGTCCGGTGGCGGCGCAGATAAAAGCACCTTCCCCGAACCTAAAAACAATGGCTGAACCAGTTGATACGGCGTACGGTACGATAGCGATCGACTCCGATGGACGATTTATCGTGACCAACCCCGAAGGGTTATCGCCACGACCTGCTGAGCCTGATCGCTATGCCGTCTTGGTTGTCGCGGATGACGAAGCGGCAGTCTTGGTGGACGTGAATGGCATATTGCGCCGGGGCGAAATCGTTGTGGCCGCGGGCGATCGCATTTCTGTCACCTGGCCCGATCACCTGCCGATCGCATCATTTAATGTAAGCCTTAATGAGTCAGAGACCGAGGCCCTCTTAAGCGTCGACTACGTTCCGGGAGAGTCGTTTCGCCTCACTCCTCAAGGCCCAACCGAACGCCTGGTCCTTAGCTGGCAAAGCGAGCCTGTCGCTCCGCCCATCGTTTTAGTGTCTGACGTGGTTCGCGAAATGGATCGTTTAGGGATAGTCAATGGTCGAGTGTGCGACGATGTGCTGGCCGAGTTTTTAAGTCGAGGGTGCTCAGGGACGTTGGTCGTTGCCCGCACATATTCTGGGCATCAGCCCTATAGCAGTCCCTACCGACAACGCGCACTGCCGTTGACCTCCCACCGGCGTGACCCCATAGGCCTAGTGCCAGAGTGGGTGGAAGCAGGAACCATCGTCGGATGGTTGGAGCCGTCTTGGCCAAAGCGGCCTGAAACGGTGACGGGGCGTCTCCTCTCTTCGGAACCTTGGCACCTGGGTCCAGGAATCACGCTTATGGAAGGCGACCGGCATTTGGTCGCAGAGCAGTCAGGACGACTCGAATGGACCGGGTGGGGAGTGCAAATCTTTCCCGAGCTCCGGGTTAAGGGCAGTTGTCTGACCATGGCCAGTCCGGCGCTCGTGTTTGAAGGTGATGTTTTCGTCGATGGGTCGTTAGAGGGTGCCACGATAATCGCTGAAGGCGAGGTGATGGTGACCGGGCAGGTGGTTTCAAGCGAGATTCATGCTGGCCGTTCCGTGGTGGTGCTAGGCGATACGCTGTCTTCGGTCATTTCAGCAGGCTCTGTGCGCCAAACTAGAATCCGCCTTCGGGGACAGTGGCAAGAATTGGCGGAAAGTGTCCTGCTTTTGGTGGAATTGTTTCATCAGTGCCAGCAAGCAGTGCAAGGTCAAGATCGACCCCTGCCCCACGACCTGTTGAAACGTCTCTTAGACTACAAGTTCCCAGATCTTACGCGAAGCGCAGAGCGTCTTCTCCAAATCGAAGAATCTCCCTTGGGATGGGCGAGCGACCCTCAAGTTCGAGATATCCTGGGCGAACTTGTACACTACCTCTCGTCTGACCTTCTTCTGACGATGACTGCGGTATCCCCCTTGGCGCGGTTGGCGGAGCAGGCTTTGACGGCAGCGAAAGACAGGGATCAAGGCCGATACTTAGCCCCGGCGATGCCTACCTACTGCCATTTGTCGCGGGTCCAAGATTCCATGGTTTATGTGGCGGGTAGCGCTCGGATGGATGACGTTCACAACAGCAAGATGGATGTGGTTGATTCCCTTACCGTGAGAGAAAACTTGCGAGGGGGCCAATATCGCGTGGGTCGAAAAATTGAAGCGGGGGCCTTAGGATCGCGGCTGGGAGAAGAGACGGTGGTCCAGGTGGAGCCCACGACTAGCTTAATAGCGGCGACCACGTTCCCCGGAGTGATTGTTCGGAACGATGCTGAAGAGTCGCCTAATCCGAGTTTAAGGGAGGAAGTCGATATTCGCCTTAACCAGGGCAAAACACTGCTCAATCCCCCTGAATAGAGACCAAAGATAGATTCTAAGTTCTCGGAGTCAGTCGCTATCGTTAAGCGGTCTCAAGGCTGCGGCAATCCTCCCCACTGGGGATGGTGAATCAGTCCTAGCCCCGATGTCGCGTTCACTGCACCTCGAACGAATCGACCGAAGCAACCCTAGAGGGGCTTGGAGGTCCGATTGGTGTAGGCCTTGTGGTCTGACGCGCGGACCATGCTCGCCTGAGACGGATTCATCCGAACTGAACGCTTAGTCCACGGCGTACACCACCTGAACCGCCACCGAAAACGCGGTCTCCCCTGGCATCACAGGCGTGGGGGCGATGGAGGAGGTGCTGCTGGTGATGGTGGCGCCCGATCCACTGTTCGCCGTGCTAATCGATTCGATGCCAAGGATTTTCTCCTTGACCGGCGCGATGACCGCTTTGGCCTGCTCGAGTGCATCGACCATCGCAAGCTTGTAAGCCTTTTTATACCAAGTGGACGGGTTAAAGACGCCAAAGGTGACGCCTTCGATCAAGTTGGAACCTGCCTGGGTGGCGTCGTCGATGAGTGTTCCCACCGACTGGATGTGGTCGGTGACAATTGTCAGCGTATCTTCGACTTGATAGCCTGTGACTTTGGACCCAGATGCATTGTAGGTCGGGCTCAGGCTAAGACCGCTAGTTTGGATGGTGCCCGCGGCAACCCCGGCTTTTTCGATGGCGGCGATAATGGCTTGGGTCACCGACGCACTTTTATTCATGGCAGCGAGCGCAGTCTTCTCAGTGATTTGTGAACCGAGGTCGATCGTTGCTTGATTAGGGGTCGCCAGTACATTGGCCAGGCCCTGCACGGTCACCGTAGAAATGGGGGCCTGACTGGATGCTGCCTGAAATGAATGGGTTGTAAAACCGAGCGTACCGAGGCTCATCATCAGCAGCCCGACGCTAATGGGTTTCCAAGATTGCATTAGGATATCCCCTCCTTGAGGGTGTGAGAGTCGCCGGAACCACCTTTGGGACTTTTAAACCTAAACCATATGTTACACCGGAACCCGGTGGGAACAGCATGTTTTCTGTGGAAATGGTCGAGAAATAATCGGCACTATCGATTTGCGGTTGGCTTGTCGCCCGCATCCGAGACCGCAAAATGGCCACTATGGAAAATATACGAAAATTTTAATCGACCTGCAGTATAGTAGTGATGACAATGAGTGCTTATCATCGGGGTTCCGAATGATGACGGGAGCAGGGTTAATTTGAAAATGTGGGGGCCTTTAGTCGGCCCAGGAATTTTGGCGTTGCTTCTCGTTCGGGGAATCCCTGTGAGTGCGCATGGGAGCCAAACAGCTCACTTTCGGGCCGGGTTTATCAACACTCGAAGTTCCGCGATTTCTTCGTCGCGTGAGACAGGGCGGAGCGGTCAACGAGATGTGCACAACATTGGTTGGGCATCCTCTAACTGGTCGGGCTACATTGTCACCGGAACGACCTATCTGTCCATTTCCGGGGCTTGGACGGTCCCCGAGGTCTCGTCGACGCAAGGCACGCAGTATTCCTCGTTGTGGATTGGCATTGACGGGGTGGACAATAGTGATTTGATTCAGACCGGGACCGAGCAGACCGCGACGAATGCTGGCGAAATCAGCGACGCCGCTTGGTGGGAAATTTTGCCGGCTCCAGAGACTCCGATACCAGACATGACGGTTGACCCTGGGGATCACATGAGCGCAAGCATCGTAGACGATGGATTTGGACAGTGGACGATTAGTATTGCCAATCTGACTACGGGGCAGAGTTTTTCGACCACCCAGGCCTACGACGGGCCAGCTCAGTCAGCAGAATGGATTTTGGAGGCTCCAGAAGTGAACATGAGTATTTCCTCCTTGGCGCATTATCAGGAAACCACGGTGGGGTCCACCAGTGTCAACGGAGCCAATCCCGATCTCGTTCCTAGTGACGCTGGGGTAATGATCCAGAACGGAGTTCAAGTCTCTACCCCTTCTAATCCCAATCTGACGACCAACGGCTTTAATGTTGCGTACGGTGCTGCCACGCCAAGTGCGCCCTCCTAAATGGACAGCGTTTACGGCCAAAAGATCAGGGCCAGGACGTCCGATGCGGATCTTATCGGACTATTTTGGCGTTGAAATACCGTCTTGCCCAGCGACTGATGTCTTAGCATACGCTCCCCCCATGCCCTGCGGTACGAGACCTCCCACTGTGATGATTTAGGATTGCGACAGCGATAACGCGGACGACACGGCGAGAGTGATTTCACAGCCGAGCATCCACCAACCCGTGTCTGGAGGACCCCCTTACAAATTTCTTCACGTAGACGCGAGTTTGTCGGACTCTAAGGCCATCGCGGTCCGAGGTCACGCATGGGAAAATACGCAGAAGGGATAGGGAGCACAGGATGACAATTCGGTCATGGCTGGATCTGGGAAGTTCCGGAGAAGTGGTCCTTGCTGATCCTCGCGGCCGCAAGCGAGGTATACAGGGCGAACAGGCGCTTGGCAGAGTATACTGATGTTATATCCGTTCGCGGGTTCAACAGGTTCTTAGTTGGGAACGATGGTGGATTGAGACCATCGTCGCGACGGGGAGGTGCCCGTCTTTTGTCCTTTTGTCAGCGCATTGGGTCGTAATGATTAGGCCTTGCGAGGCACATTTGACCTAAAAGGCAACAGGGTGAGTGAGCGCTCGAGGACCCATACGAGCAGAGGGAGCCATCGTCATGCACTCAGGGCTGCAGTATATCTTGCGACTTGGATTAAACCGAGATACGGTGAGTTTCAGTCAGTTAGTCAAGTTGGTGGATCAGATTGGGGGCGACATCGTCGCCTTGGACCTGGTGCGCACCGAAGAGGAAACTACGGTGCGCGACCTGACCGTAGAACTGCCTACCGAGGCGCGGCTGGCTGATCTGCAAACCGGGCTGACACAGCTATCCGGTGTTTCCATTCAAAACGTATCGGACCGTACATTCCTCATGCACTTAGGGGGCAAGATTGAAATAGCCTCCAAGGTTCAGGTAAAAACACGCACCGATCTCGCCCAAATCTATACACCTGGGGTGGCCCGGGTGGTGGAAGCCATTGCCAAGGATCCCAGCAAGGCTTTTCAACTGACCATGAAGCGCAACATGATTGCCATTGTCACCGATGGTTCGGCAATTTTAGGCTTGGGCAATTTGGGGGCCAAGGCGGCACTGCCTGTGATGGAAGGCAAGGCGGTGTTGTTTAAAGCGCTAGCGGATGTCGATGCATTTCCGATTTGCCTAGAGACGCAGAATTCTGATGAAATTGTGGAGACGGTGCAACGCCTAGCTCCGGGTTTCGGCGGGATTAATCTGGAAGACATTGCCGCTCCTCGGTGTTTTGATATTGAGCGGCGATTGTCTAAGTCTCTCGATATTCCGGTTTTTCACGACGATCAGCACGGTACAGCGGTGGTTATTTTGGCAGGGTTGATCAATGCCGCTCGGGTGGTGAATAAGCCGTTAGAAGACCTACGGGTGGTCGTGGCCGGGGTGGGGGCTGCCGGTACCGCGGCCACGGAACTCCTTTTGCATCGTGGCATACAAGATATTGTCGGCTATGATCGGGAAGGCCCCTTGGTTCGTGGCCGTCGCCATCCCGAACGCCCGAGTTGGGATGAATACGCCGAAAAGACCAATCCTCACAATCGCGATGGGTCCCTTCGCGATCTTTTGCAGGGAGCCGATTGTTTCATCGGAGTCTCCACCGGAAATCTCTTGCATCCGGAAGATTTGGCGGGCATGGCACCCGATGCGATCGCTTTTCTGATGGCCAATCCGATTCCTGAAATCGCGCCTGAGGAAGCCGAGCACTACGTCCGGGTGGTTGCCACCGGCCGTTCTGACTACCCCAATCAGATTAACAATGTCCTGTGTTTTCCCGGGCTTTTTCGCGGCGTTTTGAACGTCCGAGCCCGGGCGATTACGATGGGCATGAAGGTGGCCGCCGCTGAGGCGTTGGCCTCGGTGGTGAAGCCGCAAGAACTTGGCCCAGAATATATTATTCCTGGCGTGTTTAACCGTCAGGTGGCAGAAACGGTAGCCGCCGAAGTCGCCCGGGCAGCCGAGGTGGATGGGGTGGCAAGACGGGTGCCGCCTAGCGTGCTTTAGATACGAGTAAGGCGACGGCTCGGGTAATCAGAACGATTTAGATGCGCTGCCTGACGCCGAGTTCAATGCCCGCAACATAGCGGATGCGAAAGGGTTACCCTACTAGATACTCGATGAAAAGATAGACTTCGACGTTGGAGGCGCAAACGACCCTAGAACCCCCAAAAACGGCAAAAACCGGCACTCATATTGCGCCCGGCCATTGTATTCACCTGAGCTTATGTGCTGGTTTGAATGATACTGCGAGGTCAATCTGTTTTTCAGTGGGAGCGGCAGGACTTGGCACGCCCAGAGGAAATTACCGCCTTGACTTTTATGGTCGACCTTCTTACCATGGATCATGGCGCGATAACTAACGATGATTTATTTCGCTTGACAATTGACCGTATAGCTTAGGTCTGGGTCTGATGCATAGTTTTGGTGGAGATGGCAAGGATATGGGCGCCCGTAGCTCAGGGGATAGAGCAGAGGTTTCCTAAACCTTGTGTCGGTGGTTCGATTCCGCCCGGGCGCACCAAATTGTCACAGAGGCCTTTGTGGATGGATGATGTGCAACTGATGCGACTTGCTCTCGAGCAGGCGGAAGTTGCCGCTCGCGTCGGCGAGGTGCCGGTGGGGGCGGTATTGATGTCTTCGTCGGGGTTGGTTATCGCTCGAAATTATAATCGCAGAGAAAGCGACCACGACCCCACGGCGCATGCTGAGATGCTGACGATTCGAGAAGCGGCGCAGATATTGGGGCGATGGCGGTTGACAGGAACGGTCTTAGCGGTTACCCTTGAACCTTGCTTGATGTGTGCAGGGGCTATTATTTTGGCTCGGATTAGTCGCCTGATTTATGGAGCTTCAGATCCGAAGACAGGAGCGGTTTCTAGCCTGTTTACCGCGTTGAATGATTCGCGTTTAAATCACCAGGTGGTGGTCGAAGGAGGCCTTTTGGGCGAGAGGTCACGCGAATTATTGCAAGGATTTTTTCGAGAACGGCGTCGTTGATGGATTAGGATACGGAGAGGTGTCTGAGTTGGTCGAAGGAGCCCGACTCGAAATCGGGTAGGCGGGCAAACACCTGTCTCGTGGGTTCGAATCCCACCCTCTCCGCCATTGAACCAGGGATGTTGTAGGATATCGGAGGGGTGGCCGAGTGGTTTAAGGCGCACGCCTGGAAAGCGTGTTGGTGGGCTAAAACCTGCTTCGAGGGTTCGAATCCCTCCTCCTCCGCCAGAATTTTTGAGGCCATGGAGCCGCATCGATTGGGTCCCGCGCGGACAACACCTGTGAACCCCGTCAGGCCCGGAAGGGAGCAGCGGTAAGCGGGAA
>DAHXNH010000385.1 GCA_027365485.1 Clostridiales bacterium
CGCGATGAACCCGTGGACGGTCTTAGAAAGTCAGTACGTGTCCCAAAACCCGCCCTTTCATCGTACCCGACGCGACCGAGTCAAGCTACCTAACGGGGCAGAATTTGACTATGAAGTACAAGAATATCCCGATTGGGTCAATGCTGTGGTTCTCACCCCCCAAAACGACATTGTCTTGGTCTATCAGTACCGCCACGGCATCGGAGATTTTTCTCTGGAGATTCCGGGAGGCATGGCCGAACCGGAAGAGGAAGCAGTCACTGGCATTATTCGCGAAGTGGCCGAAGAGACCGGATATCGTTCCCCCCACCCCCCTATTTTTCTCGGTCAATTCCATCCCAATCCGGCCACGAGCAATAACGTTGTGCAAAGTTATTTGTTCCAAGATGCCCTACCCGCTGAAGGACAACATCTCGACGCCAATGAAGATATCGAGATTCGGGTGATACCCCTTGACACTTATGGTCAGCTCATCCATAGGGGACAGGCTCCACAAATGTTCTCGGCCTTCGCCTATCATCTGGCCCGA
The DNA here is from genome assembly GCA_027365485.1 of Clostridiales bacterium. Classification (GTDB taxonomy): domain Bacteria; phylum Bacillota; class Sulfobacillia; order Sulfobacillales; family Sulfobacillaceae; genus JAMCVM01. Next base: position 530 of record DAHXNH010000385.1, read on the forward strand.
CATTACTTGGCCCGATGCGGGGACGAAAATCCCTAGATCCAGCGAGCGTAGATTGCTTCCCCGCAGCAGGACCTTGAGAATTCGATGTCCGTTGGCGCAACAATCCGACGCACTGTCCTGCCCGGTTTTCCTTTGTGGCCTACGATTCTTCTGCGATTCCCTTGAGGAAAGATATCTTTACAATCCGATATCTCGGTAGCAGCAGGGATTTGTTAGGCGTTTCGCGAACTACAAGCCCCTGAACTCGGACGGGACCGGCCGAAATATTTCAACCAGGCTGACATATTCCAACCGAAGTCCATCGATATCATGCGGGGCGCGAACATGGCGAATAGCACTCCCCATGTCTCAAGCATCCGCTAACGAGGCACTGTGGCTGCTGCCCGCACCGGCTCCCCACTGGAATCGGGCGAGGACTGTGCACCACCTGAGATTACCGCAAGACCACCTAAGTCCGGTCTGGCGCCCGACTCGCGTTCATGGGTACCCTGGGTCTCACGGAGTCATCAGATTGGATGGCATTTGAAACGCGCGTGGCGCTCTCCGCTCTCTTAAGTCAAGTGGTTTCCCATGCTGTTTCGTTGACAGCGAAAGGACGTGATAACTCTGTACCTGTTGGTTGGCACTGCTAAAAGACTCTTTCGATATCATTCCCGTGATCGGCATCACTGGGAAGCCCTGGAACCTGCACTCCTCGGGGATCCGGTCTACACCAGTGCTTATAGCGCCGAACAAGGTATTCTTTACGCCGGTGTGAACTCCGAATTCTATGGACCCTCGGTCCGCCGCTCCCGAGATTTCGGCCTTGCTTGGGATACTGGCGGCGTAGGGCTGGCTTATGCAGCGAACGACGCTGAACAAGTCTCTCGGGTCTGGGCCATCCGACCCGTGGATGGACGTCGGGTGTACGCGGGGGTCGAAGCCAGCGGGCTTTTTCGTTCCGACGATGCCGGCGATGCCTGGGTCGAGGTTGAGGCTCTGCCTCATGCCTCTTGGGAACCGGGTTACGGAGGAAAATGCCTGCACACGATTGCCCCTGACCCCTTCGAACCCGGCCGCCTCTATATCGCCTGCTCCAGCGGCGGTATTTACCGTTCCGATGATGGAGGCGATCATTGGGAGCCGATCAACCAAGGCATCCGGGCGGAATTCATGCCTGAGGGCGAGCAATATCCTGAGTCAGGGCAATGTGTTCACAAGTTCGTCCTTTCTCCATCCCAAAAGGGCCGGGTATGGCTTCAAAATCATGGCGGTGTCTATCGCTCCGATGATGGAGGAGACACCTGGTCGGCCATAGGCGGCCCGCTGCCATCCGATTTCGGATTCTCCATCGTCGTGCATCCGGATGACGCTGACCGGGCTTACGTGACTCCCCTTGTCCGCGGTCCACGCTGGTCGCCAGACAACGTCCTCGCGGTATATCGCACCGCTGATGGCGGCGAGCATTGGGATCGCCTCAGTCAGAAATTGCCGGAACCGACCTTTTGTGGCGTTCTCCGGGATGCCTTTACCGCGGACGGGGCTTCGCCGCTAGGACTCTATTTCGGAACCACCTCGGGTGCCGTGTACCATTCTGCCGACGAAGGAGCCCACTGGGATCTTGTGGCTCAACATTTGCCTCGGATATACTCGGTAGTCGTCGCCTCGGAATCATGATTACGGTCCACCTGCCCCCAGACTTGGCCCATGAATTTGGGGCCGAACGCATTTTGACCGTAGAGGCCCATGACTGCGCCGAACTGCTGCATTCGCTGAATTTACGTTACCCTAGCATGGCCTCGTGGCTGGCGACGGAAGATGGTCGCTTTCGTCAACATCTGAGCGTGTTTATTTCAGGGCAACGACTGACTGCTCGCGAGGTTCTGTCGACGTCAATTCCTGACAGAAGCGAGGTCTGGATACTAAGAGCCATTTCAGGCGGGTAAATGCACGCCTTGAAAGCAGAGACGAACCAGGGAGGAAGCACACGTGTACCCAGAAGACGCCAATCAACCCCGTTGGACAGCAAGCATGATGGCCCGATATCAGCGACAAATGGTATTGCCCCAAGTGGGCATCGAAGGGCAGCAACGCTTATTGGCCAGTCGTGTGCTAATTGTCGGCGCAGGCGCCTTAGGGTCCGCCGCGGCCACCTACTTGGCGGCGGCCGGCGTCGGAACCCTGGGCCTGATCGATGGCGACACGGTCGACATCTCCAATCTCCATCGACAGATTCTGCACGACGAGAGCCATATTGGCGTCCTCAAAACGCGATCCGGAGCTCAACGGTTAAGAGCGTTGAATCCAGATGTCCATATTGAAGAACATCCAGAATTTCTTTCCGCGGACAACATCATTCGCCTATTCTCCGACTACGACCTCATCGTCAACGGCAGTGACAACTTTCCCACCCGGTATCTGGTTAATGATGCCAGCGTCCTCCTGCATAAGCCCCTAGTCGATGCCGCTATTCTCAAGTTTGAGCGGCAATTGGCTGTTTTTCTTCCTGGACTCGGGTGCTATCGCTGTCTCTTTCCCTCCCCGCCTCCGCCCGGCACGGTCCCTGATTGCGCCGAAGCGGGTATCTTGGGAGCGGTGGCTGGCGTACTCGGCAGCATGCAGGCCGTCGAGGCTTTAAAGTTGCTCGTGGGGATTGTCCCTTCGCAGCAGGGGAACCTGCTGTTATACGACGCTCTGAGCAGCAGTTGGCACCGTATGTCATTTGAGCGCAATCCTGATTGCCAGATCTGCGGCGATCGTCCCACGATTACCGAACTGATCGACTATGAAGACTTCTGCGGATCTCGCGGACCGTCCACTACGACCCAAACAGGCCCGATGAACCTATCCGAATTCGCGATGGATACGGACCAGGCCGCTGGCCTTCTGAAGGATCCTACCGTCGCTGGGGTCGATGTACGTAGCCCCGAAGAATTCCGACAGGGACATATACCAGGAACTCAGCAGTGCTCGATGGAAAATTTGGACAAATGGGTAGGCAATAATACGACCCATCGTATTTTAGTCATCTGCGCCAGTGGTGTCCGAAGCGCCTATGCCGCCCAGTATCTTCGCTCGTGCGGCTATGAAGCCTGGACCTTGGTTGGAGGAACCAATGCCTGGAACAACACCGGGAAACCGTGGGTCCAGTTGGAATCACGAGCCCCCGAATTCTAGTCAACGCTAAGTCCGCAACACACCGAAGGTTCATACCGTTCGCCGGTCATCCTGCGACTGGCCCCCACGCTAAAAATAACCCTCCTTGCAATTTCTGTCATGGAACCACGTGTCGTCCACCGTGGTTAGAGCGCCTAGCGGTGTCTCCCATTATACTATGCTGACGTCGGTAAAACACTCCGTCCTCACTTTTGTCCTTTGACGCCATTATTCGCCGCATCTCTTTGTAATTAATTCGCCAATTAACTCGAAGGCAGACTCTTCTAAGGGTGGCCATCCGCGGAATTTTTACAGATTTTTTCTGGACAACACTATTTAACCCACGAGGCCAGTCTCGCTAATAGGCTTCGACCTCGCGGATTGTCTCGACTACGCGGTCCGCACCAATGGTGTTCAATCTGCCTTCCACGAGAGGCGAATCCAACGTCCAGTCCGCTAGTTTCCGAAGTATCGATAAATCGGGAAGATAGGGCAACCCAGTCAGAGTGGCCCAGCTAACGGGCAATTCCAATCCTATCAATAAATCTCGAAGCTCGTGAATGGATTCGCTCGGTCGACCCAGGAGAGCCTCCTGCACGAGCAAACCGTACGCTACTTTTTCGCCGTGTAACGTATCATGCACTTCGGGCAGCATGGTAAGAGCATTGTGAAACGCGTGCGCGATGGCCCCTCGTAACACGGGGCCTCCCATACCGCCAACCAAGCTCCCCATAAGAATGACTGCATCCGTAAGATCGGTGATCACGGGGAGCGCAGTCTCGTGGGCAAAGGCCTTTAGGCCTTCCACCCCGTGATCTCGAACGCAATCCGCTGCAATCTGCGCTAACTTTAATGCGGCAGTTTCCACGAGTGTGTTGGTAGTGGCGCCCATCAGAGCTTCGTACGGCTTAACCAAGGTATCGCCCAAGCCGCTAGCGAAGTACGGCTTGGGGCTGCGGCGCAAGAGCGTGTCGTCTACTAACGTCATTTGTGGCGGAATCTTGCCACCACGGCTCTCCTTCACACGTCCCGCGGTGTCGTAAACGACGGCGTTTGAGGTAGTCGCGGCGCAATTGGAAATCAATGTAGGGACGGTGATCAAAGGAACTCTTAGCTCCCAAGCAACTAATTTGCTTAGATCGACAACTTTTCCGCCCCCAACCCCAACTACCACGCTCCAGTCAGTGCCAACCTCTTGAACGATCTGAAGAGCGTTTTCATCGCTACATTCACCCTGATAACGGCACAGCACCCAGCTAATCCCACAGTGATTCAAAGTCGACTCCAATGCCGTTTGCGCCGCTTGATAGCTTCGAGATCCTGAAATAATAAGAACTTTTCGATATCCACTCGCATTTAGCAACGCTCCTAGGTCGGCGATAGCGTCGGGCTTGTGTAAATAATATCCTGGAGCAAGTTGTGTCAGCATTCTGCTCACTCTCCTTGGTAGTGTCATCATCTGATCAGCCATCCCGATGCTGGCTCTTATCATCGCTCGGTTGGTTTGACAGGGGGATTTAGCGCCTTTGAGTCACCGATCATTCAATCGGTGGACTTGTCCGATCGTTATCGTCTCTGCCTCTAGATTTTTTTGAGAAAGCTCCTGTTGTCAGTTGCCGAACAACCTGGCGGGTTACGACGGATGGTGTCGAGGATCCTGCTGTCACTGCAACCTTTTTAAATTGTTCAAGATTTATGTTGTCCAATTGATCCGCGTTATCAATTCGAAACGCAGGCACACCTCCCTGCCTTGAGGCTACTTCCACTAATTTCTTCGTATTGTTGCTTCGAGCATCTCCCACCACTAAGACCGCATCCACACGACGACTAGCTTCATATAAAGCATGCTGGCGGAGTTGAGTTGCCATACAAATTTCGTTAAATACTACGGCCTTGGGATAACGTTGAACGATGGCACGGACGATGTCTTCCGTATCCCATTGACTAAGCGTTGTTTGGGTAATGACCGCGATTGGCGTGTGGGGAGCAAAAGGAACCTTGGCCACCTCTTCAATTCCAGTGACCAACGCGATATGATCAATCGGAGCGTGGCCCAAGGCTCCTTCGGGCTCTGGATGGTTTTTGGTTCCTACGTATACGATAAAGTAGCCGCGTTCCACCGATTCGTGAATCACCTGGTGGGTACGAAACACGTCGGAGCAGGTCGCATCGATCACGTGAAGTGCGCGAGCTTCCGCCCTCCGACGAACTGCTGGGCTGACTCCGTGTGCACTAAATATCACGGTGGCACCCTCGGGGACTTGTTCCAGGAGTTCCAAGCGGTCGGAGCCGTCTAGGGTCACAACGCCCATCTGACCTAGTTCGTCGATGACATGCCGGTTGTGAACCAACATCCCCAAAACGAAAATCGGTCGTGGCGTCTTGGGATTTCGGGCGGCGCTTCGAGCCAATGTCATCGCCTCTACAACGCCATGGCAAAACCCTCGGGGC
>DAHXNH010000416.1 GCA_027365485.1 Clostridiales bacterium
TCACTTGCGCTACCATCGCCGTCAGTAACGCATAACTCGCGATGTTAAAGGGGACTCCTAAAAAAATATCGCCCGATCGTTGGTAGAGGTGGCACGAGAGTCGGCCATGGTTGACATAGAACTGAAACAAGGAATGACAGGGAGGCAAGGCCATATCCTCCACCTCGCCCGGATTGTATGCCATAACCAGCAACCGTCGAGAATGGGGATTCGTGCGAATCTGATCGATCACGCGGGCGATCTGATCGAGGGTGCGACTATCAGCCGTACGCCAACTGCGCCACTGCTTGCCATATACCGGACCTAATTCTCCCCATCGCTGAGCAAACCGTTCGTCCTCGATCATTTTCTCCCCAAAGGCCTCGATACTCTCGCCTTGATACTCGGCGCTTTGACGGTAGTTGCGATAAGGCCAGTCGTCCCAAATGTGATTGTTTTGGGTTATTTGAAAAAGATGGTTGAATAAGCGATAGACGCATCGGGTGGAGTGGGGTCCGTTCTCCCAGGATTCGCTGTACAGCTCATGTGCAATATCGGGTGGAATTCTCTTGGAAGCCCGGGTGCCGTATTGTGCAAAACGTGGTTGAACTATTCGTTCGGGAGGGTAGCTCTTAATGCACTAACGGGCAGGAGTGTGCCTTAAGAAACACAGATACTAGACCGTCTTCAGACGGTGAACGAGGACCCTATGCTGACGGAATTTCCACCCCGATCCTGACGTCCGGTTAGGGTGTACCACAGGATGACAATTCCCAATGTGTAACCAGTAGAGTGCGTATGGCGTTTATTACCTGGTGATTATCCCAACGACAGGATCAAGTTTCACGGTGATGGTCACTACGGGGAGGGGATATTCTTGCACAAATATCAGTGGGCCGATTCCTATATTCGGCGCTGGAAGGTGGCTCTGGGTGCCATTCTTACGAGCTCCCTCCTGCTTGCGTCCAATGTATCGGCGGCGTTAACCACGTCAGTTCACTCACACCCAACCACCGTCCATCTGGCTAGTCTCCAGATGGACGGTGGGCTGGGCGACGGATCATCACTTAGCGAGTCCCACGGCGATCTTCGGCGGCCAAATACTGCATACGGTTGACGGAGGGCGGCAGTGGATCAATGTGACACCGCCCCACGTGACGTTCAATGACCAATCTGGCCCATCCAACCTTCCTCTACGGTAGCCGACTCCTCAGCACATCGACTGCCTGGACCGTGACAGAAACCGCCATTGCGACGAAAGGTACGGGAACGTTGCTGTTGAGTGTAACGCACGACGGTGGCCACCACTGGCACCAGTGGATGATACACTTGCCCCATCTCGTCGATAGGGCAGGATTGTCCACCCCGATTCTTTACCACGCGGATTTTCTTAATGTTCGCGATGGATGACGGCTCTTTCTCAAAGCCGGTGATACCTGTTCTCCCATGTCTTCCGTTCGCAGCACATACGAGGCCTAGCGCCATGGTTATTCGCGTTCGTCCACTCCATGTCGACGTTCTGTGTTATCCCGAATGTTGGTCACTAAACCACAAAAATAAACATGCATCCCCAGATCAGTCAGGTTGTAGGGATGAGTCTCGACTGGCTTACTTTACGTAAGCATCTTTCCTTTAAGTAAATTCGCCGATCCGACCGATTTTGCGTTGGACATTTGTATGACATGTCATCAGTGATGCCATGTCATACAAACTGGATTCAGGAGGCTGATTAGATCGACCGAAGCTTCGTACGAGGGACAGGAAGCATTAGATTTGGTGGTCCAGTGGATTCGAAGACGCACACGGAGACAATAAAACCCCCGATCCCCAAGCATTACGACCTTGCGGACCTCATTTTACCCTGAATATTCGATGACGGTCGCCCCACCGGCAACAGCGTTGTCGCACTATCTGGCGTCCGGATGCGGTTGACTCGTCACACACGCCATCAGTAAGCGGTCGGCGATCCGGGTTCTCATGTACCCACGATTAAATCGATACGTACACTCTTCCAAATACCGTTTCAGTCGGGTGCGTCCCCCGTCGGGGACTTCCGAGGGTCGTCCGCGCCCGTGATAGGTGCCATCAATCCACGTTTTCGCGAGACTCAGGACCGGATTCATCCCATGAAACACTTGAGGCGCGTTGGAACCCTACTCAGGGTCACTCGATGATCCGCGTCATGGGCTTTAGCCCCCGCGGCCCCATCGCTCAACCTTACTCCCGCCTGGCCCACTCGCCGTTTGAGGACTTCCAGCACCGTTGCTTGCTTTCAATTCGCCACGACTTCCAAAAAGGCATCCTGCGGATGTCCCTGTTCGTTCAAGCTGACCCCCACCACCACGGGATCTTAGTTGGTTTCCCGTCCTTGTTTCCCCGGGCCATCCTTGGACTACGCCAAGGACCTTGACTCCCTCCGCCAAACTAGGCATCGTCGAGTTCTACTAACCCCGCTCACGGATACTTGGGATTGCGATTAGCCATTGCGCGTTGAATTTTATGTTGCATGAACCAGGCCGTGGCGTATGGCAAGCCGAGTTCTCAGCTGAGGGCTAGAGCCGATTTGCCGTCCTGATCCACGGCCTTGAAGAAAGTTGCGAGAAACCGTCCGCAAAGCCACTTTGGTATGCTGGAAAATGGCGCCGGCTGTCAGGGACGCTTAATGACCATAAGTTCTCCATTCATACAAGGTCAAGGTTCGGCCAAATTTACCTCACTGATCTGAGGATGCATGTCCCAATATCCGTTTTGGGCACGGCTGGTCGCTGAGAGATCGCTGTGCCTACTCTTCAATTAACCTGACCATAAATGCGATAAGAGAGACTTTTTCCGAACGATTTCATTAGGGCACAAACGCCCCCAAGCGTTCCGCGAGCGGCTTTTAGCAGCCCGCTCTCACGGCGCAGAACGCAGGCAGCGGAAGCAGACCGGTTACAATAAGGTGTGGAGTTCTCGCGGCGTCAAGCGGCTTTGCCGCAATATCGAGTGTAGAGTCTCCTGAGCTAACTCAGGGTGTTTCGGTGCAATGGCCATACGCCCATGGGGATGGTGGATCATTAGGTGACTGCCCCGTCGGATTACCGCCACGAACCCCGCGCCGTCCCAAAGCGGTGGTGACTTGCTATCCCGACAGGCTTGGCGTGCGTGGACTCATGGTTGCGGCAACTCGACTGTCACCGGTGCCAAAATCGGTGTCGCGGGCAACTCCGTCAGTCCACGTCTTCAAAATACAATTCCAAGGCTTCCCGAAGATTACCGAGGACCTGGTCCAGCGATTCTCCTTGACTTGCCACTTCCATTTCTAAACAGCGAGCGACGTACCACGGCCCCTAGCGTGTGATGGCTGCCGTAAATCGTACCGGATGGGTTATGGCTCGCGCTGCCTCCTTTTTCTACACGGAATACCGCGCTGCCATGATTCATGAGATACGGGGGGCTGAGGCTTCTTTTGAAGGATCTAAGCCTTGTAGCCATCACCATGTGCGGCCCTTTGCTTAACGATGCGAATAAAGGACTAACCTGCCCGTTAACGCCGTAAGCCCTAGGGCATATACGCCCCCGTTAGCCACCCAGTGTTCTGATGATATTCTATACTGCACACGGGTGAAATTTGACGATTTGACTCCAAGACGCTGGGCGTCTCAACACCCGGCTGCATAACGGTTTCCCAACACAATGGCGTGCTCCCACAAACGAAAACTAGGCTCCGCGCGCAGTATAACAAACTATCGACCGATCCGGGGTATCCCCGACCGCTGTTCGCGCGGTCCGTAGAGAGAAGGGTCACGAGGCCTTCCCTCTACTGGCTTGTTTTGCCTACCCACAAGTAGGAAGGAGAGAGCATTATGCGCATCGCCTTGTACCCGCGGGTCAGTACCCGCGACAAAAGCCAAAACCCCGAGACCCAATTGCTCCGCCTCCGGCTGTTTGTCGGCTCCCACCCGGACTAGCAGGTGACCCAAACCCGTGTCAACCAGGTCGGCACCAATGACCTGCTGCATCGGACGGCGTGGAAATCCCTGCAAGATGAGTCCCTCGCCCAGCGCTTTGATACCGTGCTGGTGTTTAAGCTCGACCGGTCGGTCCGGTCGGTCCAGCACACGCATGACACGCTCGCCATTTGGGACCCGCTCAACCTCGGATTTCTCAGCGCTCAAGAAGGCTTCGACACCACCACGGCGCTCGGGAGGCTCCTACTCCATCTGCTCGCCAGTCCGGCCGAATTACAGTTTAGACACGGCGAAATCTTTGGCCTCTTTGGAGACGGGTACTGTCCCGATTAAAGACATTCCTGGATGCGGTTGCCCTGGGAAAACAATAATCCTCACGTCGATCACAGGACCCGATTGACTGTATACACCGGAAGCTGACGGTGTATTTCAGGACTGATAGGGTGCTTTAGATCCTCCAATGTCGTGAAGTCCATTGCCAATCGATAATAGGCCTCCCCATCGATCTCCTTTTCTAAGTGGTCGTAGTTCATCATAAAGAGCGAGTTATCGGAAGTCCGCGGAACGTAAAAAACCTCGGTGGAGACACCCCCAAGACTTCGGATAACTCTATTGGACTAAACCGCGCTCGACCAACGCCGTCTATGGGCAATCAATCGTGTGAACTCGTAAGAACAAGCATTACCGAAGTAGGGCCCGATCAGGAATTGCACCGGGTGCTTGAGAGACGTTCGATGACATCCCACCATGCCAACCTCCTTCCATCCAGTTCCGCCGCCCTCTGTTTGTCAGTGTATCCTACGACCACGCTTGGTGTTAGCGTCAGGGCCAACAGTCTGGGCCACCCGGGCACCCGTTTTTTAAACCAGCGCGAAACGGTTTAGTCCAATAAGTTGTGGTGGTTTCATGTGGCCTCAAATAGCCAGTTGACGTGGTGATTCGCCCATCCTAACCGGGGACATCAAGCGATGAAGGCCGCCGGGATTCTGCCGAATCGCCCTCCGGACAGCAATACCATGCATGACGGATGACCTGGCTATCGAAAATATCCGAAGACGGACTCGCTTGGTAATGCGCATCACGGTCGCGAACTGGAGGATGCGAAAGAACGCACCCAACAGCACTAGGCGGAGGAGTTACGAAACCTGCTCGATGAAAGGCATGATGCGGCCAAGGCGGCTCGGCAGGCGGTGGACCCAGCCCTCCGAGAGCGTTTGCGAGAGCGTTTGCGAGAGCGCTATGATCCATTGATTCGTCAGGGGCTCGAAGACAACCCCGAGACGTTGCCTGCTTCAGGGCGCCGATGGGGCCCTGAAGCACAGAAGGACGCGAAACTGACCGGAACGACTTAACCGCGACCGCGAGGCGACGTTACTCTTCTTCGATGACCTTACGGTTCCTTTTACGAATTATCCGAGATGTATTGTTATCCGAGAAGATTTAACGAAACGCCAAGACTGCCGCGTTTTCGGCCAAAAACTTCTCGGATAATTGTAGGCATGAACAGAATAGCTACCCTTATATTTGCGGCCTACTCGGCCAGCAATTATATGAGGAGAGTTCTATATGGAGCAAAATACTGACAATCTGATCAGCTGGCGGGAACTTCGCGAAGGCTTTAGCCAAAAATTGCAGTCGTTAGGCTACAGCGAGAGGAAATTGAACGATTATGCTTGGGCTTTGAACAAAATCGAGGGGTTTATCTTCGATCACGACTTAACCGGGTACTCTAGCGAGACTGGCGATAGGGTTCTATCTGAAACCAAGGGTCAATATCGCCAAGGGAGTCACTGTCTGATAAGGACGGTCGTACACCGGTTGAACGACTATTCTTTGGGGATATTCCACCTATCACATTCCGGGGTGAAGAGCACTCGATGCCCTGAACAGTTCGCCGAAACACTCCATTGGCACCTAGAGCGCTTAAGGAAACTCGGACGGAGCGAGTCCACGATAAAGCAAAGCGTCCATTATTGCACCCAATTGCTCAATCACTTGGATTCGCATGGCGTCACAAACCTGTCGGATGTGACGCCTGTCCATATCCATCGGGCGTTTGTCGCCAGCCAGAGCAATAAATCATGCTGGGCGACATTTTGCCGGGCGTTCCTGAAGTTTTTGCATGAATCGGGGATCCAGGGTACAGACCTATCCGTAGCGATTCCCACCACCAGACGACCGCAACCATTGCCGTCGACATACTCAAAGCCCGAGATCGAAAAACTATTGTTAAGCATCGACAGATCGACCGGTTTAGGGCAACGCAATTACGCCATAGTGTTGCTGATCACCAGATTCGGGATGAGGTCCAGCGACATAGCCAATCTCAAGTTGGCGGATGTGAACTTCTGCACCAAGATGCTAAGCTTCGTGCAAAAAAAGACTTCCGTCCCGCAGAGGTTCGAGTTATTGCCCGCGATCGAGGACGCACTTCACTGCTATCTCACCAACGCCCGTCCCGAAAGCGATGACCCGTCCCTGTTTTTAAGGGACGTGGCACCTTTTACGGGCATCGAGGCCTCCGCCGTCGCGACGTTCGTCGGGCGGCAATTCAAAAAGGCGGGAATACCTTCTCCGGGGAAAAAGCATGGACCCCACGCTCTGCGCATGACCCTCGCCAGTCACCTTATATCTGAAAAAGTCCCCTATACCGTAGTGGCGAAAATTCTTGGTCATGAGTCGGACGGCGCGCTGAAAAACTATGTGAGACTCGATCTCGAGGCACTGCGATCTTGCTCCCTTACAGTCCCCATGCCTACGGGGTTGTTCGCGGAGATGCTACGGCCTTTTACAGGGGGCGAGCAATGATGGTTAAAAACTTGCGAAGTGTGTTCGCTCAGGAGATTGAGGGCTACCTCGGTGTGCTTTCCGCATGCGCCTCGGAAAAACACTACTGTGGGGTGCGGTACACTCTTTACGATCTGGACGACTACTTAGTTAGCCACGACGCATCCGAAAAATGCCTTCGAGAAGATACCCTGGTACAATGGCTGTCCAGCAAGAGTATCAAGCCGCAGTCCAAGAGAAATCTTTTGGCGCACGTCACGGGTTTTTCAAAATACCTGGCCTCGATTGGGTATCCGGTGGCCATACCCGATCCGCCCTTCCCTGCGAGGGATTATGTCCCCTATATTTTCTCTGACGAGGAACTTTCCAGAATCATAAAGGCCGCCGATAACCTCGTGACTCTCCCACGGGGCACCTCGCTTGACGCCGGATACCAAACACCGCTACTGATACGCATCCTCTATTGCACCGGAATGCGTTTAGGGGAGGCGATCTCCCTGACTTGGAGCAACATTGACCTGGAAAACGGGGTCATCTATGCCCGAAAGACAAAAAATGCAAAGAGCCGCGCCATCCCGATCGATGCGTCTCTTTGCGAGTTGCTGAAATCCTATAACATGATGACGCACTCAAAGGGCCGTTGCCGCGAGTATGTCTTCGAGAGCTCGAACAGCCCAGGGTCGCCTCATGGCAAGACGTTTTTCCGCGTCTGGTTTGGGCTGACCTTGCAGACCGCAGGTATTCATTATATCCGCAAAACGCCTTATGAGCGCGGACCGTGCCTGCACTGCCTCAGGCATTTGTTCACGATCCAATCTTTCTTGAAATCGGAGTCCGAGGGGAGGCCATTTGAGGACAGCGTGCCTTTTGTGTCCACCTACCTAGGGCATGCCGGGATAACGGAAACTGAGAAATACCTCAAAGTCGACTATACGTTTTATACAAAATCTCACGACAGGGTCGAGCGCCATATCGACTCCCTGTTCCCGGAGGTGACCTTCGAATGAAGAAGGGCTCTCCGAGCCTCTTGAGGCTACTAGCGGACTATTTCGAGTCGTACTTGCCGACCGTAAAAGGCGCAAGCGGGAACCCCATCACATCATACCAATACGCTTTCGCCCTTCTGTTTGAGTTCATGGAGTCGGAAAAAGGGTTGACGGCTGACAAGGTATCCTTCGACGATTTGTGCGGAGACTCGATACTGGAGTTTCTGCAGTGGCTGGAGGAGACGAGGGCCTGCGGCATAAAGACGCGCAACCAGCGCCGGGCGGCCATCACGTCTTTCGCCAAATATGCTGCCAGAAGATTCTCAGGCGAGACCCTTTCGTTTTATTCCGATATCGCGAGAATACCCCAAAAAAGAGTGCCAAAGACCAGCGAGATCAAGTATTTTACCAAGGACGAGGTCGGCATTCTGTTAAAACTCCCGAATGTGGCTAGGCGAATCGGTCAAAGGGACATCACGATGATGGCAGTCCTTTATTCCAGCGGCGCGAGGGCGCAAGAGATTTGCGACCTGACCTTAAACGACATCATGTTCGGCAAGACGACCAAGCTGCGACTTGTGGGCAAGGGGCGAAAAGCCAGGGTCGTGACGATCCCCGGGAACTGCGCTAAGATCCTGCGCGACTATCTTGTCAGCACGAGGGGATTTGACATCTATGGCGAGCGCGATAGGCTACGCCACATCTTCCCGAGCCAAACGCATGAGAAAATGAGTATATCCTGTGTCGAGGAGGTGATCAAAAAATACGTGAGGATAGCGAAACAAGCCCATCCGTCCATGTTTCGTCAGAACAGGTACTCGCCGCATAGCTTTAGGCACTCGATCGCAGTCCATATGTTAGAATGCGGGGAATCGATCGCAGTGATTAAAGCGTTCCTTGGTCACGCTTCCATCGCGACGACGATGATATATGCTTCAGTGACACCGGAGATCGCCAACAGGTATCTGAAAGATCGGGACATCGGTATCGATAATTTACAGGATGCCCCGCCTCACAGAGGGCAGCCAGAGCTTTTGTCGTTTTTGCGAAAAGCCAAGGATTAAGTAAGCAGATAATTATCCGAGAAGTTTTTGGCCGGAAACGCGGCAGTCTTGGCGTTTCGATAAATCTTCTCGGATAACAATACATCTCGGATAATAAAGAGAGAGTTATCGGAAGTCCGCGGAAC
>DAHXNH010000427.1 GCA_027365485.1 Clostridiales bacterium
GAGGATCGAAGTCCATGATGGCCAAGAGAAGTATCCGTGAGAAATTGAAAATTTCTCGGGGACGACCCCGCGAGTGATCGAACAAGACGACCATGCGACCATCCTTTTCGCGAATTTGAGCGCTGCGGTTAAACAAGAAGCCGAACAGCAATGGGACGCCCACCGCGATCCGTGTCATCGAAAGTACGACCGGTATCGGATTAACTATCGGTGGTTGATCGCCACCGTGAAATACCGAATGATTCAATGGCTTTGGGCTAAAACAGCGGAGGACTTTGAGCGTCAACCGCGGCGATTTCAGCGCGCTATTGTTCGCCTAATGCGTGATATTGTGCCAGTGATCCCGGGGATCATCACGCCCCGAAACCAAAAACGCGGCCGCACGAATAAATTCGTGATCACTTTACGCCGCTCTCTATCGCGGCGTAACCGAGCAGGCCCGAATCCCAATCCGAGGGCATCAACCACAAATTTCGAAAACATTTGCAAATTTCGAAGGGTGGCTTCGTGTTGGTCAAAAGAGGCGACCTGTTATTAATTGTTTGATATGTCACTATCTAATCTTGCTTAGCAACGGCGTTAGCTCCACATAACTGGTCCTATTGAGGTTGTTTAAGTCAAAAGAATAATATTTCGGCCGGAACAAAAGTTCTCCGTATCCTTAACCTGACAACATTGAGGGGCGCCGGGGTTCACACGCCGGGCTCAGTCGACGCAATATTCGCAATCAATTCGATTATCATTCTTCTCCTCCTGGCATTGCTTGGGTATCCCCATAGAGAACTGAGACCATTGGTCCCATGGCTTTGGTCCATAAGGACCTAGCCCGTCGTTAGGACCACGGCGATACTTAAACATAGTTGGAAAGGAGCGACATCTCACATGGCAGGACGTCGTGGGGATTGGAAGAATGTTCGTTCTTTGTTTCGAGCGTCCATAGATCCTCCCGCAGACCTAATACCTTGGTCTTTCCTTGATGAGGTGGAGCCTCCCTACCATTCCAATAGCTCCAATAGCGACAAGGTTCGATCGTTTCGATGCTTAGGTTGGCCTAAAGTGGCCACCCAAGCATCATGCCGAAGCTTCTCGGCCGCTCAGATTAAGATGTCCGAATTAGTTCTCCCATCGTCGGTGTTCGGTGCCAGGCGTCAGATGAGTGTATTCCTCCCGAAAATACGATTGTGTCCGCCTCCCAGCCAGATATTGACCCCTCAGCGCAGAGGGAAAGGACTAGTCCCTTGGTTCGCCCTTTTGAAAAATCCGGGCCCAGGCCTTGGGTGGGTGTCCCTTGCGGTCCGTGGAAAAGGCAAAGGAGGCGTCTATCGCCATTAGCCCTTGGCTATCGACTGAGCCGCCCTTCGAGTGTTCGGGCGGCTATAAGTCAGAACCCGCGGATTACGGTTCATCCGATGGCCTAGTGGATCCCCACACCAGACGCCGCCACAAATCTTAGATGTGAACCTAACACTTGACCGGCACCACGCTTTTTAGGTGATCGACGCGGTCCAGATTGGACGGATGAGGGGACAATTCTAGCGACATGCATGCCCGCCTGCCATACTTGGCTGATCTGGGCACTCGAGAACCTTCGTAGGCTAAGGGAATCGGTTGGCGCCCCGAAAAGGGATGGGAACCGCAGCCTGGCCAACGATGGGGCGATGAACCCTTGGAATGATTTAAACATGCGAGGAACACCCACCTTCGAACGTGTCGGACCGATTCGACTCGCCTTACCAAATTTACGGACCCATCTTATCACGGCAAGGATTCGTCCAAAAGGAGTGATCATGGTGAAAATCGGAGTTGCGCGCGAAACCCTGCCCGGGGAGCGCCGAGTGGCTTTAGTTGCCGACAGCGTAAAACGGCTGGTGGCCAAGGGCCACACCGTCTTTGTGGAAAGCGGTGCTGGTCAGGAAGCCTTTGTATCCAATGCAGCATATCAGGGCGTGGGCGCAGAAATTGTCGCCAATTTCTCCGATTTGGTCTCCCAAGCCGAAGTCATCGTCAAAGTGCGACCACCGTCGACGCTCGAACTAGACGCACTGAAAGAGGGTCAGGTCGTCGTGGGAATGCTGCAACCCTTGACTCATTTAGACATGGTGAGCGCACTGCAAAATCGCGGCGTAACCAGCTTTAGTCTGGATGCGCTGCCGCGTATTAGCCGGGCACAGAGTATGGATGTATTATCGTCACAGGCCACGGTATCTGGGTACCGAGCAGTCGTTGTCGGCACCTGCTATCTACCTAAACTATTTCCCCTCTTGATGACGGCTGCCGGAACTATTACCCCCGCTAGAGTCTTAATCCTTGGGGTCGGCGTCGCCGGACTGCAGGCAATAGCAACGGCCAAACGCTTGGGAGCCCAAGTTCAAGCATTCGACACTCGACCCGCCGTCAAAGAACAGGTGGAGAGTTTAGGGGCGAGTTTCTTAACCCTGCCGCTTACCGTCGCCGCTGCCGAAACTGCCGGAGGTTACGCCCGCCAACTGGATGAAGATATCGAAGCGCAAGAAAGGGACTTACTCAAGGATCCGGTCGCTGCCGCCGACGTGATTATTACGACGGCCATGGTGCCTGGCGCCCGCGCGCCACAACTGATTAGTGAAAGCATGGTGCAAGCCATGAAACCTGGCTCGGTCATCGTCGACCTGGCCGCCGAGAGTGGCGGCAACTGTGCGCTAACCCGCCCCGGCAACCAGTGGATTAGTCCCGGCGGGGTGCTCATCGAAGGATCCATCGACGTACCATCGCAAGTACCTGCGCACGCCAGCCAACTTTACGGCCACAACATCCAAGAATTTTTGAGTCTTCTATTTCAAGTTGGAGTCCATCAGACGGACTCTGGCACCCTCGATTGGACGTTGGACCAGGATGAAATTATTCAAACCACCTGCATTACGCATGCGCATCGTATCGTTCATAGCGCCACATTAGAGCGTAGTCACGCTTGAGGAGGGGAACCCCGTGTTATCGAGCAATCTCATACTGGAGCTCTACATTTTTGCTTTGGCAGCCTTTTTAGGATATCAGTTGATCTCCAAGGTGCCTTCGGTCTTGCACACACCACTAATGTCTGCGACCAACGCGATTCACGGCATCATCCTGGTCGGAGCTATTTCGTTAGCCGCGACAGCCCATGGTGCCTTGGGCCTCAGCATAGCGATGGCCGCCTTGATTTTGGCCTCGATGAATGTCGTCGGCGGTTTTGTGGTAACCGACCGCATCCTGGAGATGTTTTCCAAACAACACCAAAAGTGAGTGATGGGACATGACCAACGCACGAGCTTTAGTCTATTTAATCACCACGGTCCTTTTCATCTATGGCGTCATGCGCCTTCGCAACCCGCAACAAGCGCGGTCTGGAAATACGCTAGCCGCCATAGGGATGCTGTTAGCGTTGATCGCCACCTTGGTCGGCGTCTCCATTCATCGTCCCCTGATCTTAGTGATCGGCATTGTGGTCGGAGGCGTCATTGGAGCCCTGAGTGCCCGCCTAGTCAGAATGACCTCCATGCCGCAAATGGTGGCCTTGTTCAACGGCATGGGCGGCGGCGCTGCTGCCTTGGTTGCGTCGGGTGATGTTTTGCGCCTAGTGCCTCACGCCAACGCCGGTGCAGCCGATCTCACCGTAGCCCTTTTAGATATTCTCATCGGAGCCGTTAGTTTCTCTGGAAGTCTCATCGCCTTCGCGAAACTAAATGAGTGGATGACAGGCCGGCCCATTACCTATACCGGCCAACGCGCGATCAACGCGATAGTATTTGGTATCTTGGTGCTCGGCGGAGCGTACCTGATCATTACCGGTGACGCCCACCAAGGCGGGTTCTTCTTAGCCTATGCTCTAGGTGCGATCGTGCTGGGATTACTCGGCGTCTTTCCTATCGGGGGCGGCGACATGCCGGTGGTTATTTCCCTCCTGAATTCGTTCACGGGTTTGGCCGTGGCCGCGACCGGTTTTTTGTTGAAGAACGACGTCCTCATCGTGGCTGGTACCTTTGTCGGTGCATCGGGCGCTATCTTAACTCAACTCATGAGTCGCGCCATGAATCGGTCCCTGGGCAATATTGTGTTCGGAGCCTTTGGCCAAATCCAGACTCATGGCAGCGCTGGCGCCGTCGATGGGACAGTACAAGAAACCCACGCGGAAGATGTCGCGATTTTACTCAGTTACGCCAGTCGCGTGGTCATCGTTCCTGGCTACGGATTGGCAGTCGCACGAGCGCAGCAAGAGGTCAAAGAACTGATGAACAATCTTGAGGCCAAGGGTGTAGACGTAAGATTCGGCATCCACCCAGTCGCTGGCCGCATGCCGGGCCATATGAACGTGCTATTGGCCGAAGTCGACATTCCGTATCAAAATCTTTACGATATGGACGCGATTAATCCGGATTTTCCGCGGACGGATGTGGTGTTGGTGGTCGGTGCCAATGACGTCACCAACCCCGATGCCCGAAACAATCCGAGCAGTCCAATATACGGAATGCCGATTTTAAATGTGGATGCTGCGCAACGAATCATCGTCTTAAAACGCAGTATGAATCCCGGCTTTGCTGGCATCGACAATCCCCTCTATTTGAATCCCAAGTGCCAAATGCTCTTCGGCGACGCCAAACAATCACTCAATCAGCTTTTACAGGCCTTGAACGAGGTGGTTGTGTAAGAATATGAGCCTGAACCATACTGCCATTTTAACGTAGGGGCCTGGGAAGGTATTGGGTACTTCCAAAGGTCCCTTTTTCTGATCTATGGCCGCCAAATCGGATAAACGATTCTGATCCATGACCTCTAACGGGTCAAACCATGAAGTGCCAGTTTGCGCTCAAAATTTCCTGCATTCGTGCGCTATGGAGAAACAGTCTCTGAAGAAACGGGCAAACGGGCACAACACCACCCTGGCGCAAGTCCGGGCCTTCGAGCCCTTTCACCCTCCTGGCGCGGCCCTCGTTCATCGTCGCGACGGCCAACGTATTGCACGTCCCAGTCCACAGCGGGCTTTTTTAGCGCAAAAGCATGGCTAAGGGCTCTACGGCCACCAAGGTACGGGCGGCGCTCACTCGGGCCTATTGGACACCCTTGGCTCGGTCCACCCCTGATTTTGGGTGCCCCCATTGAGGGCTGGGTCCTTTCCCCGGCGTGGTCCGCTTCGCGAAGCGCCACTCGAAACCTCCGGTTGCCGGAAATGGTCGGATCCGCAAGGCGTTTGTCGACACTTTGATGACGCGGGAACAGCGAACCTTCTGAGCCAACGTCCGGGGACTTCGAAAGGGCTCACGATCGCCTGGTTGCTGCGAGCGGCCCGAGTTCTGCTGCGCTTGCCGATCCCCGAATGGCGTTCAATCAGCGCCTGGGATCTCTCTCTACCAAAGGGGCCGACCGACGTGTCACCTCGGACTCGAGCGGGACCATCGACTAGGTCAGCGCGATTCGGTGCAAAGTTTCGGGATAAGCACACATGGCTCATGACGTGCCATGAGCCGTGTGTGCGAGAGTCAGTCCATCGAGCATCGTCCACAGGCGGTCGTCGGCTGACGCGGCCAACTGAGCCAGGTCGATCTTTAATAGCGCTATGACGCTGAGGTTTCGTCTCATAGACGCCCAGGGCCTCCAGAATCCTATGTGGCCCCGGAGCGCTGACGTGACATAAGGCGCTCCTTCCGGGGTGTTGGCGTTGGCGTAGAAGGCTCATCTCTCTGCAGTTGTGCTCTTGGATTACCCTATAGACGCCATCCCGAGACGATGCAACCCGCCTTTAAAGAAAGAGACCGCTTCGGCTATCGCCCGCACTTTTGGGGAGTCGAACGCTCCGCCCTAAAGAGGGAGGTCGTTAAAAGAGCCCCTAACCCAGGGGTTCCGAGCAGTTGCGGCCTCAATTCGTGAAATTATACGGATGGCATTGTCCGAGGTCGGTGGGCCTCCGATTGTTTGAACCAGGAGTCCCTTGTTTCCGGTGGTTGGCGTTTAGGCCTCGTCAATAAAAAAGGGATTCCAATCGGCCATTTCAGCGACTCACCCAGGCCGATCGAACCCCTCATTATCGAACCCCTCATTGTTCCTTTTTACGAACCTCCCAAGCCCTTAGGCTTTGCCACTTTTACCAACGCTGGCCACGGGGCGACTGATAAGAGTGTTTACCCAGTGAGACCCCATGCCTGGCCTGCTGGCGAAAGGAACCATTCCCGATCGCGTTCTTCCAGAGCTAACAGCCGACGCCATTCGGTCTCTGTTTTTTCTTCCAGACTGTCTAGTAAATCGACGTCGTGATCGGCAAATAGATGAGCAAATCGCTTCTGACTTCGAAACCATTCAGTGACTGATTGTCTGGGCTCGGGGTGACTCGTCAGCCGCCAATGTCCGTCTATCACTTCCAACAACGGCCAAAACCCACTGTTGACTGCCCGCTGAATCATCGTGATAGAATCTTGGGCTTCAAATCCCCATCCCGGAGGACAAGCCGATAAGACGTTCAGAAAGGAGGCCGATTGGTTTTTCGTGGCACGTTCCACCTTATCGCTCAAATCCTGGACATGGGAAATAGCCGCCTGAGCCACATAGGGAATATGGTGAGCTAAAACAATTTCGGTCAGATCCTTCCGAGATTCGGATTTTCCAACCGATTCTGATCCCACCGGAGTCGTAGTCGTGCTGGCTGCTCTGGGAGTCGCCCCCGACCGTTGAATTCCCGTGTTCATATAGCCTTCGTTATCGTAACAAACGTATAAAAACCGGTGCCCGCGTTCAAGCGCTCCTGACAGCGCTTGCAAGCCAATATCATAGGTCCCGCCATCGCCTGCGAACACCACAAAGGTCACATCGTGATGAATCGCTCCTTTACGACGCAGTGCCATATAAGCACTCTCCACTCCGCTGGCCACTGCAGCCGAATTCTCAAAAGCCACGTGCAGCCACGGCACGGACCAAGCGGTCACGGGATAGCGGGTGGATGCCACCTCCAAACAGCCTGTCGCATTAACGACGACCACCGGGGTCCGAATGCTGGCTAACACCGTGCGCACCACAATGGGAACGCCGCAGCCGCGGCACATTGAATGCCCACTGCCAAAGCTTTCTTCCTCTGATATTCTCTCCGCCAAAGTCCTAAGGTTTGCCACGTTTACCCCTCCTTCGTTCGCGAATCCGAACCCGCGTAAAAAATGGCGTTAGAATCCTGTGCCGATTGGCCCAGTCGATCAAAGACTTGGATCACATTGTCTATCGTCAGATCGCGCCCGCCCAGTCCATAGATAATGCTGTCGATGCGCGGTCCGTTTACACTGGCACGGATCTCCTGGTACAAAGGCGGAAAGCTTCCTGGAGTACTCGATCGGTCAAACACTGCTACCGCCTGGACCGGGGCCAACAGGCGTGCGAGCATTTGGCGGGGAAACGGTCGAAACATGCGAACAGTCACTAATCCGACCTTTTGATGACGCGCGCGCAAGCTATCGACAGCTTCTTCAACGGTGCCACTTTGTGACCCCATAATGACCATCGCGCGTTCGGCGTCTTCCATTCGATATCCTTCTACCAAGTCATAGGCGCGGCCAGTCCTTTCCGCAAAGTCTTCCACGATGCGCTGCGCCACTACGCCTCCTCTATCTAAGGCCTCAATCTGCTGGCGTTTAATTTCAAAATAGTGCTCAGGCATGGCGAAAGCACCATAAGTCCCCGCAGTGCCAGCTAAGAGCGCATACGGATATTCATAGGAGCCAACAAACTCTTTGACCAGGCCATCTTCCTCAATCTCCACCGGTTCGGCCGAATGGGTTAAAGTAAATCCATCCAGTCCCATCAACACCGGCAACAGGACATCCGGATGCTCGGCGATTCTCGTCCCCATAATCATCCAATCGTAAGCTTCTTGGGCGTTCTTTACGTAAATCTGGATCGCTCCTGTGTCACGGGCCAACATGCCGTCAGAGTGGTCCCCGTGAATATTAATGGGCCCGGAAAGCGTACGATTGCCTACCGCCATGACAATCGGCGCCCTAAGCGATGCCGCCAAATAGACAATTTCTATCATATAAGCCAAACCTTGAGATGCAGTGGCGGTCATTGTCCGCGCTCCTGCCAATGCGGCGCCGACGGCCGCACTCATGGCTGAGTGTTCCGACTCCACGGTCAAAATATGAGCATGGCTTTTGCCATCGGCGACGATTTGGGCAAAGGCCTCAATAATCGGCGTCTGCGGAGTAATCGGGTACACCGGAAATACGTCCGGATCGATTTGGCGCAGCGCCTCAGCTACCGCCTGCCCTCCGGTTAGGACCCTAAATCGTCGCAAGTCCTCGGCACTTTCCGTGAACCATGCCATCATAATACGCCTCCGATTTCTTCGCGCAGACTGACGGGGGTCTCCTCGGGCACCATATACACCGCCTGGGTGGGACAACTCGTCACACAGATCTCACACCCCTTGCAGGCCTGATAGTCAATGCCGACAAAATGTCCATCTTCTAAAATCATCGCAGCATCAGGGCAGAACGACCAACAAATCAAGCAATCCACACATTGGGACCATTTGACCGTAGGTTTTTTACCCGTCCGCCATCCGCTCATGTTCGGTACCGATTGATCGTTTCTGAGAATCACTGCACCCGGTCGAATCGTCTCAGGAAACGACACGATGTCTACCTCCTTCAGCAACCATGTATCCGGCCTCCAACGCCTTCCAGGCCCCATCAAGCGCCTGGGGACGCAAGCGCCCCATCACTTCATTCAGCGCTTCACGCATTTGCGCCAAACTGGGCTCTCCAATGAGGCCGGCAACGGTCCCCACCAGGACTGTGTTGGCAAATCGGGCCCCGACGTCGCGAGCAATTTGATCGGCGGGTATGTTCAACAGCGTTCCCGCAAAGTTCATGGGCGGATCCCCCGCTTCCCGATTCACAATCAACCACCCGTCTTCGCTAAGACCATTGGCCACCCGCACCTCCGCCATTAGTGACGCATCCAAAACCACGGCAATGTCGGGTTTATCAATCGCCGACCGAACCCGAATAGGACGACTGTCGACCCGCGTGTATGCTACCACCGGCGCCCCGGTCCGTTCCGGACCGTATTCGGGAAAGGCCAAGGGATAACGTCCTGCCTTGAGAAAGGCGACTGCCAATAGCTGCGAGGCAGTTTTCGCGCCTTGACCTCCGCGTCCGTGCCAACGAATCGATACCATCACGCACTCCTCCTTACCCATTGGGAAATTCCTCGGGCTGCGATCTTGGCTCCCCTCACGGCTTCCACCACGGTCGTCCCTCCAATTGCGTCACCGGCGGCAAAGTATTGAGGGTTAGCCGTCTGCCCGGTCTCGGGATCAACGACCAATTGATGACCATCCCAAGTCAGCCCCTGGATAGCCGTGTCAAGTTCCGCACGTCGTTCTTGACCGATGGCACTGACGACTAAATCGGCGTTCAGCACAAACGGCATCGAATCTTCCACTGGCCCCATTTGTCGACAGCGGACGCCTTGCACTCGCCAACTGCCGAGGACTTCCACGACGATGGCTTGCCATTGAAAATGCACGCCTTCCAAGATAGCCTCCTGAACCTCATAATCATAAGCTTTCATCCGCTGTGGAATTCTCCGATAGAACACGGCGACATCAGGGATTCTGAGCCGTATTCCTATCCGAGCCACGTCAATGGCCGTGTTGCCGGCACCGATGACCACCAGTGACCGTGCGCTCGGAGTCCAATTTCCCGACCGCGCCCGTTCAATAAATGGAAGCGCTCCCCATACTCCAGCCAGTTGGTGTCCAGGCACATCCAAAGCCATGTCAGCCCCTAAACCGACACCCAAGAAGATCGCGGAATATTGGGCCTCCAACTGTTGGAAGTCTTCCCGAGTGGTTAGCGCCTGATTGAATTCAAATTGCACGCCTTTGGTCATCAACGCCTGGATTTCCGGTCCAATCGCTCTCGTCGGCTGGCGATAGGGGGCGATCGCGGTGCGCACCAGCCCCCCTGCCTCGGTTTCGGCCTCATAGATGGTGACCTGGTATCCCCGGTCAACGAGGTCGCTAGCGCACGCCAACCCGCTGGGCCCCGCGCCCACCACCGCTATCTTCGACTTCGACCGCTCATGCCTCACCGGGTTAGCCAAGTTTGCGAATCCATGGTCAGAAGCAAAACGTTGCAGACAAGCGACTTCCACCGGCCGCAACTCAATGTGATTCAGTACACAGGCCCCTTCGCACAAGACAGGCGCTGGGCACACCAGAGCGCACGTCCCTCCTAAAGGGTTTTCAGCGAAAATAATATCTCGCGCCGTATTCCACTGCCCTGCGCCAATCGCAGAGATAAATCCCGGCACGTCAATTCCTGCCGGACACGCCACCTGACACGGTGCCGGAACCTCCTTGGTACCGCAAGTCAAACATCTCTCCGCTTCATATCGAGCCTGCTCTTCGTTGAATGGCGGTTTTATCTCTCCATCCAGTTTGGGTATGGTCGACGTCACCGATGGTCCCCCCTTTGAACCGCATGACTTCACCGTCGTCGTGTCGACGCGCGGCTTCGACCTCGCTGCAAAATCTGCGGTCTTTGTTACCTCTGATCATATCGAGCTTCGATAGCGTATGACAGGGCCATTTGCTCCCGGAAAGAGGGACCAATCAGCCCCAACCTTGCGCGCGAATGGCGTTGGCATTTTGCGCCAACCTGAGATCAGATCCTTGCGCCGACTTGCCGTCTACATCCACCCATTTGTTGGAACCGCGCGAAAAACCGGAGATGGATGCTCTTTCGCAAATTTTTGCCTCCCACGAGCGTCGCCATAGGACGAGCGCCATGAAGAGGCCTCGGAAGAAGTTGGCCGGAGCGGCTTAAGATTCTATGCGATCGAGAGGATCCGTAGGGATTTAATCGCGGAGGAGGGTCTCGTTGAACCCAGGGCGTTGACGATCCAATGGTTTGTTATCAGGTCGGATCAGGAGCGATTTCCGAGCGAGGGCTGAGGCTCAATGACAAGGGTGGCTGAGCGAAAACCCGAGGCGATCGCCTGCTGTAATCAGGGTCGAGCGCACGGCCAACGACCCATCAAGCCATGGGGAACGATTGCCCGCAATCGACACAATAAAGCCACAGGAGCTATCTCGGGCGCTTCAGCGTGTCCGTCTAGGCCGCAGTTGAATCGGAAGCTAAGCTTGGATCCCAACATGCGCAGAGCGCGAGGAAGAGACCGCATGAAATCCAATATCTTGAACCGTTAATTTGTTCCCAGTCACCATTCGAGTCCAAGCTCCGCTGTAACCCCTAGGCTTGCCCAGCGCCAATGGCAGTCCCGGCCCCGCCCACCTACCCGAATACACCCTCTGAATCATTTTGGGCGCACGCCCGATCATAACCAACGGTCGAACTCGTTCCTGCTCGAGAGTCCGACCGTTTCTACCCTTTAGGTAAACATACATACCCGGTTAAGTCAGGGATGTGGTCCGAAGTGGAGGAACATATGGTATATTCTGGATAAATTTGGGTGTCTAGGGAGGGCGGATACGGTGACGTTAATCCAATGGCAAGACCAATTTGGGACCGAGGAAGATTGCCGGGACTACCTGTTTCGGCAGCGGTGACCGAAGGGGTTTGTGTGTCCGAAGTGCCAGGGGACCAAGTGCTGGACGGTTCATCGATCCGGCCGCACCCAGACCCTCTACGAATGTAGTGCGTGTGGACATCAAGACTCAATCACGGCCGGAACGATTTTCCATCGGACAAAATTGCCGTTGCGGGTGTGGTTTTTAGCTATTTCCCTCATTGCGGTGGATTTTTGGGTTGGCCATAAAACTCCCTCCGGAAGCGCAACGGAATCCCCCCGTCACGCGATGATAGATGCGAGTCGATCCGATTCATCATCGCACGATCTCTGAGGGTTGTCCACTCCCCCAAGCGGAGGCGGCCACTCATACGATCCCATTATTGATTATTTCACAGGTCCGTGCAGAGATCCAGGCCTGTACGCGAGAATTTGTTTTGCACATTCTCGAACGTGGTCCCCACAGGCACTTCCAAATTACGTTCTTCAGAGCTGGCCTCCTCGTCGAGGGGATTGTGGCCGAGTTGCGCGAGAAAAACGTGGCCGAACGATTGTGGGCCTTATTTGAGGATCTCTTGCAGGCCGTCCTCAGCTCCGTCGCGGAGTCGGGCCCGATGGATCTCCAGCAATTTCAACAGTCGCCGCAATATGC
>DAHXNH010000218.1 GCA_027365485.1 Clostridiales bacterium
GACCACGAAGGCAGGCAAAAGCAGGAGGATGCTGACGGCGGTTGCTCTGCAATAACGCCAAGCGGACTGCGAGGATGGCCGTTGGGGTAAGGCGCGCATGACAGCTATGCAGGATGCCACCGCGGCGCCGTATAACAGCCCAGCAGCAATGATATGGACGACGCCCACTAAGGTGAGGGCTCCCCATGGACTGGGAATGCGAAGCCCCCGCTTGGGAGCCAGGCCCTGTTGAATGAACGCGCCGGTCAAGATAAGACCTACTCCCGTGGCGGCTTGCGCCCGTGCCACCCTTCGTGAGTGCGAATGATCCCAGACTGGGTAAAGACTCCAAGCAAACACTAACATGAGCAGGCCACCTAAGATGAGCCCGAAGCGCTCGACATAGCCATGAGGGCCCTCGCTTAACAAAGAGATCGACTGTCGCCAGGGATTGACCGCTTTTCGGACGACGCTTTCTTCGATAATCGAGGCTGCCACGACGAGAGGCGCCAAGGCGCCACTCCACAAGAGCCAGCGCGGGGCGTCGCTCAATGGCCGGGTGGGTTCACCTTTTGAATTCACCACGATAGCTTTCCCCCTTTTTTTAAGGCCGTTTTGACCCGAAGCATGGATCCGATCGACTATGATATAGGATCTACTCAAGCGCGATCACCGAGCCCAATGCGTCGAGATGGTGAGTGAAGAGTCCTAGTTCCTTCCCATAGCGCGCGAGCTTCAGCCAGCGTGTGGAACTGTCAGGCTAGCGATGCCCCAAAAGGGATTTCTTGAGTGACCCGTGCCGGGTGCAAAAGGTCCCGTGATCCGAGCCTATGGCGCCATCCCATCGGATGGGAGTGGACCTTCCTGGTGAGGGTGTTTCGGAATGCACCAGGAAAAGGTCGCTCGAGCCAAGCGGGCAAGAGCACCGGGGACAAGATCCGGATCCCGGTCACACTAGCCCATATCGTTTTGGCACCCACCAGCGGATTCCACCTCGTGGAGCCCTTACGGTCGGTCGTGTCGCGCATTTACCTGCTCCACTGACGTTATCGTAGCACAGAGCAGCGAGGGAAAGCCGTTCGCACCGGATTCGATAGGCGCTCCTCGCTTAAGCTAGTGCCCAGGGGAGCCTCTGGCTTCTTGCGACGCGGCTCGATATCGAAGCCATCGTTTTGCACGGTAGCGAGCCGGTGGGCGGAGTATCCTGCGCGCGGGTCAAATTTGACCATTTGATGCCAAAGCTGTGGGCGTCTAAACACCTTGCTGCATAATGGGTTCCCAACACTATGGCGTTCTCCTAAAACGCAAACTATGACCCGCGCGTAGGATAGACGCCCCGTGCCATCGGCAATTCGGCGCCAGTACTGGTCGCTATGCGCACGGCCAAGGTGGAGGCATCGAGACGATGTTCAGCGACCATAATGCACTGGGCGTTCAAGGACTGAGTTTCTGGCTGAAGAGGATCTCGTCTGGGACGCAGCGTGAGAAATCGGTGGGCCATCGTGCCAGTGTGGGGAATGTCGCCGCCAGGGCAGCTGGCCTTCAAGGCACGTTGAGCGAAAGGGTCGCTGGTCGTTCATGGGCAACACGCTGGCGGAGCATCGTCGCACCCACGCGCTTCAGCGGAGTTTCGATCTTTGACAACCCCGGACTGAGTTGGCCGTCCATCATTTCCAACGGAAGACGACTTGACCATGGCACCAGTTGCTGCCAATTTGAGGTCCCGATCCAGGATTCGAAGGCAGACCGCGAGCACGAAGCACGCCGTTTGTGCCGTCAATTTCTAAAATTGCTGTCTTCGCTACGACCACGTCCGCTAGTCCTAGCGGAACTCGGATTGCTTGCATGAACAACCGCCAAAGAACCGCCTCGTTTTGAAACCGGGTCGAACCAAAAGCTCGACGATTCGCCGTGGCGCTTTGTGCGATGAGCAAAGGCTCCGGGTTTCGTCAGATGACGATGACGATAGGTACCTGAGACGATTTTGCGGAATTTGTGGTGAGGGTAGCGGCTAGTGGCGGCCGCCGACAAATTGGGGCACTTTTAGATTTTCGAACGGACGCCTAAAATGACCACCAAGGGGGTGGAGCGAAATGCCTCCAATATGGAGAGCAGAGATTGATCTCGGTCCTGCGCTGGTTGCTGGCTTGTTGACAGAACAATTTCCCGAACTCGGTACCGTTCGGGTTCGCAAAATGAGCTGGGGATGGGATAATTGGCTTTTTCGGGTCAATGACCGCTATGTATTTCGCTTTCCGCGCCGTTTGATTGCCGTTCCCTTGATCGAGAAAGAGGTGAAGGCGCTTTCGGCGTTTCCACGGAGCCTGGGCTCGATGATCCCTCAACCGATTTATCTCGGTCAGGCTAGCGCCGACTTTCCGTATCCGTTCTATGGATATCTTTGGCTGCCTGGGGCGATCGTCAGTGAGGCCGGCCTATCAGATATCGGGCGAGGCCGGGTGGCTCGGGACCTGGGCCGATTTCTCAAAGGGCTTCACCTGGTCGACAGCCATACCGCCCGCGCGATGGGTCTTGGGGGTGTGGCGCACACCCGGACCGACATTAATGCATTGAAGGGGCGCCTCATTGGCTACTTGGATCAGGCTTCAAGTCGAGGCCTAATCTCCGATCGCGCTCCTTGGTTGGAGCTTTCCGAGGTGTTGGGCCCAGCCCACGAGGCGACCTTGTCCCGGGCCTTGGTGCACGGCGATCTCAATTTTCGAAATCTCTTGGTCGATGAAGACTTGGGCTTAACCGCTGTGATCGACTGGGGAGATCTCCATTGGGGATACCCGGCTGTGGACCTTTCGCTGATCTGGGGAATGGTGCCGCCCGAGCAGAGGTTCCAATTTTTCCAAACCTATGGACCGGTCGATGCGGTGACCTGGGAATTGTCTCGGTTTTTTTCTTTATATCTCAATATCATCATTTTAGTCTCGGCGACCGACCTCGGCCTGCCCTCTCAGGTCCATGAGGCCCAAAAAGAACTCGCTTGGGTCCTAGTCGGGGAATAAAGGAGAAGGCTCGTAGTGGTGACAATCTTTCATGGAGGCGGCGGGCGCCGAGCTCGAGACGACCGTTAGGGTGCTAGACGTTGGTAGGCGTCGGATAGGGCGTGGAGCAAATCATAGAGGGTTGCGACGGCGTCACGGTAATCCTGGAGGCTATAGCGATTCCATTCGGGCTCACGTACCGTATGGAAATGCACTTGATTGCGGAATTGCCGTTTAGCATGCAGGTCGGCTTCCAACGTGTCGGGCAGTTCAAACCGCTTGATCGTGGCGGAGATTAACTGCTGGAACCTCGGATGGGTGGTCCGGCCTAGACGCTCTTGCGTCCACACTCCTTGCAAGATAGCCTCCAAGATGCTGACGATGGTAATCGTGGCCTGTTTAACCAATAGACTTTCGGCCGGACCCCGTAGATCAAATCGGGTCATGACCCAGAGGTTGACGTCGTTCACTTGCAGAGTATAGGCAATATTCTTTCTCAAGTTGTCGCTTTGTAGGAACCAAACGCTCTTTTCGTAATAACTGCGCGTGCGGATAAACTTGCGGGGAAAGCGAATCTGGGTGAGAGCCTCGCGATCACCCGCCAATTGGTCTTCCAGCCTCTGCAAAAGGTAGCCGACGCTCTCAGTCAGTTGTGGAATTTTCTTGTCCATGGATAAAATCCTTGACCCCATCGTTGGCGATTTGGTTGAGACTTCTATTGTACCACGGAACCGATGCTTCGATCCGCTCGCCTGCCCACACCTCCGGTAGAACCCTCAATTGCAGGCTGTCTTGGGGTGTCGGCAGGCCAGCGGAAAACGAGGGTTGTCATCGCATTCGGTGGCTCCATGAGAAGGTGGAGTCAAAGATAGTCGAAAAGACGAACTCGCGGCTACCCAGAAGAGCATCTCGGGTGTATGGTAGGGGTATGAACGAGAACGTGGTACGGAATGTAGGAATTTTAGCGCACGTGGATGCCGGAAAAACCACCACCACTGAGCACCTATTGTATCTCAGCGGGCAGTTGCGAAAGGTTGGCCGAGTGGATGATGGGACCGCGTTTGCCGACTGGCTGGAGGTGGAACGTGCGCGGGGAATCTCGGTGCGAGCGGCTACCCTTTCGCTGACCTGGAAGGATACCGCGATTAATATCATTGATACGCCGGGTCACGTGGACTTTTCGGCAGAAGTTGAACGCGTGCTGAGGGTGTTGGACGGTGCGGTTTTAATGTTGTCTGCCGTAGACGGAGTACAAGCGCATACCGAAGCGCTCTGGCATGCCTTGTCCGAGGCCCATATCCCGACGTTAATCTACATAAATAAGATGGACCGGATGGGGGCCGATGTGGATCGCGTAGTGACCTCGGTCCGGGCCTTGCTGACGAAGGCGGCCGTGCCCATTCAACGGGTGCGCGGCGGGGACGCTTGGAATTCCGCAATCGAAGAGCTATTGACCAGTCGGCATCCTTCTGATTGGGCGGATGTGGTGGAGCAGCTCGCAGACTACGATGATGAACTGCTGACCAGCTTTCTTGAGAATGAACCTATTGCCTTGCCCCGGCTTCGCCAAATTTTGGCCGGTTTGGTGGCTAAAGCGCAGGTGGTGCCCGTTCTCTATGGGGCGTCTTTGAAGGGCATCGGAGTGCGCCAGCTGTTGGATGCGATGGTCGACTTTTTGCCGGCGGCTAAGAGAAATATCGAAGCTCCGATGTCCGGGGTAGTGTTTAAAGTTGAGCGTCAGGCGCGGAGTGGACGGGCGGTATTCGTGCGACTGTATCGCGGTCAGTTGCAAAATCGGCAGTTAGTCGCCAATTATAGCCGCGGGATTGAGGAGAAGATCGTCCAAATTCGCAAGCTGAACGGTCAGCAGCAAATGGACACCGGATTGGTCCAAGGCGGCGATATAGCGGCCATCTACGGCTTAAATCAATCGCGGATTGGCGATATCTTGGGAAGCCCAGAAGGGATTCCGGCGCCGGTATCGTTGAGCGAACCGGTACTGAGCGTGGACGTCTATCCCGGACGCAATGAGGATAGCATGCGATTGGCCGAGGCTCTCCAAGAATTGGACGACGAAGATCCGACTTTGGCCTTTGAATGGCTGGCGGAGACCCGTGAATGTCAGGTCCAGGTTGCGGGCAGAATTCAGATTGAAATATTAGGTGAATTGCTAGCGACGCGCTATGACCTTCATCCTAGCTTCGGTCCGCCCAATGTGCTCTACCGAGAGACACCGAAGCAGCCCGGGGAAGGCTTCGTGGCCTATACCATGCCCAAACCTTGTTGGGCCATTTTGCGGTTTGCCATTTTCCCCGGGGCCCGGGGAAGTGGCTTGAGCTATCGCTCCGAAGCACATCCCGACCGATTGCTGCTCCGGTATCAGCGAGAAGTCGAACGACGAGTACCCGAAGCCTTGGAACAAGGTCTCAAAGGCTGGCCCGTGACCGATCTATCCGTGATTTTGGTCAGTGGCGAACATCATGTCTGGCATACCCATCCTTTGGATTTTGTTGTGGCTACCCCCATGGCCATCATGGACGGCCTGACCCACACCGGTACCCAACTGTTGGAACCGATTTTGAGTTTTCGAACCTCTGTGCCGGAAGAGGTCGGAGGCCGGGTGATGAGTGACTTGATTCAGATGCGGGCAGTGTTTGACCCGCCGATGGTTAAGGCGGACTATGTGACCTTGGAGGGTGAGGTGCCGCTGGCGACGTCGATGGATTACGGGGTAGCACTCAGTATGTTGACCCGAGGCCATGGCAAATGGTCCACACGCTTTTTATCGTATCGGCCAGCTCCAGAGCATGTGACCGCTGAGCGTCCTCGTCGAGGCGTCGATCCCCGGGATCGGGCCAAGTATATCTTGGCTGTGCGTCAAGCTTTGAAAACGTAGTCACCCGGGTCCGCGATGGGTAGTTTGCCAGAGCGTGAAGGCGTCTCAAGACCGAACCGGGGGCAGGGTTAATCGAGACAACACGCTCGGTGCTGATAGCGGGTCAGGCATACGCCGGAGGCGCCTTCGGACCAGGCCCTCGTCCCGGTGCCTCGCCTGCCCCAGCATCTTGGGGTCACGTCCCTTTGGGACCAAGCGGGACACAGGGCTTCCCCCTAGATTCTTGAGGCCGCACTTCAGCAGAAACGGTTCTGGGTTTTTGCGCCGACGGCGGATTGGACCGCCTTATCCGTGGCGACCGGGCGGCTATCGGCATCGATGCGTCCGACCGGGGGCAATGCATCGTCGTGAAAAAATGTCCCACAGATTACCGCCATGCTGCGGTCTTCGTCTCGGCTCACCTTTCGCTGAACCGCTGAGATTTGGCCGCGAGGCTGCTTCAATTGTGTCGTGGTTTGAAGGGGGTCGCGACCTTGGCAGGCCGAGGTGCGAACCTAAGCGGCCGATTTAAGGTCAGAAATAGGACCGTATGCGCCATTGCAGCCATCGTCTGGAAGACGGCTAAGCCGAGATGTCAAAACTGGCCCACAGCCACTCTAAAAACTCGGGGACATTAATTGACGAAGCCACCATCACCTCGGGCCGCTTCGTCTCTAGCGGCGAGATGACCACGGTGCCCCGAAGCGGTCCTTCTAAGACCACAGTCAGCGGCATCGACTTCCATCC
Source organism: Clostridiales bacterium (assembly GCA_027365485.1). Classification (GTDB taxonomy): domain Bacteria; phylum Bacillota; class Sulfobacillia; order Sulfobacillales; family Sulfobacillaceae; genus JAMCVM01. The sequence goes on from DAHXNH010000218.1 coordinate 6,595, forward strand.
GAATAATTCCGGAGCATCCACGGCGGCTACCGCGACTACGTCATCCACCGGAAAAGCCTCTGGATCCCCGCCTTCCCCTCGCGAGGTGTGAGCGTAATAGGAGAGCAAGGTAAAGAGCATTCCGCCAACTCGACCATATTGTTTCAGCCGCGGCAGGTCCTTAATGGGTAGTAGCGCGCGGTGAGTCACATTAATGCCGACCATTTGTAGATGTCTGCCATACCGAAAGACAGCATCGGCGGCGTGCGGATCGACGAAGACGTTGAATTCGGCGGCCTTGTCGAGTTTGGCGCCCGGCATGCCTCCGGCCATACAGGTAATGGAGGTGAGCCGATCGGCCGACTCGGGAAAGGCCAGCAGCAGAAGGGCCACATTCGTCAAAGGGCCGGTGGCAATGAGGTGGCAGGGGTCAGATGCTTGTTGCAGGCGTTGCCATATCCACTGCCAAGCGTGCTCCTGGGGCATGGGGACATCGGCCGTGTCCCAGGTGTAATCGCCTAAACCAGCGCTGCCATGAATATGCTTGGCCGTGAGCAGAGGGTAGTAGAGGGGCCCCTGGGCCCCTGGAGTGACCGGTAACGCTTGCCCAATGTGGCGAAGCACGTGATGGGCGTTTTGAAAGGTGTGTTCTACGCTCACATTGCCGGCGACAGTGGTAATTCCCAAAACCTGAAGCCGTTTTACCGCGACAGTCAATGCCAGAGCATCGTCAATGCCCGGATCCATGTCGAGAAACGTCTGGATTTTGCTAATCGCGTGCACCTCCGATCGATGGATGAAGCCAAGATCTCCCTTGCCAGTATGGATCATCGTGGGGGCTTTCTATGCTCGCGAAACCCAAGCCGAGGGATATAATCGAGGAGAGTCGGTGGTGACCATTCACCGAGAGCGAGGGGGAATAGCCGTGAACGAGCAGGACATGCGGCAAGATTTGGTGCATCACGCAACCGAAGAAGCACATCGGATCTTGGGGTTTTGGCGGTCCCAAGTGCTGACCGCTGACGGCAAATTTCATGGCCGAATTGACCATGAGGGGAAGGTCGAGGAGAATGCATCGCGGGGATTAATTTTGGCGGCAAGACTTTTGTGGACCTTTTCCAAGGCGCATCTGAGTGGACTGGAATCCAAAGCGGCCACCTTGTCGGTCGTCGATGACTTGTATCGATTGTTGGTGGGAACCTTTTGGGACAACGACTATCTTGGATTCTATTGGATGGTTGACGTCCATGGGGCTCCGGTTCAGGCCCACAAGCACCTTTATGGCCAGGCCTTTGCACTTTATGCATTGGCGGAGTACTATGCACTCAGCCGAAATCCAGAAGTTTTACACTGGGCTCAGTTGACCTATGAGGTGATCGAAGATTATGGCGCCGACCGTGACCGGGGCGGCTACTTGGAGTCGTTCACCCAGAGCTTTGAGCTCGACCGTGAAGCTCGCCTCAGCACGATCAATCACGGGGCACCGAAAACCATGAATACCCATCTTCATCTCCTTGAAGCGTATACCAGACTGTATCAGGTCTGGCCTAATCCGCTCTTGCACCAACGCTTAAGCCAATTGTTAAAAACGGTGCGGACCTTCATCGTCGATCCCGAGACGTTTCATTTTCGCTGTTTTCTCGACCGAGACTGGAATCCTCTAAGCAGCGAGGCATCTTATGGACATGATATCGAAGGGTCTTGGTTGATGCTAGAAGCGGCTGTAGCGCTCGACGATGCCGAACGGGTGAAGGATTTTGAGAGGTTAGCGCTCAAGATGGTGGATGCCGTTTGGAACGAGGGAGTGGATACGGATCACGGGGTCATGAACGAAGGGATCGACGGTCGCATTACCGACGGTGGCAAAGACTGGTGGCCGCAAGCCGAGGCGGTGGTGGGTTTAGTCAATGCCTACCAAATTAGCGGCGATCTCCAGTACTTAGAGCGAGCCAGCCTCGTCTGGTCCTTTATCGAACGCTATGTCATCGACCGCAAACATGGCGAATGGCACGGGCGTCTCTCACGGAGTGCCGAGCCCCGGCCAAGTAACCTGGTCGACGCCTGGAAGTGCCCGTATCACAACACCCGAGCGTGTCTCGAAGTGATCCAACGTTTGACATGAAAGGCTGGGTTGTTGAGACCAGAAGATGAGGCGGGGACGGGAGGCCCTCCCGTCCCCCCTGTGGAGTCCATCGCGTTTAGGCTTGACTAACAATGTCAATCAGTTCTTGGCTGACCACCTGACCGTCCTCTTCGACCAGGCCAAAACTCATTTTTTTGTAAGTCCAGACCGCTGAGCCAATGCCGAGATGGCGCAGAATGTCGACAAAGTCTCGATGCCAGGCAACGCGGCTAGAGAGCGGAGCATGATCGATCACTCCATATTCTCCGCAATAGACGGGTTTTTGGGCCCGTGCCATGAAATCGGCGGCTGGGGCGGCTAGGCGTTCTAAGAGATCTCGATTCATCTCGCCGAGATGTTCGGACCGGCTGGCACGAAATTCTGGGTGCTTGTCTAGAAATTCGTCGAGTCCAGGAACGATTCCGGGATAGCGAAGGGTTTGCTGATACTCCCGGGTCATTGGGGACCACTGGGCGTTTTGATGGGTAAACAGATGCGGCTTATAAAAATGAAAGGTGTAAATAATATGATCCTCGTGGGCAATCCAGTCGATGTTGTTTAACTCGTCGACGGAGTTGTAGTGGTTGCCTCCATAAATAATATCTCGAGTCGGGTCGACGGATCGAATGGCGGCGATGGTTCGATGCGCCAATGCGTTCCAACGATCACTGTTGGGTTCCACGACTTCGTTGAGCAGCTCTAGCTTGAGACCGTCGTCAGCGCCTCGATAACGCTTGGCCAAAAAAGTCCAGAGATTGATGTAGCGCGTCTGATCATCGGCGGAATCAAACAACGAATTGGAATCGAGCGATCCAAAGCTGTATCCGGGCGCTCGATGCAAATCTAAGATGAGACCCAGTCCCCGCGCTTGGCACCACTTCAGGCAATCGTCAATATACTTGAGGCCAGATTCTTTATAGACGCCGGGACGCGAGTCGTCTTCAATCACTGGGTAGTCGAGGGGCAGTCGAACATGATCCATGCCCCAAGCGGCAATGCGGTCGATGTCGGTCGCGGTGATGAAGTGGTCAAAGTGGGTCTGATTAGCGCGACCATACTGAGAAATCCAGCCTCCGAGGTTGACGCCGCGTACAAACGAATACGTCATGATAATCGCTCCTTTGCGACGGATGGGGATTGGTCGAGATAGGGATTGATGATGAATCCACGACTTAGCGGCAATCACCGTCCGGCGATTTTTGGCAGCCCATCGGGCAAAGTAGCGCGGTGCCCAATGAGTTCGGCGCGGATTACTCCCTTGGTAAACTTCGACGTTCGATAAGACATTCCTGCAAATCGACTCCAATCGCGCTCGTAGGTCCGCTGGCGAATCGGCCGTGCCTGATCTCCAGCTATGGTCGTAACGGGGTTGGATGCCGGTGACCATAATATTATGGTCTTGGACACGATGTTCGCTTGACCCCTTCTTAGGCGGTTGCCAAGAGGGGGAAGCGGGCAAGCCCGAAGGGTTAAACACACCTCCGCGGATGTTCTATGCTGAGTCTATAGGGCCGGAACGGTGCGAACCGACGCCTGGGGAGATCCGGCATAAGACGTACGAGCCCCAATGGCACGGCGCAACGGTCGACGAATCAGAAACTTCTCGGAGTGATCCGGGAACCCCGCACCTCAACCCTTCAAGGGAGCTATACAGCGAGTACTGGTGGTTAGATGGCGGGGGAGTTCACGTGAGCGGTCGTTCAGGGTAGACCAGTATGGACAATATCCCCCATAGGATGTTTCATAGTTTGGCTCGCCGATAGGAAAAGAGACGAAGTACCGCGGATGGACTTCGTCTCTTTTTGTCGGCTCTTACGCACTTTCTGTTATTACTAATTGACTAGACAATGCTTAAACAAACATATTATGGGTATTTACTGTTATTTACTGCTGGCGCTTCAAGAAATACGCACAACATATCTATCGTCTCTGGACGGTTTGACGGTTTTCCCTCATTTTCTCGAGGAAACAATCGCAAACCAGTACTATTAGGTTGCTACATCGTTACTACGTCGACTATCAATAACAGAAAGTGCGTAAGAGCC